>JBLIEW010000016.1:0-79250 GCA_047633255.1 Colwellia sp.
ATATCAAAGAATTTAAGTGTTATCCGACCTGATCGGAAGTTTTTTCGACAAGACCGTAGAAACAAGACAAATAAGTACCCAATGAATTATAAACGTATGTGCTAAATCCTTAAGTTAATGACATTGAAGCGCACTAACTTGTCGTTAGGATATCTTTTGAAATAGCAATTTTTTAAAGCAAAACTAAAAATTCATACAACGGACTACTCTAAGGTCAGTAGCTGCCACATTCGAGACATTAGCTTTTAAAGACAATCAATACTTCGGATTAGGTTTTGTATCGATAACGCTTTGCTAAACGTCTAAGTACAATTTGTTAAACTGCTTGAAGTGCGGGCAAAATTTACGCGTCCGTTTGAGCACGTTGTTATAAATTATTTACCCTGTAAAAAAAGATGTTTCAAACTTGAATACATTTCCACCAGCAGCGTTCACTCTATAATCAGTATTTCTAGCAAATACTTCGGGTAATAATTTTTTTGATGATCCTAATTCAATTTTTAAATGATTATCTATATCAAGATATTTAATAGCTTCACCTTCAACGGCATCATTTAATAACCAAGACTCTATAAGAACTAATTTATCACTTTCATCATAGTTATCATGGTCATTCGCTGGGATTTTAGTCGATACGGCACTTTTATCAAATGCACCCTGTAATTTCATGCTTTTTCTAATTTCGTGACAAGCAGGGCCTAAAGATGCCGCTATTTCATCCCTGTCTCTCTCTCCAGAGTATGTAGCGGGAGAAACCCCTACTAAATCGGTTGGGATATGGAAGTCAATATTATCTGGCATGACAATAAAACACCTTCTTTTACCTAACCTTCCAATAAATAGACCTAATTCAAAAATGACATTATCACGAACTGTGTCACTCACACTTCCTCTCATTTTGGTTTCATCATCAGGGCTAAAAACAAAGACTCCAAAATCTGAAGATTCTAATGCTTCGGTTATTGAGTCTATTGGTGTAATCGAAAGAGAAAATACACCTTGGCTCCATATTGTGATGTCAGCATCATGTTGAAGATTTGTTTGTAATGGGTAAGCAACATCTAGACCTTCAACTGACGATGCTACAAATACTTTAGGTTTCAATTAATACTCCATTTGTTGTAATTTAATTGTGGTAGAGCGACCTATTGCTAGGCCGACCCCACACAGATCCGGACATGCGGAACTACCGCATCCGGCTCTTCAGTTATATATTCACTCGTGTAAAACACGACCCTAGCTAGTACCAGTCGACAACAATAAAACGCTTGCTGACTTTGATACTCTCAATTTTAAAATACTCTAACATCTTCTTGAAATTACTCCAGTTATAACTTCGTCGACCACTACGCCTGTTCAACCATTTATATAAGGTATGCAAAGCATAATCATATACACCTGCCAGACTTCGGCTGTTGTCGGGAAGCCCAAAGTAATTTCTAAACCCTATCAGTTTTCGTTTTAATTGGGGTAACCAATCTCTCAACTTAAATGAGCGCTTAGCTTTGATCCATTGGTAATATTCACTCAGCGTTGCCTTTTGCTTCTTCGCGCCAGTGCGTCGTCTGAGCCTTGCCTTACCATTAAAATCTGTTCCCCAATAAAACTCAAAACCTAGAAATACAAAATGACGTTTTCGACCAACATGAAATCGGCTGAATCGCATTAACGATGTTTTGTCTTCTGCAACGTCTAAGTTGAATTTCTTTAATCGTTTCGGTAATACCTTATAAAAGCGCTCGGCGTCATTCGCAAATTGAAACGCGCAAACAAAATCATCTGCATAGCGGATCATCATTGCTCTGCCACGCATTGTCGGCTTCACTTTCTTTTCAAACCAAAGGTCTAGCGCATAATGCAGATAAATATTAGCGAGTACAGGACTAATAATACCGCCCTGTGGGCTTCCACTCGATGGTTTGCTAAAGACTCCATCAGGTGATTTTATCCGCGCTTTTAACCATTGGTTTATTAAGTTGAGTATTGCCTTATCATCGATGCGTTGTCTAAGCATATCCATCAACCAATCATGATCAAGATTATCGAAGAAGCCCTTAATATCAGCTTCGACTATGTAGCCATAACCTTTAAATTGCAGATTTAATGTTAAACTATGCACTGCTTGATGCGCACTTTTATTCGGTCGATAACCATAACTATTGCGCATAAAGTCTTGTTCCCAAATACTTTGCAGGATCTGGCTTACACTTTGCTGTACAAGTTTATCATCAACTGTTGGTAGGCCTAAAGGCCGTTGTTTACCATTCGATTTAGGGATAAAAATGCGTTTAATATCATTAACTCGGTAACATTTCTGTTTGAGTTGCTGACCTAAACGATCGATGTTTTCTACCAGCTTCGCTTTGTACAAAGGCATGGTAATGCCGTCTATACCGGGTTTAGCTGATTTATTGAGTTGCCCCCAACTTTGATACAAGCTGTCAGTATTTAGTAGTCCATATAAATTCTGAAACCTGTGTTTGGGGTGGGTGTGTGCTTTAAATGCGATGGTATTAAGTGTTGTTGTCATAGTGTTTCCAGCCCTACTTTGTCCGGACTATGTGTCGGCTCAATACCTAATATAACTGTCAGCTCCTTCGCCATGTACAAGGCTTTCCCTTGCCCAGACTACTATGGGCTGATCTGACTTCCAAAGGGTCTTCGTTGGCTTCGATTTTAACTAAACTTCCCTACCACTGTCCTTGTGGAACACCTTTGGATCTCTCAAGTTCTCAATACATCTCTTTACACATGCCACGACTTGATAACTCCGCTGACTCGCCACAACCTTACCTTTCGTTTGCTATGAATAACGGTTGCTTTGCATGGACTTCGATGGCGTTACAAACCTCGTCAGTCAGACCTAAAATTTATCGGAGCGATACCAGCACTTCAGGATCACGACAATCCCTATGGCCTATATAATTCTCTGTGTACGCTTCACCAATATTGTTCGCGTGATGCAGTCTTCACTGCTGAAAAGCGATCGCTAATCTCACACTCCGCCAAAGTCGCAACACTCGATACGGGTGGTTGGTTAAACCTTACCCGACAGGGACTTACACCCTGCAAGATGCACCAAGCTTCGCTTGACGCACTAACGCCGCATTAAGCGGAAAAAAATAGTGGGCTAAAATGTGTACACAAACGTAACCAACTGTTTTTTTATTCCGTTTAAGTGCCTTGTTAGCACTCTTTTAAAAAGTTTAAAATCGTTTTAGAATTGATTTCTATAACACGTATCTTTTCTAGGTCTGAAAAGTAAAGCTTGAGGTTCAACTTACCCGTTGGGCTTGATACTTTCATCTTAATTTGCTCAATTTCCTGTGCAACGACTTTATCTAAATACTCAATATCACGGTACAATTTTTGTAAGCGTGTAAAGTCATCAATTGCGGTTCCATTTGACATGAGACCACCTCCAGGAGAAAAGTAGACAGTTCCATCGGAAACCCTAATATCTACATTTGTATTCTTTTTTCTAAGCGTAAGTCGTTCTGTAGATGTTAACGAACTACCACTTAGCTCTGTTTTAAGGTGATAAATGGCTTTAGGCCAATTATTGTGAATTGATTCGATTAATGTGGTGTTTACCCAAACATCCGAATGTCCCTTGCCGTGTGGTAAAACTTGTAAAAATAAAGCACAATCAGTAAATATAAAAACGAAAGCTACATTTTTCGTTCGCTCTACAACTCCATTAATTTCAATATTTCCAAGATGGAAATGATGAATTCCCCAGTCATCTAAAGTAGCATCAGTATAATTGGATTTAGCAATAGTTTTACTCAAATTTGGAGTTAGGCAAGATCCATCCTTTATTTTTTTTACTAAATTATTAAGACCATTTTTATTTTCAGTTGGACAACAAAACTCTTTAGAAAACATAACCTTTCTTGGTTTTTTATTAGGAATTCTACGTGAAACATTGAAATAATTAAGGCTGTTTTCTGTGATATCTTTATTAGGGTTGTAATTAAACCCTAACAAAAGAAGCTCACTCTTTACATGATCTTCCCAATCATTTTTAAAATCATATTTCAATGGATACGGTTCCTATTCGCAAGAGTTCAACAGCTTATTATGGGGACTTCTCAGTAATGTCCATCACATAAGCTTTAATTAATTCGTATTAATATCCCATAATTTCAAAGCTTTAGAAACGATAAATGTTTTATTTTTATCGTAACTTGGATATTACTAAGACTTCTCAGTAAAATGACACTAATAATACATTAGAAAATATATGGGAAAACTCTTTAAGTTAACTTCCGCACTGCGCACTTTGTGAACATTGAGCTAGTGATTTCTTCAGTTAGCCCCGCCTGTGCGAAAACTATTTCAAACTTGAGTAATTGGTTAAAACCACCGGAAAAAGGTTCTTTAGATTAAATTCTGTATTACATTTGATGTAAAGCTATTTATTAAGTTACGTAGCGTCGCATAAAAATTTTACTTTGGGAGTTTTCACACAGGCTGAGCCATAAGCGTAAGTAGATCAATCATCAACACAGCTCAAGCTAATGCCACACTGCTGGCATTAGCTTGAATGACCATGAGTTGAGTTTGCATTACATTTTATATGGATAAACGACTTATGTAAGTGCTTTATTGAACACATTATTAAAATATGCATGACAGAGCATTGACTGAATTTGATCACTGAGTACTATTACGCTCTTCAGGAATATCACTTAGATACTGCACAAATTCCACCTCAAAACCTGCGGGATCAATAAAGTAAATATTTTTTCGGTGAAGATCTTCAGCGCCATCCTTGGCAATTTTAAAACCAGCTTCTTGTAATCTACATATAATTGCAGACAAATTTGAAGTTACATAGGCAAAATGGGCCAAGCCAACTTGATGCCCCGCTAAATCTCTGTTGTTTCCTTCACCGTGATCACTCATAGCAATATATTGATAATTATCGCCAAAATGAAGCCATTCACGTGGTTTTCCATTCCATTCACCATCGCCTTGGTCTCGAACAAACCAGTACGGAAAGGCGGCTTGATAAAACCTCAGCATGGCAGGGATGTCTTTAACTACTAAATTTATATGTTCCAATTGAAGCATTGTTATTCCTTTTAAATTTGTTATTTATATAGGAGCTCGCTCCCAAATATTTTAGTTAAGCTGAATGGTCGTAGATGTTACTTTTGATGCATTGTTGCGTTGAATAACTGACAATACTTTAAAAAGAACGTCTTCAATGGTGTTACTGTCTCTGCCTTTTTTGTTGTTTCGTTTATCATTTTTTTATCTCCGTTTGTTAAGTACAGACACATAGTAATACCTCAAGTTAACTTGAGGTAAAGTGTTTTTTTTGATAATGTTAAAATTAATTTAGATCTGGTTATTTATTATAAGGTTGTATTGATTGTTCAATATGATCATGGAGGTTTTATGCAAGAGGCAACTTGGACCGTGGGCAAAGTGGCCAAACGCTGTGGTGTAAAAATCAGCACGTTACATTTTTATGAGCAAAAAGAGTTAATCCATAGTTGGAGAAATATAGGAAATCAAAGACGATACAAGCCAGACGTTTTAAGGCGAGTATCTGTTATTAAGGCGGCCCAAAAAATGGGCGTGAGTTTAGAGGCAATTAAGACCGCTTTTTTAACATTACCTAACAATAGAACGCCAACAACAAAAGATTGGGAGCTCTTGTCTTCGGTTTGGCAAGAAGAGCTAAACCAACGTATAACGAAGATGGAAAAACTACGGGATTTACTTGCTGGTTGTATTGGTTGTGGCTGTTTATCTATGAGTAAATGTCCAATATATAATGAAAATGACAAGCTTGCAGCAGAAGGTAGTGGGCCGATTTTACTTGATAGGACGTAAATTATTTAATCATTAATTATCACTGAGCATACGAGAGCAGATATAAAGTTTGTGGGAATATCTTGGCTAATAGATACTTTAATTTGGCAACGTGAACATTTTACTTTGAACGCTTTCTCGAGCCAAATTTATCGAACATCGTCGAGAAAACCCAGTGATCTTTAGTCGCTGGGATGAATCGATGAAACTAACCTTGTTCTTGAATATATTTTCGAATTGTCTCAGAGGAAGCGTTGCCAACAGAGCAAACAAAATAACCGTCTGACCAAAATGTTTTTTCAAGCCAAAACTGCTTTTTAAGTACAGGAAAAGCCCTCCAAATTCGACTAGTGGTCATCTGTTTAATATTTCTAACATGCTCAGAAACGCTGTACTTTGGACTTATCCTCATAAGGATATGAATGTGATCTTTGTCGATCTCAATCTCCTCAACTGAAAAGTCTGAGACTTCCGATATTTCCAAAGTAGAGTCTTTGATGAATTGACCTAAATCCCCAATCAATAGTTGCTTGCGATATTTAACCACGAGAATTAAATGCAGAGCAATTAGATGCTTACAATGTGAGTTCATTTGATATTCCACTTGACAATCTCGACTTATACAGTAGTCTATACAGTATATGAAAAAAACGCTAAGATACAACTTTCGGCTTAAACCGACAGCAGAGCAGGAGGTCAAACTCGTTGAGTTTGGGGCATACGCTCGTGGTGTATGGAACTTGTTGTTATCTGAAAATATGCTTCGATATCAATACGATAAATCTTTTTTATTTTACCATGAAATGGCGGGTTTGATTCGGGATTTAAAAAAATCCGATGAATTTTCATGGCTAAAAGCCTTTGATTCTGCGGCTTCTCAGCAAGTGGCTCGCGACCTTGAAACTGTGGTTTAGTGCAGTGCAGAGATTTAGCAGCAGCTAAATCTGTTGCAGATACAGGCGAAAAAGATTTAATGGCGAGTGGGATACTTGCCAGGGCGTTGCCCAAATTTCAGCAGAAATCACCTTCTAAAACGAAAGTCTTTGAGCAATCGGAGTTTGGTGTGGGAACTGAGAAAAAAGAAGCGGCCTAATTTAGGTTTGCAGAAGCCCCGTGATCTTTAGACGCGGGGTAGTTCACTGGGTGGAGCGACGGGTGGTGTTAGTTTGCAATCTGTCTTTAAAAAAACAGCCAAAGCCAGTATAACTACTCATATTAAAAAGTCAGTCGCTTGGATAATAGGCGGTATTAGCGGATACTCACTTGGATATTGGGTGGGTAATAATTATGACATAAGATGCGGTTCTGAAATTTTTACCAGAACAATAAATGACAAACAAAATTGGCGACAAATGGAAAAATCCAGATTATTGATAAGCATGTTTGTGCTAGAAAATATTGTAGATGGTCATTTATCTGCAACAGGTAACGCCATTTATGATTGGCAAAAAGATCCTGCTTTTATGTGTTCTGATACATTAAAAAAAATAAAACTCAAATTTAATCAGATAGCCGATATAAAAATTGATGATCCCACTTCTCAGCACTTTGTCCTTATCAACCAAATGGATCAATTTCACTCAAAGATTGCCACTAGTCAAGCCTATCAAACATTAATAGAACACATGTTGTCGCAAGCGAAACCCTTAACCGAAAAAATTGATAAAGATTCCGCCCTTGGCATTCGAATGGCCGAAAAGAAAGCTCAATGGAATCAGGCTTGCGAACAAGTAGGCGAGATTACTATTTGAATTAGAATGCCTACTTAATATTCTTAACTTACTCACGAGTTTGTTTGTTCAACCCTTTAAGATTTGCTGGTGATTGTGTGACGTCGTTGCCACTAATATGACATAGAAAGTTTAATTCAATACGACGCTTAACCAGATTTTTAGTTGAGAAATATCTGACTTTCGTTTCCTCATTTTGATGAAAAGAGGTAAATACCTAAATTTTGAACTAAAGTGTATTTGAGGTATTATGAAAAGTGACTATTATTCTACTACTTTATTGCGAAAGGATTAACGCTGTGTGAGTCTTTCTTTAAGGTGACAGCAAATGAAATCAAGGTGTAGCAAGTTAATGAACGTCAAACAACCAAACCAATTCCTTAGGAATTTAGCAGGTAAGTGGCTGTCAGGTGTTATTGCTCTTGTAGTTCGCAACTTTGTGTGATGCTTAATAGGCTATTTCAAATTTTATTTTGATGGAGATTTTTTCAATGTCAAAGAAAAATAAAGCACAAAAGCAGCGCTCAGTCATCTTTAGCGGTGATAACTCATTTTGCATGGGCGATATGCCATTTTACGGGGCTGGGCCAATAGAAAATATACCGGAAGGATTACAGCGTGCTTTTCGCGCTGCAACAGATGGTAAGCGTTTTTCCGCAGCAGAAGTGGATTTCAGTACCATCAGTGCAGCCGATATTAGTTATGACCGATTTCTTGATGACATGTCAATCATGTCATCATTTGTAGAGGACAACCCGAAGCAGTTTGAGACACTCTTGTCTAACCTTCACAATATTGAAAAGACAAATGCATTGTTGCAGGAAAGTGGGCTAAAAAAACATATACGCAGTGGTGATTTAATTACCGGTGCTGCAATGGTATCTAGGTTGGCTTCTGCTCTGTTGGAAACGAGAGAAAGAAGGGAGCAAGAAGTTCCTCTATTCGTTAATATGAAAGAATATTTGCATGTAGAAGAAGAGCAAGGCATGTGTCTTGCTGCACAAGAGACTGTTTATTTAACCGAAGAAGTAGGGATTGTAAATGGTCTTTTAGTGACACCAGATATGCTCGCTTCATTCCCACCATGTCCTAATATTACCGCCAGAGACTTTTCAATTCTACTGGAAAAAGTCAAGCAATTCCCCTGTGAAATTGAGGAAATGATCCAGAACTTTCAGAATCCACATAAGATACGTGAACTTGCGACAAGCATAGGGATGACTGAGGCCGATTTTATTAGTGCTGGTGGTGGAATTGGCTGTGGAGGACTTGCTCTGGTAGTTATCGTCACTGTTGTTGTTATTATTTGTATTGTTTTTTGTTAGTCAGGTAGAGTTTAGGAAGCAAACATATACCTGAACTATTCATTAGGGTCTGATTTTGGGGATACAGAGTAATATCACTCGATCAGCTGAGACAACAAGTTTGTTTCAGGGATTTAGAATTTGTAATCGATTAGCTTTGATTGTTATTTTGACCTATTCATTTTTTGCCGTTTGTCTGACAGTTCGATAATTAATATCAATATCTCTTTAGGCTGTTGAACGCTCAAAAGGCATAAACCTAGCCTTATCCTGACAGACAACTTTGCCACCATACCCGTCATTGAATACTTCGGCATTACTGACTGCCCCGTCAGGCATTGCGAGCATTAGAATAAACACTTAGATTATGACTTTGTTCTCTAAAAGTAGACATTAATCTTTATAAAAATAAAATATTACTCAGCGACTAAACGATAACTAAATTACACTGATAGTCGACGTTCACCATAGATGAAAAAATAATATTTTGATAATTATTTTTTACCGGAACCTGGAGGTGTTTTATGACAACTCCATGGTGTGTGATTTGAATTATCTTTCACGTTTTGATCGACAAATTTGTAGTAGTCCTCCTTAGTATGAGTCCACCAATCATTATGGATATCCGCTCCATGTTTTCTTATTACCTCCTCAATTCCATCTAGATTTAAATTACTTGCATCGTATGCAAGGTATATTGATTCTTCTTTCGTATTGAAGCTTGCTTCATCAATACCAAAGAGTTGATCAATCTCTTCCATTAATGCATTCCGATTTTTTTCGGTCACATTAATTAATCGAAGATTCCTCGTAACTAAATTCACTTCTTTAACGCCTACTCTGTGGTCAAGATTACTCATGATTTTTTCCTTACTTTTTATATGATTTATTTAAATTAAACTTGGGTATCCAAGCGGGGGTTATACTCATGTAACTCAGGTATTCATCACCGAATTCACTAATAACCATCTGCTCCTCTTTATTAGCCAGTCGAACATAGACAACAACTAATATCGGAAACATAACTAGGGTCAAAATGGTGGGCCATTGCAATAGAAAACCAAACATGATCAGAATGAAAGCGACATACTGCGGGTGACGACATCGGGCATACCAGCCTGAAATAGCTAAGCTGTTATCTTTTTGCGCTTGATGTAAAACATTCCACGCTGATGACAAGATAAAAAAACCGAAAATAATGACGACTGTACTCGCTATATGTAGAGGATCGAAATGGGCATTCCCTTCGAATCCAAACAAGGTATGTAATAAATGGCCATTTTCATGAGCAAAGAAATCAATTCCTGGATAGTTTTCTGTTAACCAACCAGACAAGAAATATATGGTTAATGGAAAACCATACATTTCAGTAAACAACGCAACAATAAAAGCTGAGAATGCACCTAATGATCGCCAATCAGTCTTAGTTTTCGGTTTAGCAAAACTAAAAGCGAAAAAGATAAAGATAGCTGAGTTTAAAAAGACCAAAGTCCATAACCCATAATCACCGTTCATGGTCATTCTCCTTATGTTCTTTTTCTTCTCAGCCTGTTTTTAATCCCTCAAGATAACCATCTCTATATACATCGTTTTTTTCTGTTAACTCTTTGAATGTTTCTGACGTAGCTTTTCCATGAGATGAACCTTCATCATTTTTATGCTTACCATGACTGCCATGCATTAAAGGACAAAGCAGTAAGATCAAAAAGGGTAAAAACTGAAAGAAATGTTGGCTATGTTCCATCAATAAAAAATAAGACGCTGCGCCAATTAAACCCAATGCTGCCCAGCCAGTAGGTCTTGTCCAAAAAGAACGTGGCTTGTTACTCATGCTCCTCTCCTGATGGTGTACTCCCTACGGCTTCATTGAAGCTAAAGTCGTTGATTTGTGCTGGTGTTTGCTGATAAATCCAAAACAGTTCATCAATCGACGTTATGGCTACAAGCCCTTCACCATCTACTGCAATATCTGCTGTTTTCATGATCAAGTAAGCAACTTGGGTTGCATATTCTTCACTGGTATAAACTTCTATCTGTTTATGGGTAACCAACCCACCCTTTGAAAAGGTATTAGAATAATTACCTCGTCCAGTAACAGGATGAATAGTAAAACCTGTTACGCCATGATCACATAGCGCTTTAGCAATCTTATCCAATTGCATTTCATCAATTATTGCGGTTATCTTTTTAATAGTCATAAATTTCTCCTTACAAGTCCTACTCAACAATTAAAGTACCTGTATACATTTTCATAGGACAATGAAATAGGTATTCTCCCGACAGCATAGGGGGGATCTCTACTGGTTTATTTGTTTCTAAAGGCAGTTCTTCGCTAATTTCAAGTGCTGGAAATAACACAGTAGCTGCGCAAGGACTGCTGTCTTTTCTAAAAAATTGCAGGGTTGTTTTCTTACCCGCTGCAATTTTTATTCTCGATGGTTGATAAATACCGTTATTAACAACAACGGTAATATTTTCAACACTTGCATCAACTGCCTTTGCTGGTTTGTATAGCCAAAACCACCAAACAACTAACCCTATGAGTACCAAACCAATTAAATTTATTATCATCATCTTTTGCTCTCCTAAAAATTAAACTAATGCTCTTGTGGCTTAAAAAACCTTAACCGATTAGCATTACTCACTACGGTTAACGATGAAAAGGCCATCGCTGCGCCTGCAATGACAGGATTGAGTAAAAGACCAAAAAATGGATAAAGTAAACCAGCAGCAAAAGGCACTCCGGCAACGTTATAAATGAAAGCACCAAAGAGGTTTTGTTTAATATTACGTAAAGTCGCTTTACTAACAGCAATCGCATCAGCAAGCCCATGGAGTGAGCCTCGCATCAACGTAATATCTGCACTTTCAATGGCAACATCAGTCCCTGTTCCAATAGCAAATCCGACATTGGCCAATGCCAATGCCGGGGCATCATTAATACCATCGCCAGTCATACCAACGATTTCTCCTTGAGCTTGCAGCTCAGCAACTTTGTTAGACTTATCTTCAGGAAGGACTTCTGCAAAGACTTCTTTAATACCCACCTTTTTAGCCACAGCATCCGCGGTAGTTCTATTATCGCCAGTAAGCATAACCACGCGAATACCATTTGCTTGCAAACGCTCAATGGCAGCAATTGAATCTTTTTTAATTGGATCTGAAACGGCGATAATGGCGGCCAATTTATTCTCAATAGCAAAGTACATAGGCGTTTTTGCTTCATCAGCAAATTTTTGTGCCTTGTCAACAAAGCCTATTAGCACGACACCTTTTGTTAACATCAATTTTTGATTACCAAAAAGCAGTTGGTGACCATTGTATGTTGCCTGAACGCCATGCCCCGCAATGGCATGAAAGTCAGTCACAGCTTCAGGGTCTATACCTTGTGCTATTGTCGAATCTACAATAGCTTGAGCTAAGGGGTGCTCTGAGCCACTCTCGATACTAGCGGCAGCTGTTAAAATATACTTTTTGGTATATGAATTATCTACAATAAGAACATCAGTGACTTTAGGTGCACCCTCAGTAATCGTGCCTGTTTTATCAAGGATCATGGCGGTGATTTTTGATGCGGTTTGCAATGCTTCTCCATTACGAATAAGTACACCAGCCTCAGCAGCTTTACCTACACCTACCATCACCGACATAGGGGTAGCTAACCCAAGGGCGCAAGGACAAGCAATAATCAAAACAGTTGTTGCGGAAACAACAGCGAAAGCCACTACAGGGTCAGGTCCAAAATTAAGCCATATCAACGCACTAACAATTGCGATAATCATAACTACCGGAACAAAATACGCTGAAATAACATCCGCTAAACGGCCAATAGGTGGTTTGGAGTTTTGCGCTCGTTTAACCATATTTATGATTTGAGCTAAGGCTGTATCTTTACCAATACGAGTTGCCTTAAATAGAATTGAACCCGATTTATTTAACGTACCTGCAACCACTTCATCTTCTTCAACTTTTACAACAGGCATTGGCTCACCAGTTAACATAGATTCATCGATGGTGGTGTGGCCTTGAACGACAATGCCATCTACTGATATTTTCTCTCCTGGTCTCACGCGAACAATATCGTTAAGTAACACCTGTTCGATAGCGATATCAATTTCTTTGTTATCACGAACAACACGAGCTGTTTTCTCTTGAAGACCAATCAAGCGCTTTATCGCTTCACTAGTACGCCCCCGTGCTTTCATTTCTAACGCTAACCCTAGATCGATTAAACCAATGATCATTGCGGTTGCTTCAAAATACACATGCCTAGCCATTTCAGGTAGTGCCATTGGAAAAAACACCACTACCATAGAATAAATCCAAGCAGTTCCGGTTCCCAAAGCAATCAAGGTATCCATATTGGCCGTATGGTTGGTAAATGATTTCCAAGCACCAACATAAAAATGTTTACCTGAGAAATACATGATGGCAGCACATAAAATACCTATAAATAACCAAACTCCGCGCTCAAACGTTGTTTCGACCGTCATCGGTCCACCAGCGAGACTATAAATCATCAATGGCACGCCAAGCCCCAAGGCTATCCACATTTTTTTCATCAAACTTCTATAGTACTTTTGATCTGCTATATCTTTTTCATCCAGCAACTCATCATCACTCTTTTCACCAGCACTTTTAGCGTTATAACCGATAGATTCAACTACTTTTACTAGCGCCTGAATATCAGCTTTCCCCGTCACAGAAACGGTTCTAAGTGCAAAATTCATTTCTGCCTTATCAACGCCTTCAAGGCTATTCAATGCGACTTCAATTTTGCCAACACAGCTAGCACAACTTGCCCCTTCAATAATTAATTCTTGAGTATTATTAATGGCTACATCGTTCATTAATTTATTCATTATTACCTCCTTCGCTATCATTATTTTCAACTGTTCCACCTTCAATAAGGTGGCAAAGCATATGGCCTGTAGGCGCTTTATCTGGTTTTTTTTTCCAATCACTTATTGCATTTTTGAGTTTTTCTCTTAATAACAAGGCTGCTTGAAATTGCTTTTCTGTTTCTGCCAATCGGTGTTCGATAATCTCTCTTACTAATGGGCAAGCGGTATGACCTTTATCAGCTTCAGTTAAGATCTCTCTGATTTCTTCTACTGAAAAGTCTAACTGACGAGCATTTAAGATAAACTTCAATCTCTGTTGAACCGTTTTCCCATAAGCCTTATAGCCATTTTCAGGGCTTTTAATTGGTTCAATAAGCCCAATACGAGTGTAATAACGAACCGTATCAGGTGTTGTATTCAATGCGTTTGCTAATTCGGTTACTCTCATTGCATTAACCCTTGTTCTGACAAATATAATCAATTATATTTTTTTAACATATGCCAAGCTTACACCTGCGTCTAAGACACAGGTCAAGCTATGGAACTAAAATAATATTAGGAATAAAAAAGTGTTGAGCAGAGTAATAGAATCAAAAAATGGGAATGAAAATATTCACATCACTTAGCCCAATACGGTAAAAGAGTGCTAGTTAAAGTACGAATTTTGGACGTACTGAAGCTGTGATTAACTTAGAATGGGAGGTCTGTAGGGATGTAATGCGATACCTGAATCAAGCGATTCATCTAAGGACATATATTTTTCTCCTATATCGACTAATAATACATGTAGATCATTAGGCAGTTGTGAAACGATTGTATGCGAAGAACCAAAGCATAGGCCCACGGTAGTGCATCGACAAGAATCAGAATCACAAACATCACATTTTTCATGTGAAGACATGGAGTCTTGAGATGTAGCATTATGTTCATGCATTTGTGAATTTTTAACGTGAGAAACTACCGTTTTTTCTTGCATGTCATCACAATTCATAGGAAAAAAAGCAGCAAAACTTTGTTGCGATAGCAACAAAATCATTACAAACACTCCAAAACCTTTGAAATTAAACACTGTGATAACCATAAAAAATTCCACATACATTAATATTAGTTGATTACTTATAAACTGCCATTGTTTAGATCAATCAATTGAACTAAATCTAATTTTATATTAAACACTTATCTATATTACTTATTGAATATCATTCTATAGCAGTTAATATTTGGTATTGCTCTTTTGTCAAAGTCGGGAGTCGTTTTATAAAAGCGACCATAGCCCAAATACGCTCATCATCATGCGTTTTACCCCATGCAGGCATTCCCGAAGCTTTAATACCATGCTTTATCACCCAAAAGCTTTTACGAGAAGCTTGTTGGTCATCTTCGTGCTCGTGACCAACAAGCTCTTCAATAGAGAGAGTCAAATTAGGAGGTGTTGGGTATAACCCTATACTCATATCACTCTCACTTTGTCCCGGTTTTAAATGACAACTTGAGCACATAAATTCGTAATCAATCCCGCCTGTTAATAATAATTCAGGCTCACTTAAATCAGGGACGATTATAACTTGTGCTGCTTTTTTAATAGAGTTTTCTCTCGTTTCTTCTAAAAGCCAGTACACAAGATCACTATGCGGCTCATCAGCCGCTACATTGACAATACCGGAATACATTACCGTAGCTGCTACACCTATGCCTGATACGGTAAGCAACAATAATAATTTAACTATTTTCATACGTTTTCCTTTTAAGCAATCAGCCACTAACATGCTGTATTAAGTGGCTGATTAAGATGACTTAATGATTGTGAGCATCTTTTTGGTTTGTTTTATTCTCAGGTTTTTCCATTTTACTTTGATCCATACCCTTCATTTTACTATGGTCCATACCCTTCATTTTACTATGATCCATATTCTTCATTGATTTTTTATCGGCTTCAGATTGCTTCATACATTTTTTCATCATAGCGATAGCAACAGGATCTTTCATATCCATTTTACTGTGATCCATTTTACTGCAATCTGCCTTTCCTGCTTTCTTTACATGCATTGATGGATCATGTGCGTTGGCCGCCATTGATAAAAAAATTGCTGGTATCAATACTAAGGCTAATTTACTCGCTGTTTTAATCAAGTTGGTTTTCATGGTGTATTCCTAAATTAATAAATTACAAATGGGTTATTATGTAAATTTGTCAAAAGCAATATTGCTTTTGACATGTCTGTTTTCAATATATTCATGTGGCTACGACTTTTCAGCCGTAATTTTTATTGATGACGAACGCCATAAATAAAACAATGCAGGTAACACCAGTAGCGTCAAAATTACCGCACTTAACATACCACCAACCATAGGTGCCGCAATGCGACTCATCACTTCTGAGCCTGTGCCTGTGCCATATAAAATAGGCAATAGACCAACGATGATTGCTGCTGCGGTCATCATGACTGGGCGAACACGTAGGCCTGCACCATGCAGTACCGCCTGAAGCACATCTTCTTTAGTGGTAGTAATCTCTTTTTCATGATGATCCTTAAGCATTTCTTGATAGGCTTGGTTTAAATAAACCAACATAATGACACCTATTTCTACAGCAACCCCCGCTAAGGCAATAAAGCCAACACCAACTGCGACAGAAAAGTTGAAGCCTTGTAGATACATTAACCAGATACTTCCCACCATCGCTAGCGGTAAAGTTCCCATGATCATGGCAACTTCAATAACATTCCTGAAGTTTAAGTACAGTAATATAACGATGATGAATAAGGTTAATGGAACAACGTAAGTTAACTTAGCTTTAGCTCGCTGCATATATTCATACTGACCTGCCCAAGCAATTGAGTATCCAGCAGGAAGTTTTAATTTATCTGCAACCACTTTTTGCGCTTCCTCAACATAAGTGCCGACATCTACCCCTTCAATATCTACAAATGCCCAACCATTTAAACGAGCATTTTCTGACTTAATACCAGGAGGGCCATCTTCAATGAAGACGTTTGCAACATCACCTAATGAAATCCGCTGCCCATTAGGCGTAACGATTGGCAATAAGGATAATGTCTCTGGAGAGTCACGATAATCTTGTGGGTAACGTAAGTTAACAGGATATCGCTCTAGCCCTTCAACTGTTTTTGTCACATTCATACCGCCAATGGCCGTCGCAACAACCTGTTGTATTTCAGCAATATTTAAACCATAGCGAGCTGCCTTAGCACGTTGAATATCAACTTTGACATAACGTCCACCAGCCACCCGTTCAGAATAAACAGACGCAGTACCGGGTACATCTTTCAGAATAATCTCTAATTGCTTGCCAATATCTTGAATAACAGATAATTCAGCACCCGCAACTTTAATACCTACTGGCGTTTTAATCCCAGTGGCTAACATATCGATACGGGTTTTAATCGGCATTACCCAAGCGTTAGTTACTCCTGGAAGTTTAACCAAAGCATCCAATTCTTTTTTCAAGCTTTCGGTAGTAACTCCTTCTCGCCATTCATCATGAGGCTTTAATTGAATAAAAGTTTCAATCATGGTTAATGGCGCAGGATCAGTAGCAGTTTCAGCACGACCAACCTTACCAAAAACAGTTTTAACCTCAGGAACGGTTTTAATCAATTTATCGGTTTGTTGTAGTAACTGCCTTGCTTGCCCTATTGATATCCCAGGATACGTTGTTGGCATATACATTAAATCACCCTCATCAAGCGGAGGAATAAACTCACTACCAATTTTATCCAAAGGATATAGTCCGATAGCAAGTACCACTAATGCTGCTAACAATGTAACTTTAGGAAAACGTAATACAGCCCTCAATGCAGGCATGTAAATGAAAGTTAAAAACCTATTAACCGGATTTTTATGCTCAGGTAATATTTTACCGCGAATAAAATAGCCCATCAGTACAGGCACTAAGGTAATAGCCAGTGCCGCAGAAGCCGCCATAGCATAGGTTTTTGTAAACGCTAACGGAGCGAACATACGCCCTTCTTGCGCTTCTAAGGTAAAGACAGGAACGAAACTAACCGTAATAATCAATAAACTAAAAAATAACGCAGGACCTACTTCACTCGCAGATTCCACCACTATTTGCCATCTATTTTCATTTGTTAAAGGCGTTTTTTCCATATGCTTGTGCATATTTTCAATCATGACAATTGCGCCATCTATCATTGCACCGATGGCAATAGCAATACCGCCAAGTGACATAATATTCGCGTTTAAACCCTGCATATGCATGATGATAAAAGCCGTTAAAATACCCACAGGTAAACTGATTATCGCAACCAAAGATGAACGCACATGAAATAAGAAAATAATGCAAACAAGCGCAACAACACCAAACTCTTCTAATAATTTATAAGTTAAGTTATCTACGGCTCGCTCAATTAGCGCAGAGCGGTCATAAACAGGGACAACTTCAACACCCTCAGGCAAACCTTTTTTAAGTTGCTCAAGCTTTTCTTTTACGCCATTAATCACTTGCTGCGCATTTTCACCAAAGCGCATTACTACGATACCGCCTACCGTTTCACCTTCACCGTTAAGCTCAGCAACGCCTCGTCGCATTTGTGGTCCTGTGCCAATATCTGCGACATCCTTTAACAATAATGGCGTACCATTTTTATTAACACCTAAGGGAATATTCTCCAAATCTTCGACACTTTTTAAGTAACCAGTAGCGCGAACCATATATTCGGCTTCTGCCATCTCAATAACCGAAGCACCAATTTCTTGATTACCTTTTTTAATTGCCATTTGAATATGTGAAAGGGGAATACCAAAAGCACGTAACTTGTCTGGATTAATAACTACTTGGTATTGTTTAACCATGCCGCCAATAACAGAAACTTCAGACACACCAGGAACAGTTTGCAATTCATACTTTAAGAACCAATCTTGAATACTGCGTAGTTGACTCAAGTCATGCTGACCTGTTTTATCAACTAATGCATATAAGTATACCCAACCAACGCCCGTAGCATCAGGTCCTAGTTGTGCTCTAGCATCGCTAGGTAAATTAGGTGCCACTTGACTCAAATACTCAAGTACACGCGAACGTGCCCAATACAAATCGGTATCCTCATCAAAGATGACATAAACATAGGAATCTCCGAAGAAAGAATAACCACGCACCGTCACAGCACCAGGAACTGACAGCATTGCCGTAGTCATAGGATAAGTCACCTGTTCTTCAACCACTTGTGGCGCTTGTCCAGGGTAACTGGTTTTTATTATTACTTGCACATCAGACAAGTCTGGTAGTGCATCAATAGGGGTTTTATTGACAGAGTATAAACCTGCACCGACCAACAAAACTGTTGCCAGTAAAACGAAAAACCGGTTACTGACTGACCAACGAATAATAGAAGCAATCATAATAGTTAAACTCCTAACTTAGTGGTTTGAGTGATCAACAGTAGGCTCTTCTTTAATATCAGAGCTTTCTGGTGCTTCACTGTCAGTTAACGGTGAAATATCAACAATAATGAAGTTTCCATCACGAATTTCAAACGTGAAGTTAACCTCCATTCCTTGGCTAATCCCTGATAAACTGACACCTTCATCAGTTATGAAATCCACTGTTTCCTCAGGTCTGCCCCACTTTTCAATAGCAGAGCGACTAATATTGATCATACCGTGGTCAATCATTAGTGTATTTACCTTGCCCGTCACTGTTGCAGAAGATACAGATGATTTTTCTGCATTACTTTGAGACATATCCATGTCACCCTCAGCACTGTCACCTGGTATATGTATATTACTTATCTGATAATCACCACTTGATGTTTTAGTTACTTCTACATGCAGACTAAGACCCTCGTTAAGTTGAGAAAAATCGACAGAATCTGTAGCAATAAAATCCATTGTCATTTCAGGCCAATCCCACTCTGGAATTGGCTCATGTGTTAAGGTCAACATTTTGTGCTCAGCCATCAGGCTTTGTATTTGTGCAGATACCCACACCGAAGAAGGAGCAGCGTCATTACTTTCGGAGTTATCATGATTCATACGTTTAAAATCTGATGATTTACTTGATTCTGAATCGAGTAAGAATTGCGCAGAACTAACGATTTTTTCGCCATCGCTTAAACCTTCAAGTATTTCAACACTTTCACTATCATAGCGTCCCACACGAACAGCCACTGACTTAAAGCTCCCCTCGCCTAAAGCGAGAACAACTCTATCTTGAGTACCTGTTCTAATAAGTGCTTCTTTAGGAATAAGTAACGCACTCTCATCACCTGTTGTATGAATAGTAATTTGCGCAAACATATTAGGTTTAAAGTCACCGTTTTCATTTTTAAAGCGCAATCTTATTTTTACTGTACGGGTTTTTGCATCGAGTGTCGGGTAGATATAATCCACCTGTCCCTTCCATGTTTTACCTGGCAAATAATCAAGCGTCATTGTCACAGGGGTTCCTGTTTTTACCTGACCCGCTTGACGTTCAAAGACTTCACCTTCAACCCAAACTTCAGATAAGTCACCAATAGACATTAAGGTTGAACCTGGCTTAACAAAGGATCCCTCTCTAATTTTTAAATTCTCAACTACACCATTTTGTGGTGCATAAAAGGTAATACGCTGTTGAACTTTTTTTGTTTTTTCCAACTGTGCAATAGCTGATTTTGGCAATTGTAAAGCCGTTAGGCGATTCTTCGCTGCACTTATCAATCGTTTATTGTTTCTATCTAAAGCTAATAAAAACTCTTCTTGTGCATTGACTAATTCAGGAGAATATATCTCATACAATGATTGACCTTTTTTAACCGGATCACCAATCGCTGTGACATGGAGTTTCTCAATCCAACCTTGAACTCTAGGATGAATATGAACCAAGTTATCTTGATCATAAGTAACATACCCAACGGTATTTATTTCTGTGTGTAGTGATTTATAGGTTGCAGTACTTGTACGTACACCCAAATTATTGACTACATCAGGTGAAATTCTAATGGTTCCTACGCCTTCATCAGGTCCTTTACCACCATCGTCATACACAGCCACTAAATCCATCCCCATTGGGGACTTACCGGGTTTATCTCTTGTATAGTTTGCATCCATGGGGGCAACCCAATACAAAGGTTTTTTTTCTGCTGATGCAGCACTTGTGCCTTGCTCACTTCCAGCAGGAATCAACACAGTGTAGGCACCAAAGGTAATGATGCCCCCGATAATCATGCCCAAGATGATAGGCTTTATATTATTGCTCATTATTTCTCTCCCAAAATAGCCGCATATTGGCCGCTATTGGTATAATTCATATTATTTTTAGTCATTGAAGAATTCATACCGCCAATAAAAAGGTAATTTAATTCAAGGTTCAGTTTTTGCTCTTCAACATCTATGGTCAACGCATCTATTTCAGCATTCAACACAGCAATACGTGAGCGCACTACTTCTGCAAAATCACCATCATCATTGGTATATGCTGTAAGTGATGCTTCTGCTTGATCCTGTATTTGGGGCAGTAATTTTGATTTGTACAGGTTTTTCCTGCCTTTTAAACGCTGTAATCTTCCCTTAGCGCTTGAATAAGAGCCGAGCAATTTTCGAAGCAATAATAATTTTTCAGTTTTAACAGCTTCCGTTTTTGAAATAGCTGACTGAACCTCTTTATCTTGTCTATTTTCGGTAAAGATAGGCAGATCAAATGTCACTCCAACAGAAAACAGATCCGCTCGACTTCTACCCATAGGGTCGTCTGCACGATAACCATAACTGGCATTTAAACCCCACTCTGGTTCATATTTTTGCTCCGCAAGCTTAATGCCTGTTTTTGTTGCACTTACTTTCTTGTCGATAGCAACAACAGATGGGTGGTTTGTAAAATAGTGAATCAACGCCTCTGGTTTTAACCAGCTTTGAGTGTTAACCAAATTACTATTGAGTAAATCAATTTGTGGGATCTGCTGACTAAGTACAATGTCATGCAAAGAGAGTTCGTTATATAAACTGGCTTCTATAGAGTCTTTAGCGGTAGATAATTTGGTTAGCCACTGCAATAACATGCCTTCATAACGCTTTTTTTGTTGACCCAATTTTTCTAATCGATCTTCTAATCGAGTTAATTCAAGCTGCGCTCTAACGATATCTTGTTGACGAGTTTTCCCTAATGCTGATGAATAACTCGCTTCTGCAATATCTGCTAGTTGCTCAAATAAAGATCTGTTTTTTTCTATTAAGGCAATACTCTGTTGAACCCTGTAGGCATCCAACCACAAACTACCTACGGTGACAGCCACCTTTGCTTCTCGGTCCTGTCGTTGAAAAGGAAATGCTTCACTCTGAATTCTAAGTTGCTGACTTTTTATAGCTAAAGTATCGCCACGAGGTAACATTTGCGCTATACCGATCTTCGCTTGTGTCATTGCTTCCTGACCAAAATCAAAACCATCAATAGGTAAATTAGCTAAACCAATCGAAATTTTAGGATCCGGTAAGGTACTAACAGCCGTACTCATAGACTCAAGCGCTCTTTGCTTATGGATATTTCCGGTAAGCCAAGGATCATTTTTTTGTGCTGACTTTATCGCCATATCAAAAGATAAAACACCTTCAATATTCGATAATGGTTGCTGAGTAGCAAAAGCAGTCAGACAAAAAAGCGATAATATTCCTACTCCGCACTTTGTGCGAAACTTCCTATTAACATGTTGATTAATCATTAAAACTGCTCCTCGCTCGATTTAACATTGGCATAAATTTCATAGTTTCCATCTGCTTTTAATAGTAATATTTTGTATGGATGAAATTTATCGCCCATTTCCATTCCTGGGCTACCTAGGGGCATAGCAGGAACGGATAAGCCGATAACGGTATCTGAATGCTTTTCTTTCAAGAATTGTTGGATGAATTTTGCAGGTACATGCCCTTCAAAAACATAACCTTCTGTAGAAATTGCCGTATGACAAGAACGATAGCGTGGCGCAATGCCTTTCTTTTGCTTAATTATTGAAACGTCATTTCTGTTATGAGCTTTGGATTGAAATCCATTATCATCAATATGGCTCATCCATTTTTTACAACAGCCACAAGTAGGACTCTTATACACATCTAAAGTAATAGGTTGCGGTTTAGTGCTAATAGTTCCCGTTATTAACGCTTTATTATCAGAACAACTAGCGATCAAAGTAACTAACGCAACAGTAGCTAGCATTTTTAAAATATATTTATTTGAAAACATAACCTCTCCTAAGAGATATTAATTAATTTTTATATTAATTAGGTTATTTTTGATGATGTTTATAAGTGAATTTCAATAAACTCAGGGATCAAAAAAGCCTAATACAGATATTATTTATATAAATGAACCAGATTGTGGATACATTTATTCTGTATTTAGCTTAGTATTGGAGGTCTATATAGAGACGTTAAAAGTTGGCTTTGTGCCAAACTAGAAACTGAAGGTATTTTAGGTGAAAAATCAATAATAGATTCATTACATATGTCTTTAATTAACACTGCAACACTTGAACAACCACCCGTAAAACAACTACACGTTTTTGAACAGCAATCCTCAGTCGATTTTTCTGAAGTATCAGAAGTAGAATCACTAGCCATTGAATGACCACTGTGATTTATTTTAGACATGTCATGTGATTGATTTTGTGTACTCATCCCTTTCATACTCATCATATGATAAGACATAACAGTAGACGCCAATGATTGACCAACAAAAGTCAAACAAAGTAACAGCACCATTAATGTTTTAGGGAAATTAAAAGACACAAGTAACCAAAATTTATATTAATTACCTTGAATTATACATAAAACTTTTATTTATTCAATCCATACTTGCTTATTTTTTGATGCCAAAGTAGAAAGTTCACAATTTTATCAAAAACTTAAAACTACACTTCTATAGATAATTTCACAGATCGATATGGTGATTTACTAAAGTATTTTAACATCTGTTATTAGACCAAATGAGTAAAAATGTCTATTACTACATGCTCTAACTATTACTTACGTTCATAGTTACGATTAGTTTTTTCATTTTGTACTCCGGCTATTTTGATTAAATTAATATCAATGTGTTTTATTTGTTTTTTGTATTTTAAAAAAATCATTTAATTATCCCTCAGGTGAATGCTGTTGGTATAGATGATTCGATGATAGTTACTTGCTTACTCTTCTCTGTCCCAAACGCACGTAAAACACTGATCTGATGATGATTATGATAAAGAACAATTATTTTTTTTGTAAAAGCATATAAACTAAAACCAACAAAGATAAGCAGACTAAAGCTATGCCAACTCAGGAAATAGAATATATCTGGATGGTGCCAATGTGCTAAATTTGTTAGCCAAGTAAATGTCGAACCATTTTGAAATAGTGGACTAAAAAAAAGCGTGACACTTAAAGCAATAAGCCAAGGAGTAAGCACAAATAACCATAATAATGATTTACGTGTAGATACAGTATAATCCTCTAACCTTCCCTTTATAGACCAAAATATAGACGAAACAAATATGTTCGCTACAATAAAGGCTAATACACCTACGGTAAGCAAATTGAATGCTAATGCCCATTGGTCATAAATCATTTTTCAGAATTCTTCTGTAATTTTTGACGCTGAGTTTCAATCATTGCCTCTAACTTGTTTAACTGATGTTCATCTAGATCCGATGAAATAGAAGAGAAAGCGGCAATGACACTATTTTCATCTTCAACAATAAAATCATTTGTCACATTTTTGATTAACTGACCGATTAATTCATGACGTTTAACTTTAGGAAAATATTGAAATGCATGCCCATTCTTAACTCTACCGAGAAGATCTTTTTTAAATAAGCGATCTAACGTACTTTGTATGGTGTTTAAAGAGCCGCCTCTGTTTTTTTCAAAATAGCTATGCACCTGCTTAGCATCAGCAGGGTTTATTTTCCAAAGATATTCCAGGACTTGTTTTTCTAATTCACCGAGTTGCATAGACTTTCATTACCTTATTTAAGTATTGTGATAATGTCACATTAAAAACCGATAGGCAATCGGTTTTTAATGTGCTTGACTAAATTTGGTACAAAACTATATTATTCTTGAGTTCCGTTAACGACCGCTTTATGGCAAAAATTAGCGTCTGAGATGGAATGCCACAGGCAGGTATGAGCTTAAAGCTCACAATAGACCATACTTAGTTCTCCTTTAATAACGGAGAACTATCATGTAGCCTGTAACAATCCCTCCTTCAACATCAGAAGATCCGACCTTTAGCTGGGCACTTTTATTTGGTCCTTCGTTTAACTTATTCCCTATCTGCCACCGGAATCATTATATGTGCATAATCGGTTTTCCCCCACATCACATAAGGACCTCCTGCTTGGGGATCATTGGTGATGCCCTTAAGTGCAGCTTTGGGCACAATGATCATCAGGTGCGGTCCTTCCTTAATAAAGTCGGGCGCATTCATATGGTCTGCGTGGTAGGGGGTGGAATTTGACACGCCCCCATCACCCTGTAACATATAGGAAAACCCCATTTTGGTTGCCGTGAAAGTGGCTTTAGTGCTCACTGCGCCCATCATTTCCATCCACACCGCATCGTTGCACATTGGCGCATTATCATCGGGCATGGTTTCCGGCAAGCAAATCCAGCCGTTGCTTCCTTCTACGAGAATTTCTCCACGATACATTATTGTGGCATTGGCACTAATCATTGATGGTGCTGCGGATCTGGCTTTCGTGATCAGGATATTGTTATCGGCTGCTTGAACTGTGCCAGCAATCAAGAGTACAGCAGTGGTAATTAAAATTTTCTTTTTATTTAGCTGGTGCATCAGCATTCTCCTTAGTTAAGTTCATATAAAGAGTAGAACATATTTCTTGCTTTCGCTTAAAAATTGAACGATTGAACTAACAAGAAGAAAAATACAAGATTTTTTTAGAACTATTGCAATTGTTTAAAACATTGATTTGAAATGTGATATCACCGACATAATGAGCTTAAAGCTCATAATAGACCATACTTAGTTCTCCATTAATAACGGAGATCTATCATGTTTACTTTAACCGTTTATAAACCAACAGAGCCTTGGAACAAAAATAAAATTGTTGGGCAAAAATTACTACCAATGATTAAACATGCAATTAATGGATTTACATCTAAAATTGTTAAAGAAAATCCAGCCGCCATTGCATCAATACTTGTAGCAATGGCAAGTATTGATGCAATGGCAAGTATTAACATAACTCGATGAGTTATTTGAGTAATATCTTCTTCTATACCTTCAGAAAAAGATTCAATCCAACCTAAAACCCCTTTACCTCCAAGATAACCAATTAATGGTATAACTCCTTGGAAGAGTCCAAAATATACTGCTGACATTAAACTGAGGTGCATTATTCTGCTATTATGCTTTGCCCCTAGCCCAATTGATATAGCAAAAGCATCCATGCTTAATGCGACAGCTAAAATTAAGACTTCTATCATTAAATTTCTCTACGTTGAATTAATTGTTTTATTTTAAGTAGCTCTTTAAAACAGATATGACTTGCTCTACTTCTTCTGTACGTTGCTCTTGTGTAATATCTTCAGCACCAAGATGTTCACGTAAGTGACTTTCTAAAACCTCTTTCATTAGCCCGTTGACAGCCCCTTTAATAGCCGCAATCTGCTGAAGAACTTTCATACAATCGGGTTCGCCTTCGAGTGAACTTTCTAATGCTATTGACTGTCCCTTTATTCGTCGAACACGACTTAGCAACTTTTTCTTTCCAGTGATTGTGTGAGACATCGTCTATCCTCAAGGTTGTAAAATAGTATACTGGGGTATAGTATATATTTTTTTAGTAAAAAACCATTAATAGATAATGGCATATCATTTACACTGGGACATACAATGCATAACGAAAGCAATATTCAGTGGGAGCATTCACACGATTTCGGGATTGATAACAAGGACAATAAAAGCAAAGTCAAAATTGTATTTTGGTTAACAACTGTGATCATGATACTAGAAATTGGTGCAGGAACTTGGTCTGGCTCTATGGCATTACTTGCTGATGGTTGGCACATGGGAACACATTCGGCCGCTTTTTTGATCACTATTTTTGCTTATTCTTATGCAAAAAAGAATGCCAATAATAAAAATTTTAGCTTCGGTACAGGAAAAGTAAATTACTTAGGAGGGTTTGCAAGCGCTGTAGCACTGGCAATTGTTGCTCTAATGATGGGAGTAGAGTCAGTTCATCGTTTGATAGAACCCCAAGCGATATATTTTAATGAAGCGATTGCTGTAGCTATCATTGGCCTTATTGTTAATGTGGCTTCCGTTTTTGTTTTACATGATGACCACCATCACCATCATGAAGGTCAAGAACATCACCATGATCATAATTTGAAAGCAGCATATTTTCATGTTTTAGCAGATACCCTAACTTCATTGCTTGCTATCGTAGCTCTACTGGCAGGGAAGTATTTTGGATGGATCTGGATGGATGCGGTTATGGGGATTGTCGGTGCAATAGTTATTTCTCGTTGGTCTTATGGTTTAATCAAAGAATCCAGCCAAGTGCTCCTTGATAAGTCAGCCAACACTTCAACTTTAACTAAAGCTATTGATGCAGTTACAGTTGAAAGCGGAACAATCATCCGTGATATTCATATATGGAAGATAGCTTCAGGACATCAAGCAATCATCCTATCAATAGCGGCTAAAAAACCACTTGACCCAAATCACTATAAACAATTGGTACAGCAACAGTTACCAGATTTATCCCACATTTCTATTGAAGTAACCAATTTATAGATCTTCAAGTTGTCGCACTATAAATAGTTTAGGTGGCAACGTCCTTGTGACTGGCTACTGAGCCACCATTGCCGCCAGTCATAAAATTTCAATGGCATGCCATTCAGGGCGTAGGGTAAACTACGAGTGACTAAATCAATACTAGCTAAAAGGAGACATTAAGTTTGATGCGTGTAGTGGCAACTTAGAGGATACTAAGCAGTATTTAACACTAAACAGATAACCGCTCAGATAAATAATCAATCAACATTCTAATTCTTCGGGATAAATTTCGATTTAGCGGATATAGAGCTGAAATTGTAGTGGGAGCCTGGTAATAATTGCTAAGTAGTAATTGTAAACGGCCTGCTTCAATATGCTTTCTGTACAAAAAGCTCGGCCCAAAACCAATACCTAATCCGCTCAATATCGCATCAACAATCAAGCCGCCATCATTACAGGTCAAACTCCCTTTTGCTTTGACGGTAATTAATTCGCCACTAGGAGAGCGAAATGGCCAACCTCTGTTTATTTTAGAGTCACCATAAATTAAACAATTATGCTGCATCAGATCTGCTGGTTGAGAGGGGGTTCCCCATTTTTTAATATATTGGGGAGAAGCAACAACCTGAAATATGCACTCTGCTAATCGACGCGATATAAGACTTGAGTCTTCTAGTTGTCCTACTCTTAGCGCAATATCTATCCCTTCTTCTACCAAGTTTTCAATTCGTCCACTGGCAATAACTTCAAGTTCTATTTCTGGGTATTGAAGTTGAAACTCTATCAGTAATTGGCCAAAGCCAGAGATGATAAGACTTTGTGGGATTGTTATACGAATTTTCCCCCTTGGTGCTCCTTGGCTGTCCATGACTTCAGCACGCGCATTTTCAGCTTCTGCCATAATTATTTTACAATGGTTATAGAATTGACTTCCTTCATCAGACAAGCTCAGTGTGCGAGTGGTTCGATAAAGCAGACGGCATGCTACCTCTAGCTCTAACGTTGAGACTTGTTTGCTGACAAATGATTTAGAAAGCCCAAGCTTTTCAGCTGCCGCAGTAAAACTTCCTGTTTCTACAACAGCAGCGAACGTTTCCATAAGCGTTAAAATATTCACATTAGCACCTGTGAGTGAACAATGAGTTGACAACTAGCTTATATATCAACGCATAAAATTACAATAAACTAAGTACAAGTAATTAGAGAAGACATTATTTGTCAGCAATTTATATCTGCAATATGCAGTAAAGGTGATTTATGAATACTAATAATATAAATGAACAAGGCTATGGAACGTTTGCTAAATTTTTGCACTGGGGAATGGCGCTAATGTTGATAGTACTCTTTGTTGTAGGTACTTACATGGCAGGGTTAGATAAAGCGGATCCAAGCAAAATGGAGATCATGGGCATGCATAAGTCTTTTGGTGTCATCTTCATGCAATTCGCTATTTTACGCGTAATTTGGAGCCGACTTAATAACTCACCAAAATTACCTGACGTATTGGCAACGTGGGAGAAGTTGCTCTCAAAAACAATTACTGGTTCATTATACTTGTTAATGTTGGCAATCCCCTTAAGCGGCTACTCCATGACAAATTTATTTGGTTACCCCGTTAGCCTATTCGGATTAGTCGACTTACCTGTGTTGTTTGATAAAAACCCAGAGATGGGCCAACTCGCTAAACAAGCGCATGTTTTCTTGGTATACACATTAATAACTGCATTATTTGCTCATATTGCGGGTGCGCTAAAACATCGCTTTCTAGATAAGCCTGAAGCTGATGTGCTTCCACGCATGTTGCCGATAAAACCGCGCGTATAAAAATAATTTAACGTTGCCTATTTAACGCAACAGTCGACTATTCAAGTTTAACCTATAGGAATTAATACTATGCCATCACTCATGCTTTATCATCATCCTTTATCCGTGTGTTCAATGAAAGTTAGACTCGCGCTGGAAGAAAAGGGACTTGCTTGGTCGGGGCGTGTTATCGACATTGTGAAAAAACAAGAGCAACTAGAGCCATGGTATTTGAAACTCAATCCAAAGGGAGTCATTCCCACGTTGGAGTATCGAAACGGCACAACAAAAGTATTAACTGACTCTGCGGTCATTATTCGGTTTATTGCTTCTTTACCCGAAGGTAATGCTTTGTTGCCACAGGCTGAAAGTGATAATCAGTTATTGGATAAGTTAATTAACCTAGCAGATGATATTGATCTTCAGATCCTCAGTTATGCACGTCATCCATCAATGGAAAAATCTGAAAAAATATTAGATGCTCGAGTCGAGAAATCGCTCTTAATGGCTGAAAAGCATCCTGAGCTTAAAAGTAATTACCTTGTCTGTGCTGAGCGTTCACAAAAGAGTAAAACGTTTCGGGTTGATAAAAAGCATATTGAAGACATTGAACAAAGCACGTTGGAAGCGATTACCTTTGCTGAAAATCAGTTACAAGATAACAATTTTCTACTGGGCAATGCTTATACTTTAGCTGATGTCATTTGGACTGTGGTGCTCTCAAGGCTTGATTTACTCGGCTATAGTGCATGGTTAAATAAGAATAACTTTCCTCAAATAGCGAGTTACTACTTAAGAATGCAACAGCGAAAAAGTTACACACTTGCTCAGGTTCAGAATGAGTGGTGGGATAAATAACTATCAACGTAGGTAAAATTTAATAAGGAATATATTATGTTAGCTAGAGTGCAAAGTGTAACAATTATTTGAGTTAACATGATGCTGTGTTATGCTGATTATATATACAGTACCGATAAGTTAATTCATGATAATAATAAAGAGCACTTCAGACTTTAAGATCAAAGGTTACCCAATACCTGATTTCCCGCTATTAACGTGGTCTACAAACGACAAGCGTTTAGGCATTGAAGCTGGCAATATTACGAAGCATGGCTACCAATGAATATTGAGCGAATTTGGGCTTATTATCATATGGGATGGTAAACCTAAACTTATAGGGCTGACATCGTCTGCCCTAACTCAAAAAACGTATGTCAACCGAGGTTCTGAGTTACACAGTACCTTAGCAGAGGTGAATTTGATTCACAAAAAACGACCGTTTTGTGACAAAAGTTAACTTCCATAGATGAAATACCAGCGGCAGGAATTAGCTTGAACCCGTTTCACAGCCAAGTAGAAAATCCTAGTTAATATTCTTCTAAATATGACCAAGGTTTCACAAAAACTTAGAAACTAGTAAGTGAAAATGATCTTGACTAGCTCTCTAACCCTTAGCCCTACATCATCTGTTAATACTCGATAACGATACTTCGTTACCCAAACAAAGTGATATTCAATTTTATATTTGGTATGTGAACCATTACAATATTTCATACCGATATAATAAACGCAACTACTAGCTTAAAGCTACCCTGTCTAAAGACGGGAGTTTAAACCAATTCTTTCGGACGAATTAATTTTCAAAATCAGGTTTTAATGAACTTGTTTCGATCACTTTAATAAATATTTTAAATACTTTAGGATCAAACTTAATTTGAGAATCACCTTTCATAAAGGTCCCGTTCTTTCTGGTCTGAGAAAGACCTGATATAAGCTAATTGTTCTTTGACTCTTAAGGCTTCAGGTCGAACCTTTTGAATACAGCCAATAACCTTTTCAATTGACCAGCCGTAGCAAGTTAAAATCATTGCAGCTACTAATCCGGTCCTTCCTTTACCACCTTTACAGTGAATTGTTACACAACCTCCATTGATAATGGTGGCTAATATGAGTGCATGATATTGCTTCCATTTGTCTTCAAATGATTTATTTGGCACATCATCATCGACTATAGGTAATTGTATCCAAGTAATATCATATTTTTTGCACAAATCTGGCAGTAACTCTATATGGTTTCTTGTGATCTCTTCATCAAACATCAGAGTCAACAAGACCATTGCACCTGCTTGCTTTAAGTTTTTTATTGATGCTTCCAGCTCAAGCCCCTGAGTTCCGGGGCATGGTGTTAAAACAATTCGTGCTCCATTTTCTATATCTATCGAGTAGTAAGGGTGTTTATTCATAAGACTTCTTCATCTAAAGCAAAAACTGTTTTGGGTAATACTAGATATTTTCTATTTGGTGCGATTTTTTACTTCTTCATAATGCATCATAAGATTATAGGTAGAGCTATCGTGAGTGAGGGCAATAGAGTTATTATGAAGCTCGTTTTCAATTCTACTGGCTAAACCTTTACCCAGTTCAACTCCCCATTGGTCAAAAGAGCATATTTGTAAAATAATGCCTTGAACAAATATTTTATGCTCGTATATCGCAATTAAACTACCGAGCGTAAAGGGGGAAATTTTATTCATTAATAATGTGTTGGTTGGTCTGTTACCTTTATGTACCTTATGCGGAGCGACTTTATCTATGTAGCTAGGCGATCGTCCTTTGGCCGTTAAATCTGCTCTAACTTGTTGTTCATCAACACCTTGCATTAAGGCTTGAGTTTGTGCGAAAAAATTAGACATAAGGGCTTCATGGTGTCCCTCTATAGGGGTAACACTTTCTACTGAACCAATAAAGTCGGCGGGAACAATGTTATTACTTTGGTGTAAATATTGATAAAAAGCATGTTGCCCATTAATACCTAACTCACCCCATATTGACGGAACCGTTGGATAATTGATCGTTTCACCATCCCAATTAACCGATTTACCATTACTTTCCATCTCCGCTTGTTGCAGATAAGCCGATAACATATGTAAGGATTGATCGTAAGGTAAAATAGCTTGAGATTGAGCGCCTAAGAACGTGCAATTCCATATACTTAATAACGCTAAAATTACGGGAATATTCTTTTCTATTGGGGTGTTACAAAAATGGCAATCCATTTCATAAGCACCATCTAACAGCGCTTTAAAATTATCAAAACCAAGATTAATAGCAATAGGAAGTCCGATTGCAGACCATAATGAAAATCGTCCACCAACCCAATCCCACATATCAAAGATGTTGGCTTCTGATATGCCATATTTCATGGCGTTTTCTTTATTGGCCGTAACAGCGATAAAGTGTTTTGCGATAACCGATTGATCAAATGATGACGCGGTTAGCCATTTTATTGCTGTTTTAGCGTTTAACATGGTTTCTGTTGTGGTAAATGTTTTACTCGACACAATAAAGAGTACTTTTTCTGGATTTAATGGTCGTAGTACTTCAGCTATTTGGGTGCCATCAACGTTAGAAACATAATGAACGTTAACACAGTTATCACTAAATCGTTTCAAGGCTTCGGTAACCATTTGAGGCCCTAAGTTAGAGCCACCAACGCCAATATTCACAATATCTGTGATCCGTTCCCCTGAATATCCTCTCCATGTACCTTGACGAATATCTTCACTAAACGTTTTAACCTGATTGAGTGTATTTTCAATATCTTCTGAAATATTTTTGCCATCCACCAAAAGTGGTTTTTGTGAGCTATCTCTTAATGCCGTATGCAAAACAGCACGATCTTCAGTTTTGTTAATTCGTTCGCCAGTGAACATTTTTTCACGCCATGCTTCTACTTCACATTCTTTTGCAAGATCGGTTAATAGCGAAATGGTTTCTTCGGTGATCGCATTTTTAGAATAGTCTAAGAGTATAGAAGGCAGTTTTATCGAAAACTTACTAAATCGCTGGTTATCTTTGGCGAATAAGTCTTTCATATGTTGATTTTTCATCAGTTGTGCATGTTTGGTTAATTGCTTCCAACTATTAAGATGTTCTCTAGATTGCATCATATTGATCCTAAGTAAAAGTGATTAAGTTATGGATTAGGTTATGGAAAGTGCTATAGGTCAGTTATTGACGGCAATGCTGTGAATGCACCTTTTTTCTGACAGGTAAATGCACCGCATTTAGCGCCAAATAATACAGCAGAAGTAACGTGATCACGCTGTTCAATGACATCAAATAATGCTTTTGGGTTTTCATTATATTTAACTGATTGAGCGAGTGAAAATAGAAAACCTGAAATAAAGCTATCACCTGCGCCAGTGGTGTCAATCGGAGATATTTTAGGTACGTCAAGTCTTTCTGAAAAACTAGCGCAAGTTACTTGAACAGCATTTTCCCCATCAGTAATCACGATGAGTTTAGCGCCTAGTGATAATAAATAGCTTATATAACCTTCAATAGTTACTTGCTTAATGTCTGCTAAATAGTTAGCTTCGTCTTTACTTAATTTTATAATGTCGCTTTTTTTAACACAGGCTTCAACTCGTTCAGGTAATAACGTTAAGCCATGCCAAAGTTGCTGGCGTAAATTAACATCAAAACTGATCAAAACATTATTAGCTTTTGCGCTTTCTATGGCGTAAAGCGTATCACTATACATTGGCTGGCTAGTTAATGTGTTCGAACAAAAATGAAAAAAACCGATATTTTGCCAGTTAATCTTATCAACTTGAGATATGCCATATTGTGTGTCGGCTGTATTATGGCGATAGAAATTAAATGTTCTCTCGCCTGAACTGTCTAAGCTGACTAGTACTAATGCGGTATTTGCGTCTTCTATTATTTTAACGAAATTTGTATTAACTCCTTCATTTTCTAGCTCTTGTATGAGCATATTGCCAAAATTATCTTCGCTAATACCGCCGGCAAAGTAACTTGTACCACCTAATTTAGCGTAGGCTACAGCGACATTTGCAGGAGCACCTCCCGCTAACGGAGTGTAACTTGGGTTATGGGCTGAACTTGGTAAAAAATCAACCAAAACCTCACCATAGCTGAGTAAAGAAAGCATAAAATCACCTTTGAATAAAAAAGCCCATATAAAATGGGCTTGTTATTATTTGTACTATTAGTTCAAAAAATTATCGATTAAAAATCGTATTTAAGCGTCAGAGTCGTTGAACGGCCTTGAATAGATCTTGCTCGTATAATAGTTTTAGCCGTTGCCGCTGTTGCATCTTCTGCTTCAGTAATACCAACAGTTTCAAATAAGTTGTTAATGTTTAAAGAAACACTTAATGAATCTGAAAGGTTGTATTGAGCAAAGGCGTTAGTTTGAACATAACCTTCTAATATAAGGGCGTTAGGGTCATTTTGGTCAAAGTTATCTTGAGCAAATGAATCAGTAGTACCAATTAAGTTAATACCCGCAGAGCCTTCGTCAAAGTTGTAACGACCTGTTATTGAGTAAACAACATCGGCCTGTCTTCTTGGGGTGTTACCAACTACTGATGGATTAAGTGCATCTTTAGTTATTTCAGAATCAGTCCACGTTAAGTTAGCACGTACATCAAAATCACCAATGTAGTATGTAGATTCTATTTCAATCCCTTTTGACTCATATTCACGGTCAAAAAATCTTTGGCTAGTGGCTTCAAAGTTTTGCTCTTGAGTTTGTGCAAAGAAAGCCGTTGCAAAGACAGATAATTCATCTTGACGAAATTTAACACCCAGTTCTAACTGATCAACTTCATCATAGATATCTTCATTTTTTGCAATACCAGCGGCATCAATTTTACCAAAAGCTAAGCGGTCAGCATTAGCTGTAGCGCCTTTACTGATACGCGCAAATGCGGCTAAATCATCATTGATTTTGATGTTACCACCGAGTGAATAAGACACGTAGTTCCAATCGTAATTTACGTTGTTAGCTGAAGCGTTATCAACATTTGAAACACTGGTTTCGATTTGATGTATAGTACCGTCACGGTTCATGTCAACTGCAGATTGAGCTGCACCTGAGAAAGAACCTGTTGCAGAGCCACTATCAAAACGAACACTACCGTCAATGTTTATGTTATCAAAACTTGTGCTAAACGAAGCATAAGGCGCTGTAACTTCATATTGTAAATCGTAATTACGTGTACAACAGTTGCCCCAAGCTGGAACACCATAAGCAATTACACCATTTTGAGAAAATTCTGTACCGTCAGCGGCAGTTACATCAACAAGTGCAGCATCTTGGCCTTTTACTTCGTATAAGTAAGAGTTCCATAACCATGATTGTTGGATAGTTTGAGATGAGTTATATAAACCAACAGTAAAGCTAGTATCGTTAATTGTTTTCGTTAATTTGAAATCGTTAACCATAAAGTCTAGATTAGTCATTTCAACATCAAACGAGTGAATACGCATTAGGTTAGTCGCAGTATAAGCATCACCTGCTTGTGGGCCATTTGCGTAAGATAACGTTGCACCTGCACCCGCTATATTCTCAGCTAAGTCTTGACTCCCTTGAATACTTTCAGGGAATGGTCCAGTAAAGCTACCTTTAGTGCGAGAAATTCTCATTCTGTTTTCAACAGACCAGTCATTGCCTAAATCAAATACGGCTTCAAAACCAAAAGAGTTAACTTTAGGGCTCATGCCATTACGCATGTCAGCAAGACGTCCATTACCAGCACCATCAGTTGTGATCATTGAAGTATGATAAGGGGTATGAGGAGTGCCAGTAGAGGCGTCAAAACCTTCAACTGAAGAACCGTCAGCGTGAACAGGCATAGGTAAATATGCTGTGGTAGTGTCATCTAGGTGTTTAAAATAAAGTCTAACGTAACCATCATTGAATTCTTTCGTTATATTAGCTTTAATTTGACCACCTTTGTTACCAGTATAACCAGTATCACGTACGCCTTCACCTTGACGGTAGAAGCCACCAATATGGAAATAGGTTGAGTCGTTAATCTCGCCGCCAAATTGAAAATCTGTACGAGTAGAGTCGTAATCTAAACCGATTGTTGTCGCTACGCTACCACCTTCACCTTCTCCCGTTTTACTGACGATGTTAATGATGCCGCCTGGTGCGTTTGTAGCAAGTGTTGATGCAGAGCCACCACGAATAGCATCAATAGAAGCCATTGTAGAATCTATACGTAAGAAAATATCTGTGTTACCAAAAGCGATATCACCAAATTGTAGAATGGGTAAACCGTCTTCTTGAATTTGCATGAATTTAGCACCACCCGCGGCTACAGGAAGACCACGTACCGCAAGGTTAGCGTTACCGTCACCGCCTGATGCTTCTGCACGAACACCTGGAATGTTTCTGAATGCTTCAGCACTGCTTCGTGGTGACGCTATTTCAATTTGATCTGCAGAGATGCTACTTACAGAGACACTTGATTCCATAACCGTTGTGCCTTTACCAACAGAGCCGGTAACTACGATTCGCTCAAAATCAATACCTTTCTGTTTTACTTCTTCTGTAACGTTTGTTTCTGCTGCGCTCAAGCTAGAGCATATAGCCATAGCCAATGTGCTTAGTAATAATTTCTTATATGTGACTTGTTTCATTTTATTCCCCATGTTTCTTTATAATATGTTTTTATAATCAAAGATACTTATGTTGCGAATATTAAGCTTAATCGATTAAGCTGATTATTTATCTAATATCATTATTTTGCAAGTTTTTTTTAAAGTTAAATTAAGTCGTTTATTAATTAACTGATAAATAAGGTTATTTATTTTTGAGGGTTGGGTTGTATTTACTATAGCGTTGTAAAGGGCATGATACATGTTAAACCATGCCCTTTACGCTAATGACACTGCGCTAAATTAAGTACGGCGCTTAGCTAAATCCTTTTCAACTTGCGTTAATTGATCACGGTCTATCTTATAGAAAAGTATTAATACGGCACCTGCCAAAAAGAAAACTGCTGGCAATATGTTAAACATATAACGTATGCCTTCAATTGACTCAGGCGTTTGGCTTTGATTTGCAATAAAGCCAAAATAAGCCAGAATAAAACCTGGTAATGCACCACCTACAGCAGAGCCAAACTTCAATGAAAACATAGAAGCTGACACGGTTAAACCGGCGCTATTACTACCTGTTTTCCACTCACCGTACTCTACACAATCGGTATACATTGTGAATAATAAAGTAATTGTAATACCAAAAGTAATGATACCTAAGGTGTGAACAATCGTTGTTAACGCAAGATTATCTGGCGAGATAGCGAAGGCGAAGAACAATAATATTGCATGCAAAAAATTAACAGAACACATTAATTTATGCTTCTCAAAGCGAGCTACCAGCATTGGCGTAATAAGTGCGCCAAATAACTGCCCAAGCAAGCCACATGAAATAATAAGCGTTGTTTCGTCCATCCATAAGAAGATATTCGTGCCATCGTCACCCATATAATATTTTGTGTAATAAGCGATTGATGCAAAGCGTGCAACCAAGCCAACTACAACAAAAATCCCTGTTATTACAAGGATTAACCAAGATTTATTCTCCAACAAAGCAGACATATCTTCTTTGATGCTAGACTTATGCTTCTTCGGCATCACTCTTTCTTTTGTTACCGCAAACGTATACCAAAAAACAGCCACTGAAAGAACAGCAAATAAAATGATAGTTAAACGAAAACCGAGTAATTCATCACCGCCACCAAAAAACTCAACTAAAGGCTTAGCTGAAGCACCTACAACTAAAGAGCCGATTGAAGCAAAAATAAATCTGAATTGAGCCGCTTTTGTACGTTCGCCTGATTCAGGGTGAATAACCGCCATTAAACCAGAATAGGGAACATTAATAGCCGTATAAGCCAACATAACCAATGAATAAGATACATAAGCAAAGATTAGTTTTCCTGTGTCGCCAAATTCGGGACCTAAGAATAAAAGATAACCTAGCAATGCATAAGGAATAGCCATCCAAAGCAAGTATGGCCGATATTTACCCCACTTAGTGGTTGTTCGGTCAGCAAGCAAGCCCATCGCTGGATCACTAACGGCATCGATGACTTTTGTCACCAATAACATCGTTGCAGCAGCAGCAGCAGAAATACCATATACATCAGTGTAATAATAAAGAAGAAACAGTGCAAAGAACCCCATATAGAAGTTCGAAGCCATATCTCCCATGCCATAGCCAAATTTTTCTTTAAAGGATAATGGCACTGTATTAGATTTTGTTGTCATTTTTATGATTCCTATTGGCTACATTCTCAACTATAGATGAAATAAAATAGTTAAGGTTTTTTAGTATTGATAGTGACCTATTTCAATACTATTTAATAAAATGCTTTTAGTCAGTTGATAACCTGTAGAATTTATAGCTTGTTTAATTCTTATTTTCTTAGCATCTTAAAAAAAATAAAATTATTCTTGATTAAAGCTTCATTGTATATGAAGATAGCATCTTAATCGATTAAGATGCAACTTAAAATTAAATGGTAAACTTATGAAAAATAATGTTCAGCTAATGACCTATATTGATAGGCTAACGGGGTCAGATACCCAAACGTTAAATAATATTTTAAATGATCAACTTGCAAATTTGTTTTCAGGTGTTCATTTGTTGCCATTTTATTATCCAATAGATGGCAGTGATGCAGGTTTTGATCCTATAGATCATACCCAGGTTGACAGCAGACTAGGCGACTGGAATGATGTCAAAAAATTGGGTGAAGGCTATGAACTGATGGCTGATCTGATTGTAAACCATATGTCAGCACAGTCTAAAGAGTTTAAAGATGTATTAGAAAACGGTAAGGAGTCTCCTTATTGGGATCTGTTTTTAACAAAAGATAAAGTGTTCCCTAACGGCTTAAGTTCAGAAGAATTTGAAAATATATATCGTCCTAGACCCGGTAGTTGTTTTACAACGTTTGCGTTACCTAATAATGAAAGTGCAGATTTCTGGACAACATTTACTGACAATCAAATAGATATAGATATTACATCTGACCTTGGTAAAGACTATTTATCACGCATTTTAAAAACGTTTTCTGAAAATAATATTAAAAGTATACGTTTAGACGCTGCTGGTTATTCACTTAAGAAAGCAGGCACTAGCTGTTTTATGCTTGACGAAACCTTTGAATTTATTGATGAGCTAAGTAAGACTGCGAATGACTTGGGCATTGAAACGCTAGTAGAAATTCATTCTTACTATCAAACTCAAATAGAAATTGCCCAGCGCGTGGACCGAGTTTATGACTTTGCCTTACCTCCTCTAGTGTTACATAGTATTTTTAGTAAAGATTTTACAGCGCTAGTTAAATGGTTAACAATTTCACCAAGAAACTGCATTACAGTGTTAGATACGCATGATGGTATTGGTATTATTGATGTAGGACCAATGAACGGTAAAGCGGGTTTACTAAACGACACCGAAATTGACAACTTGGTTGAAAAAATTCATGTTCTTAGTGCTGGAGAAAGTAAAAAAGCAACGGGAGCAGCAGCAAGTAATGTTGATTTATACCAAGTAAATTGCACCTATTACGATGCACTTGGACAAAACGATTTTGACTATTTACTTGCAAGAGCCATTCAGTTTTTCTCACCAGGTATACCGCAAGTTTATTATGTGGGTTTACTCGCTGAAAAAAATGCGATGGAATTGCTATCACAATCAAATGTTGGTAGAGATATTAATCGTCCTTATGTTGATACTGCTGATATTAATAAAGCATTAGAAAAATCATTTACTAGAGCCTTAATGAAGCTCATTCAATTTCGTAACCGTTGCTCTGCATTTAATGGCGATTTTGAGGTGACTGGTGAACAATCAACGTTGAAAATGTCGTGGAAAAATAATGAAGACAGTGCCACCTTAGTGATAGATTTAGTTGACAATACGGCATTAATTGAAGTGAATGAAAAGAGTAATAAAAGTATTATTAGTTTGAATGGCTTATTAAATGAGGCTTAATTTACATTAACACATGATACTATCTTATTTTTAAAGAGCTTTAGGCTCTACAGTAACGTTATTTAATTAAATAAAATAAATAAATAATGATAAAAGGTAAGTATGACAGATAGAAAAGTTTGGACGCTTAAAAGTGTTGCTAAAGAACTCGGTGTTTCAAATGCAACGGTCTCCAATGCATTTAACCGACCTGATCAACTATCTAAAAAGCGTCGAGAGGATATTCTTGAGTCATGTGAAAAAATAGGTTATTCAGGTCCAAATAAAGCAGCTCAATCGTTAAGAAAAGGCCATTCGAATATTGTTGCTTTAGTACTACCAGACAGTATTGAATATATGATAACAGACCCCGTAGCAAGTGATTTTGTTAAAGGGGTCTCGTCAGTTTTAGAAAAAAGCAAAGTCAATTTATTATTATTTTCTGGAAATTCAGATCATATCAACGCAGTTTCTGACTTTGTTGACGGCTTTATTTGTTATGGCAGTCCACGCAACGCTAAATTGATTGACCAATTAAGAACGACAACGAAAAAAGTTGTTACAGCCGATTTTGATATAGATCGTAAAGCATCTGTTGGTATTGATAATGAACAAGCTGCTTATGAAATAGCTAAACTTGCAATAAACTCAAAAGATGACGATATTGCTATTCTTGGCTTGAGATTACTCGAATCCAATGTAACTTGCCGCGTATACGACTTATCGGATTCAGATTTACAATGCTCTATTGCTCATCAACGTTTACATGGTTATAAAAGGGCAATTGAAGAATTAGATGTTAATCTTAGAGTCGATAGAGTGTGGAATATACCTGAAAGTAAACACAATTCTGCCTTAATTGCCGCTAGAGAAGCGCTAACATCAACGCCTCGTCCAAGTGTTTTGCTTTGTATGAGTGACCTTATTGCTTTAGCCGCCATCAAAGAAATTAAATCAATGGGTCTTCAAATACCTGAAGATATACGAGTGGTTGGTTTTGATGGTATTAATGAGGCTTTGCATTCCACTCCTTCATTAACAACAGTACATCAAAATAGTGAAATCAAAGGTATCAAAGCAGCAGAGCTTTTTATTAATAGAGCAACTGACTCTGTGTTAATTCCTTTTCATATAGAAAATGGAGGGAGCTGCTAAACTCAAAGGCATCTTTTTACAATCTCTTTTACACATTTGACCGGATCAACTTCAAGATCTGTTCTTATGAGTACACCTGTTTCTGAGCCAATAACTATATATTTTTTTGATTGCTGTAATCCTAATATTTTCTTCAAAATATGAATATAATATCTGACTAAGGTTTAGAGTTGTTTTTTTGAACCAGAAAACGTTCACTTTACGTAATCAACGGTATTCGTCCACACAGAAAGTTTATTAGAAAAGAACGAACCTTTGTACCCAAAAAACACCCTATGAGCTACAAACGTATGTGTTAATTCCTTAAGTTAATAACATTGTTTGGCTATCAGTTGACCTAAAGAACAACCGACAGCTAACTTCCTATAAAGCGCACTTTCCTGACTGTAAGATTATCTCGAAACTCACAGGTACACTTTTAAGTTCTCACTTTAGCCAAGGCAGCTCAATGGTAGAATTGAGTTGAATATACTTTGAGTTGAATATACTCTTAGTAAGATCATGCTTTTATTGTCGCTGATGGCCATTTAAAATAATGAAAATTTATAGTGCTTAATTACTTACAGTATTACATTTTAAAAGTAAATTAGGGTGATGATTAAACTCAAAATAATAGTCTCTCTATTTTTTATACATGCCATCTAACGTCAGGTTTCCACTCATTTACCCACGCAAGAATATCACTGGCAGGCATAGGTCTAGCGATGCCATAACCTTGGGCTAAATCACAGCCCAGTTGCAGTAATGTAATACCATGATCAATGGTTTCAACACCTTCAGCAATCACATCACGTTTGAACGATTTAGCCAAAGCTATTACACCTTCAACAATGGCTAAATCATCGGTATCATCTAACATATCTCGCACAAAACTCTGATCTATTTTAATCAAACTAGCAGGTAATCGTCTAAGATAAGTTAGAGACGAATAGCCAGTGCCAAAATCATCTAACGCAAAGCTTACACCCAGCGCCATACAGGCATTCATTGTGTTTGATACATGCTGTACATCGTCTAATGCGCTTGTTTCCAAAACTTCTAACTCTAAATAGCGTGGCTCAACATCCGGATGAGCAGCTAACAGTGTCGTTAGCATCTGTGTAAAATCAGGCTGCTGTAATTGCACTGCGGCAATATTTACACTAATGCTTAAAGGAGGTTTAAGCCCCATGGCTTGCCATTGGCTAATTTGTGTCAGTGCACTGTCAATAACCCACTCACCCACCTCAATCATCATGGGATTATTTTCAATGACAGGTAAAAATTCGATTGGATTTAATAACCCTCGCTCTGGATGTTGCCAGCGAATTAGTGCCTCAACCCCTATCACCAGGCCTGTACGCATATTAACTTTAGGTTGATAATGGAGTACAAATTGATGAGTATCTAAAGCGTTGCGAATAACCTTTAAGCTTTCCCGTTGCACTTTCACCGCATCATCTTTAACCGTATCAAATAAATGATAACGATTTTTACCTGATGCTTTAGCGACATACATGGCTTGGTCAGCATGGCGCATCAGTAGGTCGGTATCTGAATTATCTTGCGGGTAAAGGGTTACTCCAATACTGGCTGATATATTTAATACCACATCACTTACCGTCACCGGATCAGACGCTGCGAGTAATAAACGCTCGACTACTGGCTCGCAATCTTCAACAGTAGCTAAGCCTGCTAATACCGCCACAAATTCATCACCACCAATACGGGATAAAGTATCTCCTTCACGTAATACATTTTTCATTCGGACTGAGATTGCAATCAGTAATTCATCGCCTACATCATGACCATAGGAATCATTGACTGCCTTAAAACCATCTAAATCGATGAAGACAACAGCAAGATATTGCTTGTGACGACTACATTGCAACATAGCTTGAGAGAGTCTGTCTGCCAGTAATACACGATTAGGTAAATTGGTTAATATATCGTAATGAGCAATGTGCTCTAGTTGATTTTGATGTTCTTTCATCGGGGTGATGTCGTTACCTAACGCGACATAATGGGTCGTGATGCCATGTTCATCATGTACAGCACTGATGGTTTTTATTTCAGCATACATTTCGCCATTCTTACGACGATTCCATATTTCGCCAGACCAATGGCCGTCTTTCAATATAGACTGCCACATATCAGCAAAGAACTTAGGTGATTGCCATCCAGATTGAAGAATGCGTGGTTTATTGCCAATACATTCTTGACGACTATAGCCTGTAGTGTCTGAGAAAGTGTCGTTCACTTCGATAATGTTACCTTTAGCATCAGTAATCATAATACCTTCACGGGCGTGAGTGAATACCTTCGCGGCAAGGGCTAATTCGTTTGCCCGCTTTTCTTTCTCTTCATTAGCAAGAGTTAACTCATCAGCTCGCTTATCCTTCTCTTTGTTTTGAAAGGCAAGCTCTATATTGGCAAGGACTAATTCATTTGCCCGTTTTTCTTTCTCTTCGTTGGCAAGAATTAACTCATCAGCTCGCTTATCCTTCTCTTTGTTTTGAAAGGCAAGCTCTATGTTGGCAAGGGCTAACTCATTGGCCCGGTTTTCTTTTTCTTTGTTGGCAAGTTTTTGACTTTCTTCTGCTTTTTTTCTATCCGTAATGTCAATCACCACAAAAAGACAGTCTGTACCTGTGATGCCAAGGTTTGCCTCTATATCTAACCAAAGCGTCTTGTTACCAATTTGTCCTAATATTTCGCAAGATTGTATGCCGCCATCCCCAAAGGCTTTTGCTAAGCAACATTTGAAAATATCACGATCTTGTGCTGTTATATAGTTTGAAAACAGTTTTCCAACTACGTTATTTCGCTCAAGACCCAATAAGCTGGCCCCTCGTCGATTGACTTGATTTATTATGCCTTTTTGATCGAAAGCAAAGTAGGCAATCGGTGCAAATTCAAATAACTCCGTGTAGCGATAATGTAACTTTTCTGTTATCCGCGCTTGCTTTAATTCCTCATTCTGCATTTCCAACTCAATCTGATGAACCTGCAATTCGTGTAACATCTTTTTAGCCGCATAGTCGCTAACATCACTTTGCTTGCTCGTTGCTTGTTTTTTCAATTGAGCTTCAGCAAGCTTGCGTAACTCTTTGGTTGACAACATAGTTGATTTTGGAGGAGTCTTCATAGGGTAGGCTTTATCTTACGTAATTCTGACTCAAGCAGCTTAGCTTCGCTAATATCGGTAAAGGTAATCACCACGCCATCTATCACATTTTCTTGTGTGCGGTACGGCATAATGCGTACTTTGAACCAACGTTCGTTTTTAGCTGTTATTTCTTTTTCTATAAAAGCCAGTGTCTTCAACACTTCCTTAGCATCATTTTGTAATGCATTATAATCTAGGGCCGTGACAATATCCGATAATGGTCGGCCCAAATCACTTTGGATCAATTTGAACAGATGCGTGGCATAGTTGGTGAAGCGCCGAATATGTAGTCCGTTATCCAGAAACACAGTGGCAATTTCTGTACTATTAAGCAGGTTCTCCATGTCGTTGTTAACCCATGACAAATCATCTATTTTGGATTGTAGTTCGATATTAACAGTTTGCAACTCTTCATTCATTGACTGCATCTCTTCTTTAGACGTAGTCAATTCTTCGTTGGTAGATTGCAATTCTTCATTAGCTGATTGCAACTCTTCATTCGCAGATTTAAGCTCTTCCTGAGAGGACTTCATTTGTTCGCGAAGGGATTGTATATCGTCATGCGCCTGTTGCAGCCCTGCCTGACTTTCTTTCTCAGCTGTCCCGCGCTTTTTACGTGGCACTTTGGTTGGCATCACCACCTCAGTAAACACCACCATCAGTAAGCCAAATAACGCTTTGGGTTTAGTTATAGCTTGCACCGTAAAATTAATAGTGTGGGTATCTACGATCAGATTTAAAATATTGACAGGCTCTACTTGCAAGGCGGCTTTCTTCATAGCAAGGTCAAGCTGATGTTGTAGTGATTCACGCGCCATCACGTGAATGTTCCAGTTGGCTTTACCCGCAGCAGGCTCTAAATATTTTCCGGTGCGACCATTGATATAAAGAATATCGCCTGCTGCATTGATCAACACCGCTGCTGGCGAGTAGTTTTGTAATAAAATTTGATCCGCTTGCGTTTGCAAGTTGGTGATGTTTGTAGTCATCTTACTCGTTCTCTCAGGTTCATTTTCTACCAAGGATATAATGGGAAAAACCCGTGTGGTAAAATTGACTTCTATTCGCTTTGCCGAATTATCAATACGGGTGTAAATTCGTGTGTTTTCCTTGAGCTCTGAGAACAATGACGTTGAATTACCAATAGTTTCGGCATTGCCCAGCAGTAATATGCCATGAGAATTCAATGTATAGTGGAACAGTGGGATTAATTTTTTTTGTAATTCAGGCCCAAAATAAATAAGAAGGTTACGACAAGTAATAATATCTAATTTAGTAAATGGTGGATCCATGATTATATTTTGTGGTGCGAATATCACCATATCACGAATTTGCTTATTAATGCGATAGCCACTTCCATCTTTGGTAAAGTACTGACTTAATTGCTGTGGCGATATATCAGTCTCAATGCTTAGTGGATAATAACCTTTCCGTGCAATATTAATAGCATCTTCATCAAGATCGGTAGCAAATATTTTCAGTTGGAAAAGACCTTTAAGCTGAACTTCACCCAATAGATCCATTATCGTCATGGCGAGTGAGTAGGCCTCCTCTCCGGTAGAGCACGCGGTCACCCAAGCTCGAAGCTCTTTACCTTGTGGGTAATTGGCTAGTAGTGCAGGTAGTGACGTTGACTTGAGCTGAGCCCAAACGTCCTTATCACGAAAAAAGCGTGTTACCCCAATTAACAGTTCCTTGAACAGTATGTCTTGTTCTTGTGTGTTTTCACGAAGGTAGTCGGCATAAAGTACTATAGTGCTAAGTTGATGCAATCCCATTCGCCGTTCAATACGACGATAGAGGGTATTTTTTTTATAGAGTGAAAAGTCGTTTCCACTACGCTCACGCAATAAAATAACTATCTGTTCCAGTGCACTTTTTGAATTAGGTTTAAATATCAGTTCAAACTCATTTAGGATACCTAGTTTATTATACTTAATAAGCGCTATAATCCGCTCTGGTAGTGCTTCAGCTGGGGCTACTATGTCAGCTAACCCAGTATTAATAGCGCTATGTGGCATAGAGTTAAATTTAGCGAGTTCAGGTGACTGTACTAAAGATAAGCCGGCATTTTCTTTGATGGCACGTAAACCTATGGTGCCATCAAATCCCATACCAGATAAAATAACACCTACAGCGCGTTCGTGCTGATCATTGGCCAGTGATCGAAAGAAATAATCAATAGGTAATCGTAACCCTGGGCTAGCAATCGGTTCAAACAAGAATAATGAGCCACTATGGATGGATAAATCTTTGTTTGGTGGGATCACATATACACAGTTCGGTTTTACTGCAATGCCGTTAATAACTTGTGTAACTTTCATCGGCGTAGCGCGTTGCAATAGATCTGGCATGATGTCTTTATGAGTAGGGTCAAGGTGTTGAATGACAACGAATGCAATATTACAGGGTGTTGGTACATGGGAGAAAAAATTCTCCAATGCTTCCAAACCACCAGCAGAAGCGCCTATGCCTACAATGACTGGTGTGTTCACAGCAGCCATTGTAATGAAACCTCTAAGGAGGTTAAACACAGGTTTAGTTTGCTTTGTATATTCATCAAGGTATAACACTTTTCCTTTTAATGTATCCATCCATTCTATATTTAATTAAGATATGTATTTTTATTACCGTGTTACCGTTGTGATGTTAAAAATTATTTAGGGCATTTAATTTTTTAGCTATCAGTTGATTTAAGGACTAAGTAAAACCAATAGAGTAATCTTTACTATTAGCATCGAATTCATTAAATAGTATTAATTCATAATGTGCGCTTTTATCCTGTAAGTACACTAATAAAAATATAATATATCTGAACTTATACTATTATTAATCACAATTAGGTGAAGATTTTAGTTTGATTTTGATGAAGCTTGGAGTTAAAGTGAAGTGGCTTTAATATTAAAAAAAACGGGTAAATAAGACTTCATAAACACTAACTATAATACCAATAGCGCTAACCTTAGCGTTATAAAAACGGTGATGAGTTTTTATAACGCTAGCCACAAAGAAGTCAGAGTAAATTTAAGTGGTACTATTGATTTACATCCAATTTTTATCGGTAACCCCCATAAAATCTAGACAATAAAATGGCAGTTTTTATACTTTTCAGCAAAGTAATAGGCCTATAAATTAAAAATTTAACCTCCCCTTCCATTGTTAAATAGCGATAACAGAGTTCTTTAAAAATTATTCTATCTAACCATTGGTTGTTGTATTAATTATCCAAACAGTTTGACCTTTAATATTAATCACGCTAAATTGGAAGCGCTTCCAAAGTAATAAACATAAAAAACAAAACACGTTTAATTACTGAATCTAATTATAATAACTAAGAATAAACAATTATGAAATTGACTTTACCGAACAACTCAAAAATGAATTCAAAAGATTTTATTTATGGTGTTGCGACTGCCTCATTCCAAATAGAAGGGGGTATAGACCAACGATTACCTTGCATTTGGGATACATTTTGCTCTTTAGAAAACAGTATTGTTGATGGCTCAAATGGAGACATTGCTTGTGATCATTACAATAAATGGTCACAAGACGTAGATATGATTGACTCTCTAGGTGTCGATGCTTATCGTTTATCGGTTTCTTGGGGGCGCGTTGTTAATGAAGATGGCAGTATTAATGAACAAGGCATAGGATTTTATATTAGGTTGTTAGATAGATTAATTACAAAAGGGATAAAACCATTCGTTACCCTTTACCATTGGGATTTACCCCAACACCTCGAAGATAAAGGGGGTTGGTTAAATAGAGAAACGGCTTACGAATTTCAAAAATATACCGAAATAGTTATTCAAGCATTTGGTAATAGGGTTCATTCGTATGCAACATTGAATGAGCCTTTTTGTAGCGCTTATTTAGGCTATGAAGTTGGTATTCATGCGCCTGGCATCAAAGGTAAAGAGTTTGGTAAAAAAGCAGCTCATCATCTGTTGCTAGCTCATGGATTAGGGATGAAATCACTTAAAAGGTTAAGCCCGAACACACTTAATGGCATCGTACTTAACTTTACCCCTTGTTACCCTGCTTCTGAAAATTCGGATGATATAAAAGCGGCTGAATTTGCAGATGATTATTTCAATCAATGGTACATAAAACCTATTTTTGATGCTGAGTACCCTGAAATCCTCACACAACTTCCTTCCTCACAGCATCCTGAGATTATTGAAGGTGATTTAGATATCATTTCAGAATCCATTGATTTTTTGGGGATTAATTATTATACCCGAGCAGTATATCAAGCGGATGAACATGAAGTTTTCTCTCAAGTTTCTCTCAAAGATGTGTCATTAACAGATATGGGATGGGAAATATATCCACAAGGGTTTTCTGACTTATTGATTTCTTTAAATGAAAAATACACCTTACCTCCCATTTATATCACTGAAAATGGGGCAGCAATGCCCGACAACATTATCGATGGCAAAGTAGAAGATGAACATCGAGTAGCTTATTATCAAAGCCACCTCAATGCGGTTAATACTGCCATTGAATCCGGTGTCGACATTAGAGGCTATTTTGCTTGGAGTTTACTGGATAATTTTGAATGGGCCGAAGGTTATTTAAAAAGATTTGGCATTGTCTATGTTGATTATCAAAGTCAACAACGAACAATAAAATCCAGTGGTTATGCCTATCGTGATTTACTCAATCAACGAACAGATTAACAATAATAATTATTGACCACACATTTCATTACACAATTTAATGACGAAATAAACACTGTAAAGGTGACAGTAATTGTAAAGGAGAGTTATTTCCTTATGATGTCTAATACTGTTTACATTGTTTATGATTTCCCCTTTTAAGATAGTTGAACATCCTTAAATACAATTGTGTATGAAATGATAGGTAGAATATTCAAAAAAAGAGATCCCCATGCTTAAAATTAAAGAAAAAATAGCTTATGGTCTAGGCGACACTGCCAGCAATATCATCTTCCAAACGGTGATGATGTTTTTACTTATTTATTATACCGATGTTGTTGGTCTTTCTCCGGCGCTTGTTGGTACTCTTTTTCTTGTTGTTAGAATATTTGATGCGATCACAGATCCCTTAATGGGGGCAATGGCTGATCGCACAAAAACTAAGTGGGGGCAATTTAGACCCTATTTATTATGGCTAGCCCTCCCCTTTTGCCTGATCAGTATTTTAGCTTTCACCACCTTTGATTTATCTGAAAATGGTAAAATTGTTTACGCATTTGCTACTTACACTTTATTGATGATCGCTTATACCGCGATAAATATTCCTTATTCCGCGCTAGGCGGTGTGCTTACCGCTGATCCGCAGGAGCGAGTTTCAGTGCAGTCATATCGATTTGTTTTTGGGATGTTAGGTGGACTGATTGTTGCTGCAGGCACTATGCCCTTAGTCGAGTGGTTTGGTGCTGGAGATAAAGCACAGGGTTATCAATACACCATGATGGCCATGAGCTTATTAGGTTTAATACTCTTTCTGCTCTGTTTTGCTGGCACCAAAGAAAGAGTCAGCCCACCTGAAAATCAAAACTCTACCTTTAAAGAAGACTTGTGTGCCTTATGGAAAAATGACCAATGGCGAATTCTTTGCTTAGCCGGATTATTATTATTAAGTGGCCAAGTACTGCGAGGTACACTGGCTGTATATTACGTGAAGTATTATTTAGGTCGCGCTGATCTGATCACTTTATTTATGACCTTAGGAATGATCGGCAGTATTTTAGGTTGCGCACTTTCATTACCGCTATCTAAAAGGGTATGTAAAATTAAAGCCTATATTACCTTGCAATCAATAGCCGCCTTCATATGTATTATCAGTTATTTTGTTGATGGTGAACAAACATTTATGGCCTTCACTTTATTCTTTCTGTGGAATTTTTTCCTACAGATGGCAACACCATTACTTTGGGCAAAAATGGCTGATACTATTGATTACGGTCACTGGAAAACAGGCGTTAGAATAACGGGAATGGTTTATTCTGCGATTGTTTTTTTCATCAAACTGGGTGTGGCAATTGGCGGTGCCTTAGCCGGTTGGTTATTAGCTTATTATGGCTACCAAGCTGATATTGAACAAAGTGTGACCACACAACAAGGCATACTGACTTCTTTCACTCTTTTTCCAGCAATAGGCTCAATATTGGTTGCATTGGTAATGCGCTGGTACATACTTGATGCAAAAAAAGTAGAATTTATTCATCAATCCTTACAAAAAAACGCCCTATAATTAATTTTCAAATTTTAAAACGCTAACAACTGAAAAATGTCGTTAGCGTTTATAAACTTCTAGCAAATAATTCCCTTAAAAAGTCGCCTTCTTAATTACCTTCTTAGTTACCTTCTTAGTAATAACTTAAAGTAACTTAGTGTAAGCATAAACTTTAAACTAATAAATTCAATAGATTAACATAAAAAACACAAACCAAACCTAAAATTCACATGAGTAAAAGCTCTAATATAGTTTGGTTTATTTACCAAAATACTATTGACCTCATCAGTAAACTACCTTAACTTGTGGAAGCGCTTCCAAATAAAACTAATTTTTTTTAAACTAAACTGGAAGCGCTTCCAAAAATATGAATAACATACTATGAAATGCCTAGGGGAGATACATGAAAAAATCAAATTTTAAAAAGACTCAACTTGCGAAAAGTTTATCACTAATTTTAGGGGTAACAACAATAGCACCTACTTTTGCTGCTGAAGAAGTTAATAATAATGTAGAAGTAATCGAAGTTACCGGTATCCGTAGTAGCATGGTTAAAGCCATGGATATTAAACGTAGCTCTCAAGGTGTTGTTGATGCAATATCTTCTGAAGATATTGGTAAATTTCCAGATAGTAATTTAGCTGAATCGTTACAGCGTATTAGTGGTGTATCAATCGACCGTTCTAACGGTGAAGGTTCTAAAGTTACTGTTCGTGGTTTAGGTCCAGATTTCAATCTGGTAACGCTAAATGGCCGTCAAATGCCTTCGTCTAATCTTGAATCTACAGTAATTAGTAACTCCCGCTCTTATGACTTTGCTAACCTTGCTTCTGAAGCAGTCAGTGGCGTAGAAGTTTATAAAACAGGAAAAGCCGAAATTGCAAGTGGTGGTATCGGCGCTACCATTAATATACTAACAGCAAGACCCCTTAATAACCCAGGACAACAAGCGTCATTTGGTGTGAAGGGTGTAATGGACCAATCAACTGACGAAGGTGACAGTATCACTCCTGAACTTTCAGGTATATATAGTAATACTTTTGCTGATGATACTATTGGTTTTGGTATTTCATTTAGTCATCAAGAAAGAAATGGTGCAACTAAAGAAGCCGTTGTTCCTCAATGGCATACTCAACAAATTGATCCTTCAGAAGCACCTTGGGGTGGTCCATGGGAAGGGATGACCGATTCAGGCTTACCTGGTGAAGATTCTTTTAATCGTCCACAACAATTTCGCTACAACTTTACTGAATTTGAACGCACACGTGATAATGGCCAATTAGTGTTTCAATATGCGCCAAGTGAAAACATCACTTTAACGGCTGATTATACTTTTTCAGAGCAAACGGTTGAATCTAAATCAAACGGTATCGGTGCTTGGTTTTGGGAAGGTGAAACAATTGATGGCAGCTTAAATGAATTCACAACAGATAGTACCAATCACTCACCTGTTGTTTGGCATTCAACTGCGGGGCCTGATTTATCTTTTTCAACCGCTGAATATGCACAAATAAATGAAAATGAGTCAATTGGCTTAAATTTAGAATGGCAAGTTAATGATAACTTAAGGTTTGAACTGGATTATCACGACTCATCAGCAACGTCAAAAGCAGATAGCCCGTTTGGTAGCAACTCTACCATGGAATATGCAGTTAACTCTCGTCAAAGTACAACCGTTGATTTTAGACCTGACTTTGCAGTAATGTCTATTTCACAATTAGACGGTTTATCTGGCGCGCCAGCTGAATTGATCACCACAGGTAGCTCTTTAAGAAACAGCCAATTTGAAAATGATTTGTCTCAAATTCAATTAAAAGGTCAATATGTATTTGATGAAGGTGTAATTAGTAGTATCGACTTTGGTATTTCGAAAACTGACAATGATGTTCGTGCTTCAATGATGAAGGCAGAAAGAGCTACTTGGGGTGGTGAAGGCAGTGTTGATGACGTGAGTGATAGTTTGTTTACAGCAGGTAGCAGTTCTTCAAAACTAGATGACTTACCCACTACTGGCACCAATGCAGCAGGCGAAACTATTGAACTCTTTGATTTGTTCTACATGTTTGATTTTGCAAGTGCCGCGGCTGAAGTTGCTTCTTATGCAGCACCAGACAATAGTAACAATGAAGTTTCAGCTGGCATTTGGCCTTGTGCAGATCGTTTTTGTGTAAATGATCAATGGACAACTGATGAGCTTATAGCAGAAGAGTATGTTGCTATTTATGCTCAAGTAAACATGGAATTTGAAATTTCAGATATGCCCCTAAGTGTCTCTGCCGGCTTCCGTTATGAAGAAACTGATATTAGCGCGAGTGCTATGGTACCAGCCTATACAGGTGTCGATTGGGTTTCTAACAACGAATTTTCGACAGTTGATACGGGAGAAAGCCAATTTACTGATTTTACAGGTGAATACGATAACTTTTTACCTAACCTTGATATCAGTTTAGAAATTACTGATGATGTAGTTGCTAGAGCGTCATTCGGAAAAACGCTTTCAAGACCCACCTACAATCACATTCGAGGTGGAGTAGGTATTAACGAAGTAAGGCAATCATTCGCGACAGCAAGTAGTGGTGATCCGAGTATCATTCCTTTTGAGTCTACCAACATTGATTTATCGTTAGAATGGTACTTTGATGAAGGAAGTTATGCGTCAGTTGGCTATTTTAGAAAAGATGTACAAAACTTTATAGGTACACGCAAAGTTAAAGGTGAATTATTTGGTCTAAGAAACCCCACATCAGGGCCTCGCTATACTGAAGCATTTAATGCTGTTGGTGGTGATAATACCGCAATTAGACAATATATATTCGAGAACTACCCTGAGTCGAGCACTGTAACAGGTCAAGATGCCGAGGGTAATCCTACTGGACAAATACATTCGACTGATGAAGATGCTTTATATCAGTTTGATGTTACCCAACCATTTAATGAACGTGATGCAACAATCGATGGTTTTGAGGTGGCTTTCCAACATACTTTAGAGAGTGGTTTTGGTATGCAAGCTAACTTAACGTTCGTCGATAGTGATGCAAAATATGACCCTAGCGTTTTTGATGAGCAATTCGCACTTGAAGGGTTAAGTGATACCGCTAACTTAGTTGCATTTTATGAAAAAGATGGGTTACAGGTTCGTATTGCTTATAACTGGCGTGATGAGTTCCTAGTTAAAACAGACAGTAATCTTAATAACCCACGCATTAATGAGTCTTACTCACAAATTGACATCAATGCGAGTTATAACATAAGTGAAGAGTTAGTTGTATTTGTTGAAGGAATTAATATTACAGATGAAACTCAACGTATGTTTAGCCGTCACAGAAACGAATTGCTAAATGCGATTCAATCAGGTCCTCGTTATAATATAGGTGCTCGTTATACTTTCTAATGGTGTAGTTATATTTAAAAAAAACCGCCATTAGGCGGTTTTTTTATCCATTAAAAACAACTATGCTATATTTTGTTTATGCACAATATTTCTACTAAAAAGAGATAAATTATGTCAAACCATCAAATGTTGAATAATGTACAACATAAAAACTTAAAGGTTCATACAAAAAAAAGCGCTGAATTAGGCGATAAAATAATGCTTACGCAGACATTTCCTAATGAGTTTTACGATATTCAAGCGTATTACCCTATTGTTTTTCACAAAGATGAAACAACAGAAAAATTTCAATCATATGCCTTGCTTGGCTTGGAACAGAAAGAAAATTTATTTTTAGCCAACGACTGTTGGGATTGTGGTTACCTTCCGCTTACTATTAAAGCTCAACCCTTTTTAATCGGTTTTCAGAACCAAGATGTTAATGGCAATATACAAAAACAAACCGTTATTCATATTGATGCCGATAGCCCTAAACTCAATAAAGAACAGGGTGAGAGTATTTTTACAGAATTTGGTCAAAATACTCCCTTTATCGAGCATATAGGCGAAGTTTTAGGCGAAATAGATAAAGGATTTGAAGAGAGTCAACGTTTTTTAAACTTATTAACACAGTATGATTTACTCGAAAAATTTGTTTTTGATATAGAACTAATGGATAAAAGTCATAATAGGTTATCAGGATTCTATACTATTAATGAAGAAAAACTGAATAACTTAACATCACAAGCGCTTGCTGAATTAAGTAAAGCAGGCTTTTTAAAGCCTATTTATATGGCTTTAGCATCTATTCTAAATATGGGTGAACTAATCAAAAGAAAAAATAAACGGTTACAGATGAAATAGAGAAATAAAATGTTAGGAACTCTTAAAAATGTTGCCACAATAGAAGGTATATCAGCTTCCGATGTTCCTTCTTTTATCGTCGAATCAAAACAACCTATTATTTTGAAAGGCTTTGTTAACGAGTGGCCACTCGTTAAAAAAGGACAAGAGTCGTTAGCATCATTACAACGCTATCTATTGAATTACGCTAATGGATCAAATTTAGTGGTGGGTCACGGAGATCCGACTATTGAAGGACGAATATTTTACAACGAAGCACTCACAGCACTAAACTGTAAAGCGTATAAAATGTCATTAGCAGAATTATTTAAGCATATAAGTCACCATGTGAGTGATAAGCACCCTCCCCTTTATTATATGGGCACCACATCGGTAGATTCATATTTTCCCAAGTTAAATACCGAAAATGATATTCATATCGCCGGTAAATCACCCGTTATGAATATGTGGATGGGAAATCAAAGTACCATACCCGCTCATTACGATGTGCCTAACAATATAGCCTGTAATATCTATGGTAAAAGACGCTTTACTTTGTTTCCACCAGAACAAATTGAAAACCTTTATATTGGTCCGCTTGATTTCACTCCTGCAGGACAATCGATAAGTCTAGTTGATTTTAAAAAACCTGATTTTGTTAAGTTTCCAAAATTCAAACAAGCGCTAAAACATGCTCAAGTGGCGGAATTAGAAGCGGGCGACGCATTATTTTTACCCAGCATGTGGTGGCATCATGTTGAAGGGTTAACCCATTTTAATTTATTAGCCACATTTTGGTGGTCATCCACCGACAATTCTACTGATGAGTCTGGTAACGCTTTACTTTATGCCGTTATGGCGCTAAGAAACTTACCTGAAGATAAAAAAGCTGTCTGGTTTAATTTATTCAAGCATTATGTTTTTGATCCCCCACCACTAGATCATATTCCAGAACACGCCAAAGGGATGCTCAATCCCTTAAATGAAAAAAAATTACGAAATTTTAAAGATTACCTAATTAAACGTTTACGCTATTAGTAAGGAATTACAAATGAATAATTTGTCAGAAGTAAAAAATGTTGTTATTGCCGGAGGAGGTACAGCAGGCTGGATGGCTGCGGCGGCATTAGCAAAGCTCATTGGAAATGAATTAAATATTACCCTAGTTGAATCAGATGAAATATCCACTGTTGGTGTTGGTGAGGCAACAATTCCTCCTTTGTTAACATTTCATAAATTATTGAAGATTGATGAAGCTGACTTTATGAGTAGTGTTAATGCGACGTTTAAATTAGGCATTAATTTTGAGAATTGGAAAGATAAAAGTAGTGAATATATGCACTCCTTTGGTACCACTGGCAGAGATTGTTGGGCCACGACATTTTTACAATTTTACAATCGAGGTAAGAAGGAAGGCTTTGACGCAAGTTATGAACAATACTCTTTAGAGTACCAAGCAGGGATGAATAATAAATTTGCCCATCTGCCAAATGGTGGTTTGAAATACGCGTACCATATGGATGCAACATTATACGCAAAATTTTTACGAAATATTTCTGAAAAGCATGGGGTAACAAGAATAGAGGGTAAAATAGAGCAAGTAAATATTGATGAAAATTCAGGTTTTATAAAATCTCTTTTATTAGATTCAGGAAAAACCATTGAAGGCGATTTGTTTATTGACTGTACTGGCTTTAAAGGCGTTTTGATTGAGCAAGCTTTGCATACGGGTTACGATGATTGGTCTCATTGGCTACCATGCGACCGCGCTGTTGCTGTTCAAACAGAAAATACTGAAGACCCTAAACCTTACACTCGCTCTATTGCCCATGAATCAGGATGGCAATGGAAGATTCCATTACAAAATAGAACAGGTAATGGTTTGGTTTATTGTAGTCGATATTTGAGTGATGAAAATGCTGAAAAACTTCTGAAGAAAAATATTGAAGGTAAACCACTTAAAAAACCTCGTTTTATTAAATTTACCCCAGGTCAACGTCGAAAGCATTGGAATAAAAACTGTGTTGCATTAGGTTTATCAAGCGGTTTCATTGAACCTTTAGAGTCTACAAGTATACATTTAATCCAACGCGGTATTATTCGATTGATGCAGATGTTTCCTAAAAAAGGAATTACTGACACCATAATAAATGAATATAACACTCAAGCAGAAGATGAAATTAAATATATTCGAGATTTTATTATTTTGCATTATCATGTCACTAATAGAAATGATTCACCTTTTTGGCGTTATTGTAACAAAATGGATGTACCAAGTTCATTGAGCCATCGTATTGAATTATTTAAAGATCACGGTTATGTATTTAAAGCACCCTGGGATCTTTTTTCTGAAAACTCTTGGATTCTAGTTATGTTGGGTCAAGGCTTATCTCCCGAAAATAACCATCCAATAACAGATATGTTATCAACAAATGAGCAAGAACTATTTTTAAATGGCATTAAAAACTCAATCGATAAAACGGTAAATTCACTCCCTTCACATAAACAGTATTTAGATCAATATTGTAAATCGAAACCCTAATGTTCATAATTTGTGCTAGTTAAAATATGACTCGACAAATTTTAATGCTAGGGTTGCTGTGTTCGATGCCTTTATTAGCACATGAGCATCTGATTTGGCCCAATCAGGCAAAAGCGGCGATTAGCCTTGCTTATGATGATGCATTAAATAGCCATTTAGATCATGCCTTACCCGCCCTAAATAAGCTAAATTTAAAAGCGTCCTTTTATTTAACTCTAAGTTCACTAACGGTTGATAAACGCTTAGAAGAATGGAGACGCGCCGCTAAACAGGGCCATGAATTAGGAAATCACTCAATTAACCATGCTTGTCGAGGATCATTACCTAATAGAGAATGGGTGCAAGCACATAATGATTTAGATAAAAAAAAATACGATGAAATTATTCAAGAAATTCAAACCGCTAATATACTTTTAAAAGCCATTGATGGTGAAACCCTAAGAACATTTACTGTCCCTTGCGCTGATCAGTTTGTAGAGAATAAAAACTACGTACACGCGCTTCATGATTCTTTTGTCGGTATTAAGTCTCATGTGGGTAAGGTCGGGAAAAATCAAAGTTCAATAAATGTCATGGATGCTGCGGTCTGGTCTCCATCAGGAAACTCAGCTGCTGAATTAATAGCCTATGCAAAGCAAGCCGCTTTATACGGTACTATCGCTAATTTTACTTTTCATGGCGTTGGCGGTGATCATCTGCCTGTTTCTATAAAGGCTCATCAGGAGCTACTAGATTTCCTAGCAAAAAATAAAGAAATTTACTGGGTTGATACCTATCGTAACATTAGTTTATATATCAAAAAAAATGCTAACTAGCATCATAAGATATTAGTTAGCAGAAATTTTAACTTAGTAAGTTCTATAATGCGGGTGCTTGTTTACCTTCCACTAGCATAGCGTCACCACCTATTGTTGCACAGCCAGCACCTGTGAGAGGTGACACCGAGCATTCATACACTCTGACATAATCTATTTCTAATGATTGTGGAAACACGCTATCATCAATTCCTTTGTCATTAACCGTTGCAGGCCAATTACCCCCAACAGCAAAATTTAATAACAAATGAAACTTTTGATCAAAAGGTGCACTGCCCTCACCGTTTATTAATAAACCCTCATCATTCATGTATTGGCTATACCAGCCGGTATCACGTTGTGTAGCAAAATGAATATCATCAACATACCAACGAATCTCTCCTGCTTGCCATTCAATAGCGTATTCGTGGAAACCATCGGCAGGGTTAATCCCCCCAGGTAAATGGAATCCTTTACCCGAATAAACATTCTCAGGCCATGCGCGCCCATAATGCAGCGTACCATGAATACGTGATTCCTCTTGCCCTGAGATGGCACCATTTTCATCTGATTGTGTTTTTAAGTTAACCGCTTCCATAATATCTATTTCACCCGAACCAGCCCATCCGCCATAAGCCCAATCAGTGGGTAACATCCAAATAGCAGGCCAGGTTCCTTGTCCTTGAGGTAATTTCGCTCTAATTTCAAAGCGTCCAAAAGTCCAGTCACCTTTGTTTTTACTACGTAACCGCGCTGATGTGTAAGGTAGGGTTCGGGTATTGCTAGGATTGTAATTAGCATCATCATCATGTGCAGCAGGACCGGTAAAATTTTCTTTTAATGCGACTATTTTCAAAATACCTTGCTCAACAAACGCATTATCATCTCGGTCGGTATAACATTGTTGTTCTTCATTACCCCCGCCGAAACAATTGACTTCGAAACTCCATTTGTCTAAATCAATATTGTTATCAGTAAATTCGTCCTGCCAAATTAACTGCCATTGTTCATTCACTAAAGAGGTAATTATTGGATCGTCAATATCTGAATCTAGAGTCTCAGTAGACGCATCTTTAACAGGTAAAGGTGTCTCTGGCACAGAAATGCTTTCTGTCACTGGCGCAGTGGCTACATTAGACCTATTGGCAGATTCGCTACCGCAACCAGATAAAAAAACTGAAGAAGCGATTAACCATAATTTAAAATCATACATAAGAAGTAACTCTATTATATCGGTGAGAACTTACCGCCCTATCGTTAACAATAGGGCGGTATAACAAATTAATGAATAATGAATTAATCACAGCTCATTGTGGCTTGTTCAGTACTTTGTGGCATTAAATTTATATCTGCAAAGCTTAATGACACTTTCCCTGTAGTAGACAAGTTAAATGGCGACATCACTTTGGAAAAATCAGTTCCCGCTTTTTTAAAGCAAGCTAGGTCAATTGTTACCTTCTGCCATTCATCTAAACTGTTGTTAAGTAACAATGAGGTAATATCAAGAGACCCTTTACAATCACTTTCACAAATCATCGCCAAATTAACCGGTTTGGTTGGTGTGCTTTCTAAACGAACAGCAAAACTTAATACCGATTGTTCTTCTGTATAGGCGCGCAAGTCTTCAGGGAAGTTACTAAAGATATTGACACTCGCCATATTACTGCCGTCAAAGGTGATTGTTCTTCCGTCTTCTTGTACCACTTTATCCATTGTTCTTAAGGTGATAGCCCCTAATGATTGCGTATTTGAAATAACAATAGATGACTGGTCACCCGATTGCAATCCAATACTCCACGGTTTTTTAACAGCTAATTCAAAGATTTTAAAAGGGGGCAGCTCATCAGCTTCTCTATCAGAAACTTCATTTAATTGATCAGACAATACCAGCATTGTTTCATCTTCTTGTCTATTTCTCTGCTGATAGGTTAAACCAAAACCATATGGTAGAAGTGGCTGATAGTCGTTATCGAAACGATTAACTTCTGTTTGTTCAGCATAGGCAGGCCAAGAAAAAGATAATTTCCCTTTAAAGTCATAAGCTATTTCACCGTTTGCTTTGGTGAAAAGTACATCAGAAACACTCGCGCCTTCTGAGCCAGGTAACCAAGTAGCAACAAAGGCATCTGAAGCATTTAATTCAGCATTAACCCAAAGTGGGCGTCCACTGATAAATACCGAGACAACCTTAATACCTTGTGCTTTTAGTTTTTTCAATAAAGCTAAATCTACTTTATTGCCTCGTTGATACTCAAGGTTTTCAATATCACCATTACCTTCTGCATAAGGCTCTTCCCCAAATACTACAATAGCCACATCAGGCTTGGTCTCAAATGAACCGTCAACGCTTAATTGGACACTGCCTTTACCGCTAGCAATTTTTTCTTTAATTCCAGCGAAAATAGATTGGCCACCGGGGAAATCATTATTATTATTACCCGTACCTTGCCAGGTAATTGTCCAACCGCCAGATTGTTTACCAATATTATCAGCGCCATCGCCAGCCACTAAGATATTAAGGTTCGGACTAAGGGGTAAGATATTGTTTTTATTTTTCAATAAAACTAACGACTCTCTCACCGCTTGCTGTGCAACTTCACGGTGTTCTTTTGCACCAATTAACTCAGTACGTCCTGAAAGAATACGATTTGCGGGGCTAGGTTTGTCAAAAATTCCAGCTCTAATTTTAACGCGCAATATTCGACTCACTGCATCATCTATACGAGATTGCGGGATTTCTCCACTGTTAACCTGAGCAATCGTATTTTCATATAATGGTTTCCACACTTTGGTGGGTACCATAAAGATATCTAAACCCGCATTAATCGATTGTGGGCAGCTTTCATTAGTACAACCTTTAATTTGTCCATGACCATTCCAGTCACCCACAACAAAGCCATCAAAGCCCATACGATCTTTTAAAACATCAGTTAATAGGTATTTATTGCCATGGTTTTTCTTACCATGCCAGCTATTAAAAGAGGCCATTACCGATTGAGAACCTGCCGTTAACCCCCCAATATACCCTTGTGCATGCAGATCAAACAACACTTGTTCTGGATCAGTATTATTACCTTGATCATCACCAGACTCAGTACCGCCATCACCTAAAAAGTGTTTAACTGTACTTATCACGTGTTCGTCACCAAGGAAGTCTTTATCTGCACTGCCTTGTAAACCTTTTACAATAGCCGCAGAATAATCTTTCACAATTTCAGGGTCTTCTGAATACCCTTCATAAGTTCGACCCCAACGATCATTTCTAACCACAGCAACGGTGGGTGCAAACACCCAATCAATTCCTGTCACCATAACTTCTTTGGCTGTTATTGCAGCTATTGCTTCCATTAAAGCGGGATTATTAGCCGCCCCCAAACCAATATTATGGGGGAATAATGTCGCACCGATCACATTATTGTGACCATGAACTGCATCGGTACCCCAGATGGTTGGAATAGCCGAGCCATCTAATGAAGAGTCAACTGAGGCTTGATAAAAAGCTTCAGCCAATTTTATCCAATCAGCAGGCGTTGCATGTTTGTTATTGTCAGGAAAAGAACCGCCACCATTTAGATACGAACCAAAACCATATTTACGCATATCTTCAACGGTAATATCACGAATCTCTGGTTGGATCATCTGAGCAACTTTTTGCTCTAAAGTCATATTCGCTAAAATCTTGGCTACTTTAGCTTCAACTTTTTTGTCTTTTTTAACGTCAATAGCTAGTACTGGCCAAATGTTTACATTGTTTTCACTACTAGGCGCGATATCAAGCTGAGCTTCATCCGAGTTATCGTTACCGGTACAGGCAAAAAGTGACATGGCAATAGCCAAGCCTATAAACGGTTTAGCTACATTTTTAATTAAATTTATTTCAATAGTCATAATAACCCTACCCCTTTACTGAAACAGGCTTACTACCTGACAAACCATAATAAGCAATAAAAACATAACAAATAATGGGTAAGAAAAATGAATTTTGTAAACCAATACTATCGGCCAAAAACCCTTGAATAAGTGGTAAAATAGCACCACCGACAATGGCTAAACATAAAATACTTGAGCCTTGGCTAGTATGCTTACCTAGGCCATTTATAGCCAAACTAAAAATGGTAGGAAACATAATTGAATTACATAAGCCGACTAAAAGAATTGCCCACATTGCTACTTGTCCTGATGCAAGTATTGTAATAACAATAAATATCACCGCAATAAAAGCGTTGAAAGCTAAGACTTTACCCGCCGACAATTTTTGCATTACCGCTGCGCCAATAAATCGACCCACCATCGCCCCAGCCCAATAATAGGCAATATATTTTGCTGCTTGAGATTCTTCTAACCCAGCAATATTTGGATCATTAAGAAAGCTCACTAAAAAGCTACCAATGGATACCTCTGCACCCACATAAACAAAGATGCCAATTGCGCCTAATACTAAATGACGATATTGCCAAGCGCTACCATTAATCTCTTTTACCTCTGTTGACTGTTCGCTATGTTCGATGACGGGTAATTTTATATAAGAAAAAATAGCGGCAAGTATTAACAATAAACCGGCGAGCATAATATAAGGTAATTGAACTGATTCAGCTTGTTGGGTGGCCGACATTGACTCTACCACTTGATCTAAGATCAAATATGCACCGAAAAATGGCGCAACTGTGGTGCCAAGTGAATTAAATGCTTGTGTCATGTTTAAGCGTGAAGAAGCTGTTTCAGGCTTCCCTAAGATACTAACATAAGGATTAGCCGATACTTGTAATACCGTGATACCGCTGGCCAATATAAATAGTGCCATTAGAAAGACGGGGTAGCTGTGCATAGACGCTGCCGGGTAGAAAGAAAAACAACCAAGTGCAGCAATAATCAATCCCAGCACTATCCCTTTTTGAAAACCTAACTTTTTAACTATTATTCCCGCAGGAATAGAAACGATAAAATAGGCACCAAAAAAACAAAACTGTACTAGCATTGCTTGGCTATAAGATAAATTGAAAATACCTTTTAAATGAGGAATTAAAATATCATTTAAACAGGTAATAAATCCCCACATAAAAAAGAGTGTGGTTAATGATGTCAGTGCAAAGGTATAATTTTTGTTTTCTGTGTTTGATGTAAACGTATTCACATCTGCTTGAATGGGGGTACCGGCCATATAATTCTCCTAACAATTGTGAACAACAGGACATTGCTGTTGTTATTTTTATAATATCTCCACTTTTATTTACCTAGCTAATACTGATTTAAGCAGGGCCCTCTAAAACTGGAAGCGCTTCCATTCTGAATGTCATCAATAGAAAAAGCAACTATTATTTGCACAAACCGGAAGCGCTTCCAAAGCGTGAGCTATTTGTGTATCTTAGAACAACGATATTTATACCCATGCCACTTGAATAGGCATGATTCAGCTGGAATTCAAGTGGGACCGGTATCTAGGCTAAGTTATCTAGTTTAGCAAAGACCTTTCATGCTAAAATCACTTAATACAGTAATCAATAGAACGATGAAGGAATGTAATGGCTACTATTTACGAAGTTTCCGCATTAGCGGGAGTTTCATTATCATCGGTATCACGTGTACTGAATGATCATGAACATGTTAGTAAAAAAACTAAACAGAAAGTAGTCGCAGCAATGAACGAGTTAAATTATCGCCCAAATACTATTGCCCGTTCATTGGCTTCTAGCCGTTCAAATAGTATAGGTGTTTTAGTTTCAGAACTTCACGGCCCTTTTTTTGGCGCGATGTTAAGCACCATTGAATTAGAGTTAAGAAATGCAGGTAAACACGCGGTAATTACTGCCGGTCATAGTGATGAAGAAAGTGAAAAGAAAGGATTAGAATTTTTAATTGATCGTAATTGTGACGCACTTATTTTACATGTCGATGCCATTTCAGATGAGTACTTGATAAAATTGAGTAAAGGTAAAACCCCCTTCGTTATATTGAACCGTTATATTCCAGAAATTAAAGATAATTGTTTTTATTTAAATAACGAACTAGGTGGCTATTTAGCCGCAAAACATTTGATTGAACAAGGTCATAAAGACATTGCCTACATATCGGGACCGATAACAAAACAAGATACCACTGAACGCTTGACAGGCCATAAAAAAGCGTTAGCAGAAGCCCATATCCCATTTAAAGAAAGTTTAGTCTATGAAGGGGATTATTTGACCGAAAGTGGTCGAGATGGTTTTAATTTCTTAATCGAGAATAAAACCACGTTTACTGCTGTTGCTTGTTCAAATGATGAGATGGCATCAGGGGCGATGCGAGGAGCAAGAGATCACAAAATATTGATCCCCGATCAATGTTCATTTATAGGCTTTGATAATGCTTTTTTCACTGAGTACCTTTATCCTCAATTAACGACCATTAATTTTCCAGTCAATGACATGGCGAAAATGTCTACTCACTGGATCTTACAGCATGTATATAAACAAAAAGAGAGTGAAATCACCAACATGTTTACGCCCAAACTCATCGAACGAAAATCAGTTAAACAGAATTAATATTCAGATCTTATCATCACAAAGTTTCTTCAACGAAATAGACTAACCGACTGCTAACAAAAAGTCATAGCACAAACTTATACACAAAATGGATGGGGAAGATTTTTATCAAATGCCTCGCCCCTCTGTTTCAGTGTCAATCCTACTTTAGTAAAATCATGCCATTTCAAGTGGAACAGGTATATGTTGCGACAATTTGTCACATTGTAATTAGCAAGAATCTGATTTATTATATTAGACTCTACTAATATAATAAATCAGATCATAATAATAGCTGATTCGTTCTTCAAGGAACATTATGCAAAACCATACACACCATAATTTCAGTCTGACTTCACTACATTCTACAATACTTCTTTTATTGTTTATTGTGCTTTTAAATGGCTGTGGCGGCTCCTCTGATAGTAACGATGGCGTTGTTGAAACGTTACCGGTAACATCTTCTCCAATAACATTGCTTCCGGTAATATCACCATCTGAGGTGACTGATTTTGAGCAAAATGGATATAACAACAATTTTACCAGTGCACATTTTTCAGGATCAAATAACTGTTCGACTTGTCATGATGGCATCCGTGATAATACCGGTAATGATTTATCTATTGTTAAAGATTGGTCTGCATCAATGATGGCTAATGCGGCAAAAGATCCGTTATGGAAAGCCAAAGTAAAAAGTGAAATAAATAGAAACCCACAATTAAGCGAAGTAATTGCCGATAAATGTACACGTTGTCATATGCCTATGGCCAGTGTTGAGTCTAATTATGATGGCAAAACAGTCAAACTTTTTGATGATGGTTTTTTAAATCCTAATAATGAACGCCATGATGAAGCAATGGATGGTGTGAGTTGTACGCTTTGCCATCAAATAGCAGATAACGATACGTTTGGAACCGAAGCAGGAATGTCTGGGCATTTTGCTGTTGAAGAACAACGCTATATTTATGGTCAATACAATGATGTATCAACTAGACCCATGCAAAATAATGTTAATTATACACCTACCTACAGTAAGCATGTATCCAGCTCTGAGCTGTGTGCAAGTTGTCATAATTTAAAAACGCCTTATATTGACGAAAGCGGTATATTAGTAGCAGATAAAACATTTCCAGAGCAAATGCCTTATAGTGAATGGGAGGCGAGTGACTTCAATGATAAAGGTCCAACCCCTTCAACGTGCCAACAATGTCATATGCCACAGGTTAATAATGCCGATGTTAGTATATCAACAGTGCCAAATAATTTAAAACAACGTGATCAGTTTTCACAACATTTATTTTTAGGTGCTAATACCTATATGTTGAGTATATTGAAAAATAATAGTGCTGAGCTAAATACTGAACATGTTAGCTTTGACAATTTAATTACCCGTAATCGAGAGTTTTTAACGACAGCCGGTAGTATTGATGTGATTAATTCAAGCCTAGTGAATGATGAGTTAATTTTTGATCTTCAAATCAATAATGCTATTGGCCATAAGTTACCTACGTCTTATCCCTCTCGTCGCGTTTATTTACATATTGTGATTAAAAATGATGTAGGCGACATTGTTTTTGAATCAGGTAAAACACGATCTAATGGCTCAATTGACGGAAATGATGCTGATATAGATAGAACGCAATTTGAACCCCATTACCAAGTAATTACTTCTGCAGATCAAGTTCAAATTTATGAAACAGTTATGGGCAATGTTGCAAATAAAGTCACTTATACCTTGTTAGAAGCGGGTCAATATTTAAAAGATAACCGTATTCTCCCTCAAGGGTTCAATAAAGAAGCAGTACCTGATGATATTGCTGTGTATGGCTTAGCAAATATAGATGACTCTTTTATAGCAGGTAAAGATTCATTACGTTACCAAGTGGATGTCAGTCAATTTAGCGGTAACTTCTTTTCGGTAGCGATAACACTAAACTATCAACCCGTTGCTTATTCTTTCTTACAAGATTTATTTGAGGATGAATCAATAGCGGTTGAACGGTTTAAAAAATATAATGAAAGTGCTGTTGTAAAATTTGAAACGATTGCAGAGCAGAGTATACAAATAAATCGGTAATATCTAAGAGGCTTTATAGCCAGCCGTTACCATTCAAAGTACAGGACTTCAGTGGATTTAAAATGACTTTCGGCAAGGAAAGTCATTAAAGCATAATCAAGCAGGTCCTGAAACAGGCAGTTTCAAGTGGCTTATAAGCATCAGTCAAGGGAATTAATTTTTTTCAAATCGATTATGTTTTAATTAACATCTTGAGCAGCTCTACAAGCAGAGGTAATCTTTGACCATTGACACGACTCTACCCAATCACTCTTCGCAATCCATGTTCCACCTACAGCAAAAACATTAGTTAACGCTAAATATTCTTGTTGGTTACTCTCATTAATTCCACCTGTTGGACAAAACGTAATACCTTTAAAAACAGATCCCATCGCCTTTAAAAATGGCGCTCCGCCAGATAATGATGCTGGAAATAATTTTAACTCTGTATAGCCAAATTCAATGGCTAAAAGTATATCTGCCGTATTCGATACACCAGGAACTACTGGAACAGTGCAGTTAGCCAGCTCAGTTAATAATTTATTTGATATGGTTGGTGTAATAATAAAGTCGCTACCTGCATCAAGTGCTTTTTTTAACGTTTCAGCGTCAAGAACAGTACCTGCTCCAACTTTTAAATCAGGTAACTCAGATTTAAGTGCTTTTATTATATCAAGTGATGCTGGTGTTCTCAGTACCACTTCAACCAAATTAATACCTGCACTAGCCATAGCTTTGGCAATGTTAAGTCCTTGTTCAACGCTATCGGCTTGAATTATGGGTAACAGGGTTTGCTTTCCCATCAATGTGGAAAATGATTTCATGAGTAATCCTTTTAGACCTTAAATTTTTAAACTGATGCGAGCTGAGCTTTGATAAACGTATCAAATTCATCTGCTGGTGCGATAGCACCTCTATGTTGTATAACAAAACCGGCTGCTTTTGATGCTAATGTAATTGAGTCATTCACAGAGTAACCTTCAATACGAGCACCAAGGTAAACGCCATTAAATGAGTCACCCGCAGATGTTGTATCAACCACGTTGTCTACTGGTGTAATAGCAAACTCGGACGTTTCACCCCCAACTAAGATACCCTGCTCGCCATTTTTAATGATTAATTCATTTATACCAAACGGTTTGCAGTAATTGTTAACTTCTTCAACTGTGGTCATGCCAAATAATTGCTCAAAATCATCAACGCCAGGTAGCGATAAATCAGATTTTTGTAAAGCTAACTCAAACTGTTCTTGAGCTTCTTTAGGGCCACTCCACATCCGAGGACGATAGTTAGGATCAAATACAATTTGTATCCCTGCAGCTTTTAATTTATCAATTAAAGTCCAAAATGATTCTCTTGATTCTGGCTCAATAACCGCCAAAGAAATACCTGAGAAGAAAAACATATCACCTTTTGATAATTGATTAATAGCGTCATCATCAATGTGTTGCATTACTTGACGAGCAGCCGAGTTTTCACGCCAATAAGTGAAGCTACGCTCACCCTGACTGTCAAGTTGAATAGAATATAAACCGGGAATTTTTGTATCTGATTTAAAAACAAAATCAGTCCCAATATTTTCTTTTTGAAAATATTGAATCATATCAAGGCTAAATTGGTCTTTACCAACTGCTGTCACTAAATGCACGTTCACATCAGCGAAAGTGCGTTTTAGGTAAACAGCCGTGTTAAAAACATCTCCGGCAAACGATTGGCTCATTGTATTAGCTGACTTCTCTTGTGAAACCGTCATCAGTTCAATCATACATTCGCCGAATAAAAAAATGCTTTTCATTTACAAAACCTTATTAACGTTACTTAAAATAAATTAAAAGTAACTCGTTAAAAATTAACGAGTTACTTAGCTTATGACTCTTAGGCTTTAGGCTTTAATGGTTCAACTTTTGGAATAAGAATCCAAACAGCGGCCATAGCAATAATAGCCAAAGATGCCCCAATAACAAATGCAGGAGTGTAGTTGCCATCAGCTGTTAGAATAGGTACTAGAGCCGTTAACCCTAATGCACCAAATTTAGCTGCCATACCTGAAAAACCAGCAAGCGTGCCAACCGCTTTTTTACCATAGAGATCACTAGGTAGTGTTTGAACATTACCAATCGCCGTTTGGAAACCGAATAAAATAACGGCCATAATAATTACAGCCGTTGTTGGTCCACCAGGGCTGGCCATCGCTAATAGTGCTGGTAACATAATCAAACAACCCAACGTAATAGTAAGCTTACGTGTTTTATCTACATTCCAGCCTGCTTTTAAGCGATTTTGCGCAAGAAGACCACCAAACCAAGCACCAAACATGGCACCAACGTATGGTACCCAACCGTAAATCCCAATAGATTTAACATCCATTGCGTAGACTTCGTTAAGGTAAATTGGGATCCAGAAAACAAACAACCACCAAATAGGATCGATAGCCGCAGAAGCAATAATGACACCCCAACTTTCTTTACGAGAAAGTAATTCTCCTGTTGATGGGTTATATTCTTCAATTTCTTTCGTCACATCATTAACGTCAGTATTTCGTTGACCTGTTAAAATATACTCGCGTTCTTCGTCAGTAATCCAAGGGTGAGATTTAGGTGGCGCTTTAACTAAGATAATCCAAGGAATAAGCCACAATAAGCCGACCATACCGATAATAACAAACACCATTTGCCAGTTAAAATAAACGGTCATGTAGGCAATTAAAGGTATTGCGATAATACCGCCAATAGCAGCGCCTGAATTAAAAATACCTTGAGCCAAAGCACGTTCTTTAGTTGGGAACCAGTCTGCGTTACTTTTCGCTGCACCAGGCCAGTTACCCGCCTCTGCTACACCTAAAATGGCACGGAAAATAGCAAAACTAAGTGCGCCTTGTGCAAACGCATGTAGTGCTGTGGCAATAGACCAAACACCAATAGAGAGTACAAAGCCAACACGCGTGCCTAACCAGTCAAATATTTTACCAAATATAGCCTGTCCGAAAGCATAAGATAATATGAATACCATGGAGATATTCGCATATATTTGTTTACGCTCTAAAGCCGACTCATCAGGAAATAGATCTTTTACAATATCTGGCCATAATACGGCAAGCGCCGAGCGGTCAATATAATTAATAACGGTGGCTAGTGCTATTAAAGCAATAACCCACCAACGTAATCCTTTTAATTGCATTATTTTGACTCCGCTGGCTTGCTATTAAGTTTATCTACATCAATATTATCAAATGTGCCTTCTGGTAAAAAATCTTCACGCGGAGGGCTAAAAGTATCAATTAGAATACCGCCAGTTGGGCATGTAGCACCATGGTCTACCCATGGTGGAATCAAACAGCTATCACCTGGTTTCATTATTGTGGTTACACCATCTATATTAAAGTGAAATTCACCTTCAACTATATAAGTGACTTGGGAATGACGGTGAGCATGATTGTAACCAATAGCGCCTTCTGAAAACCAAATTTTAACGGCCATTAGCTCGTGGTTATAACCTAACATTTGACGTTTTAAACCGCCGCCAATATCTTCAATTTCTGTTTCTTTACCAGATAAAAAATGTTCACTCTGACTCATAATAGACCCCTACCCTTTAATTTCGAAAAGTTTAAAACGGCCATCAAATTGATATGTAGAGCCATTAAATGAAAATGTGTTTGATTGATTACTTTTAATATTTTCAGCTGAGTTAAAGGCTAACAAATAACGTTTTTTTCCTTCAAAAATAATTTCTACTACGTCAATGTTTTTATCTTTTTGATGCGATAGTTTTTTAATACTACTGACCGCAGAAATGGTGAATTCTTTTGATGGATTATATTCACCATGCGGCTCTAACACGCTAACAAATGTGTGATTTTTCGACTTTGTTTTACGGTTGATGAAGGCATTTTCATTTCGTAGATTAAACAACGGATCGTTCGCACCAATTTGGGTGAAAATTAATGACGAATCGCCATCCATAATAGAAGAGCTAGTGTAAAATCGTCCATTATCATTTAACCACGTAATTTGAGATAAACCCGCTTTAGGCTGTGATTGTGCTTTCAACCATAAATGCTGATAACCATTCTCTTTACCTAATACCGGTAAACTTGTTAACTGTGTATCTAGCTCAAAATTGGTACTAATTAAGTGGCCTTTATAGTGCGTAGGTAAATCATATTGGTGTTTATCTTTTGACGATGCCTCGAATACATCAACAACTAATGACTGATCTTGACCCGACTGATTTTGGATAGGAAATTTAATCAAAGCCATAGTACGCTTTAACGATACGCCTTTGTATGCACTTTCAATTTTCGCTGAACTGATAGTAATATTTTTACTTTTTTCGAAGAATAATAACTCAGGATGATTTGCATTACCCCTTTCAACATTAGCATTAAAGTGAGTTTTCTCATCTACAACAACGGTATTGTGTGCAATTGTTTGTTTTGCCCAAGTACTATTTTCAGGTAAATAACGTCCGCCATATTTAGCTTCTACATTTAAGAAGCGTGCTGCGCCATAGTCTGAAACAATTTCTTCACCTCTATCGTAAAACTGCCACGTTAATTTATCAAAGTGACCATGACCTAAACCTTGCGCTGCAGGCTTGAATAGAACGGCTTGTTCACCACCCACATTTTGACGCATGATAACTAATGCACCTTGCTTACCGTCATTACCATCACCAAAGGCAATAGACTTAAAATGATAAGGTTGTTCTAACTTTTTATCTAACGCTTGAGCAACTTTTAAACCATCACCCGTTAATAGAATTTGATCTTGTTGTTTAGCAATATCAAGTAAACTAGCATCACCAGTTAGTCCATAAGCAACAGCAACACCGTTAACTAATTCAATGGTGTCGATTCCTTTGCTTTTAATCGCATCATTAATAGGAAAGAACAATTTGTTATAGCTTAATTGTATTGTTGCATCGATTGCTTTTAAGACAATGCCATCGCGATATTCAAATATTTTACGCTCAGGTTGATTGGTTTGAATTGCCTTAGCAAACGTTACAAAGGGTAATAACGCAAAACGTTGATAATAAGGACCTTCGTTATAATAACCTTGAGGAGAAAACAGCTCATCTAACTGAATTAAAAAGCCACCTTTACCTGATTTATCTAAACCATATAGTGCTTGCTCTACCCATTCCAATTCACCTAGCACATAACCTGTCATGCCTACAGCTGCCGTTGTCCATGTGCCATGATTATGTACTTTATTAAATGTTTCAGGCGAATCGACTGATAAAAATTTTACAATAGGACGAAATAACCCTGCCTCAATTTTTTCTTTTTCCTCTGCATTCAACGAAGGTAAAATTAAATCGTAAGCTTGACTGGTATATACCAGCCACATAGCTTCGTTCAAACTTTGCCAAAATAATTTACCTGGATTTTGTTTACCCATTTTTCTTTTTGGATGCAAAGGCAAGGTAGGATAAAGGTCTGCGTAGGTAAGTAGCATGTCACGCACATAGTTAGCATAATTAGCGTCTTGGGTTAATTGATACATCATGCCCGCATCGTACATTAATTTATAATTTTTCTTGTGTCGCTCATGCGTATATCCACCGCCGCCATCTTTTGGCATTGGCACAGTGATAGCTTGTGAAATTTGTTTATCAACTGATGCTTTATTGTCAATAAAAGTGCGTTTGAATTGGCCTTCTTGCTTTATCGCACTACGCATACTTATCACATCAGCACTAGTTTCAACAAGGTTAGGACTCGTTTTTGCCATCGCTATTTGATTACTTCCTACTGCAGAAACAATAACAATAGCAATAGTCGCTAACCAGCTTTTAGGTAATGGCAGCACTGATAAAACAAATGACGTTTTTTTTAAAAATTTCATAGAATAGCTCATATTAAAATTGCTTGTTATTTAATAGCACAGCGGTGTGTGGGCCTTTAGCATGTAACTCTTTCACACTAGGCGCTGCAGTTTTGTTAAACGTGTTATTCTTAACGACCGTTTTAGGCTCGCCAACGGTATGTTCAATATTAATTAGTCCGCTTTTAACAAAGGTATTACTGTCGATAGTAGACACTTGAACACCATGTAAAATAATTGCCGATTTAGATTTATTGCGTTTACCATTACCTACATTATTAACAGTATTGTCTTTTAATAATAGATGAGGGCCAAATGTACTTTCGTCTGAGCCACCACGATATAAGTTAACTAACATACCCTCAACGTTGTTAAAGGTGTTATTAATTACATTGAGGTACTCAACGTTATAAATACCTAAATCATCAATTTCTTTGTTTAGTCTAAAAATATCACCTGTAATATTTTCGAAAACATTATTTTCAACGTCAATAGACTGTGCAAATGCTCGACTACCTGAATCTAAAAAGTGGAAAGAGTGGTTAACATTTAGATCTTTAATCACACTATTTTTCATCGCAAAACGGTAATTTTTAAACATCCCCCATTTAGCCGTTCTAACAAATGTATTACCTGAATAGTCAGCGCTGCTTTTACCGCTAACCACAACACCATCAATACTTAAGCTGCCACCGTTATTAATTTCAAATAAAGTTGAACGACCAAACTCTAAGGTTACCTGATGACGATTTTTAGCGTTAATTGACACTGTTTTATCCAGCTTAACAATTTTATCTATGCTGTAATTCCCATCGTCTAACACTAAGATATCGCCTGAGTTTGCTTGCTTAATCGCTTTATACAGAGATTCGCCACCGGCTTTAACTGTGGTTGTTTTTCCTGATTCAAATGGAACGTCTGGTTCTGCTTTTGCATACCATGTTGTACCTGTTTGATTTTTTTGTGTTGGCTGAAGATTTTTTGATACACCGATACCATCATTATCAGAAATTGGATATAACAAACCATTATCAGCTCGCTGTAACACTAGATTTTTTTCTGTAATACCTGAAGCAATTTTATTATCGGTAAGCTTATTTGAAGTATTGTTTGAAAAGGTAATACCGCTAATGTCGTCAAATACTGAAAATGGTGCTTTACCAGTGTCATTAAAAAATAAATTATCTTTAATGACACTATTTTTAGGAACAGCTGAACGTTCAGCGTCGCTACCCGCAGCTAAATGAACATGGTCAATATTAATCAGGGTATTATTTTCAATTTGAGCATTAACTACCTGGTGATAACGATTAATACTAGAATTTGGCACACCATTCATAATAGTTAAACCGCTACCAAAGCGGTATCCGGTTAAACCTTCTAAATAATTATTACGTACTATTTGATCACGATTTATTACTCTAATCCCGCCGGTATGATCAACACCATTACCAAAAAAAACATTATTTTCAATAAGGTTACCATTACCATGACGAAGCGTTAACGTACCGCGTGATTCAAAAAAAGTATTATTAACAATTTTATTTTTACCTGACTTAACCGATACAATTTCAACTTCACCGTTACATCGATCGAAGTAGTTATTTTCTACGGTAGTAAAAGAATTTGTTAATGAATGATGACTTGTACCTATGCGTAATGTTTCACCACCATTTGAACCAAATATAGGTCGTGGGCCAAAATAATTATGATCAATTCTATGATGGTTTTCTTGGCTATCTTCTGTCGTAAGTCTTACCGCAACAGTAACGCCTTTATTGCGTTTACCGACTAGATGATTGTGATCAAAGCGGTTGTATTGTCCGTAAATACCCACCCAATAATCTGATTCAAATCGGTCTGGATTACTAAAATTATCAATAACAACTTCTGTTACACGCGAATTAAAGGCCAATTCATTTTTATTTTGCCTAAAAGAAATCACTTCACTGCTTGGTGTGTAGCCATTTTTGAAAACAAGTCCAGAAACAACTAAGTACTTTCCAGCTAATCGTAAATTTGATTGCCCAGTAAGGAAAACTTTGCCTTTAGTTTGTGCTTTTAATGTTATCGGTTCTTGTTTAGTCCCTTCTGCTTTAAATAGAATTTCAAAATTATTCCATGTGCCGTTAGCTAAAACTATGTTGTCACCCGCATTTACTTTTTTCAGTACTTTTTTATAGGCTTTAGGTGTGTCAACTATCCAATCTTTTGCCGTAACTTGACCAGATAATAACAAGGCCAATACCACTGGAAATAGCGAATATGTTATTACTTTGATGTATTGTTGAGTTTTAATTGAGTACATGAATATCTCTTTTTTAACCTATTTTAAAAAAATCAGGTCTCTCTAAACTCCGTGTAGTAGAGATCCCTAAAACAATCAATATCGATCCACTTCTATGTTTTGAATGGGACTTTCTAATCCCAAAATAACATTAAAGTATATTTAACCAATACCAACGCAAATTGTCAACCACTTTACATTACCAATAGTAATTAAATTGGTAATAACTAAGTTTAATTACTATTGATTAAAAACAGACCAAAACACAAAATAAGTTTATACCAAAACATAAAAAAATAACGATTTATAGGTTGATAATTTTGCTATGCACAATAGAAAACGATATGATTAATAATAGTTGTTATTAATTTTTATATTTAGCTAAGGAAATAATATGAGCAGCAACCGTAGGCTGTTTTGGAGCATTGTAGATAAAATTGAGGCTTTAATTGATTCTGGAATGTATTCTCCTGGTAGTCGCTTACCACCAGAAAGAGAATTAGCTGAAACGTTTAATGTTAGTAGACCTACTGTACGTGAGGCTATAATAGCATTAGAGGTTCGAGAAAAAGTCGAAGTTAAAACAGGATCTGGGGTTTATGTTCTAGAACCAGTTAACCAACTAGGTTCACAAACAAAGGTTAATGCTTTTGAAGTCACCCAGGCTCGCGCATTAATAGAAGGAGAAGTTGCAGCAATTGCAGCAACAACCATTACCGAGGATGAATTAGCGCGTTTACATCAGACCTTAGTTGATATGGAAAATAACCACTTTATTGCCGCAGCAGACAAAGAGTTTCATCAAATTATAGCTAATGCTACCCGAAACAGTGCCATGATATTAACCGTAGAAAATCTTTGGAAACTACGCTCTTCAACCCCTGAAATAATTAAAGACTATGACAGTGTGTGCAGTACAGATAGTTCAAAAACGCTTGCCGAACATAAGGCTATCTATCAAGCATTAAAATCAGAAGATGCAACTCAAGCAAGAAGTGCTATGCACAGCCACTTTAACCGGCTAATAAACGCTTTATTTGATGCGGTAGAAACAAGATCGTTAGAAGAAATAAAACGTAAAAACAGTGAGAAACGAGGACTTTATTCCATTCCTCAAAACTAATAAACAATAAACCAATTGTTTATCTTATTTCTAAACTAAAAAAGCCTCTCCAAGAAGAGGCTAAAAGAAAATAGCGTTAACTACAATCCCATCAATCTAATTATTCTTACTTAACAAATATTCATAGACTGGACTAAACCATCCTAGGGTGATTAAACTGTGCCATCACCCTAGTATGGTTGTAATCAAATTACTTCTCTAATTTAGTATTGAAGTAGTCGAAAATTACTGGTACGTCGTTTTGACCAAGACCAGCATCTACAGCAGCTTGTAGGTTAGCAGAAGTACCTTGAGCGATTAAAGATTCGCCACCTAGGTCTGCAACCATTTGGTTGAAGTAACCAAGATCTTTGTTTGCATTAGCAACAGAGAAACCTAATTTTTCTTCGCCGTCAACAGCATAGAACTTAGTGAACTGCATGAATGGAGAATTAGATGGTCCTGCAGACATAATGTCAAACAATTGCTGGCCATCAACACCAGCAGCTTTTGCGACAGCAAAAGCTTGTGACATAGCTGTAACAGTAGTCATACCAATGAAGTTATTTATTAACTTAGTTGTGTGACCTGCACCAAGTGCGCCAAGGTGAAATACGTTTTCGCCTTGCTGATCTAGAACGGGCTTAACTTTGTTGAAAGTATCAATATCACCAGCAGCCATGATGTTTAATAAACCATCTTTAGCGTGTGCAGGAGTACGACCTAAAGGAGCATCGATCATACCAGCGCCTTTAGCAGCAAGATCAACACCAATCTTACGAGTAGAATCTGGAATAGAAGTACCAAAGTCAATTAATGTTTTGCCTTCAGACATACCAGCTAATATACCGTCTTCTGCATAAACTACCAATTCAACCACTTTTGAAGTAGTCAGAGCCAGCATTACTATGTCACTTTTTTCAGCTAATTCTTTACCTGAATTAACTTCAGTAGCATTACCTCTAGCAAGTACCTTCGCAACAGCATCTTTATTAAGATCCATTACGTTTACTTGAAAACCGCGAGTTTGCAGGTTTTCAACCATGTTGCCGCCCATAAGGCCAAGGCCGATGAAACCTATGATAGGTTTTGTCATATCTAACTCCTAAATATATTAGTGTATGTTTATCTGAGTGTGAAATTACCCATCTATGGCTCAGATTAATGTCTTATATAAGTAACCAATTACACGCAATTTTTGTGAACCAGTTCAGTTGCGAAATACCATTCAAATGGAAACATTAATGTGTCCTTTAAAGGTACTTATTTTAATTTGTTAAGCCTTTAGCAATATAAAAAACTAAATACCGACCTAGTGTTAAACCAACTAATTATTTTGGTAATAACTTTTCGTATAAATCATAACGTGTGAAACTTGCATTTTTATGATTCATAAAATAGTAAATTGATCTATCAGTTTACTAAGTAAGCTAATCGTTTAGTTAACACCTTAAACAATCAAGAACAAATCAATACTAACCAAACATAGTATCTATGTCAACCAATTATAAGTTATTGGTAATAAGATTCGGTATAACCGAAGGTGAGATAGTGTAAGAGTAATTTAAACTGAGGTACTGAGTGCCTTAATAACCCCCCTAATTTCGGCTAAACCTTTCAAGCGACCAATACAAGAATACCCAGGGTTCCCCTGCTTATTGATATCATCTAAGATTTGATGACCATGATCAGGTCTAATAAATATCTCATCACTATTTTGTTTTTCACCACGCATTTTTTCTTCCTTTAATAAGGCAGAGATTACTCTGACCATATCAACATCACTTGATAGGTGCTCAGCTTCATAAAATGAGCGTTGTTCATTTTTATCTCTACTAACACCACGCAAGTGGGCAAAATGAATACGCGAACCATATTCTGTAGCCATTAATGGTAAATTATTATCTGGACGACTACCGTAGGTTCCTGCACATAACGTAATGCCGTTAGCTGGGCTTGGTAGTGCAGAAAATAGAATGTCTAAATCTGCTGATGTACAAATAATACGGGGTAAACCTAACATATCCCTTGGTGGATCGTCGGGGTGGATAGCTAATTTAACGCCTAATTGCTCTGCTTTAGGTAACACTTGTGATAAAAAAGAGAATAAGTTTTTTCTCAAAATATCTTTAGTAATGTCTTTATAGTTTGCCAACATGCTTCTAAAATTATCGATGGTATAAGCATCTGTCATTTTACCTGGCAAACCTGCGATAATATTTTTTGTTAATAATGCTTGTTCTTCTTCAGACATAGCTAAGAATACTTCTTTTGCTTGTGCTAATTCTTCATCAGAATAATCAGCAAAAGCATTTTCACGTTGTAAAATAAACAAATCAAAAGCAGCAAATTTTTGCTGATCAAACCTTAGGGCATAAGCCCCATTGGGTAATTGAAATTTCAAATCTGTGCGAGTCCAGTCAATTACTGGCATAAAGTTATAACAAATTGTTTTAATGCCACATTTTGCTAGGTTTTCCATTGATACGATCCAAGCATCCACATAGCGTTGACTATTTTCTCGCCCTAACTTGATATCTTCATGTATAGGAATACTTTCTACAACAGACCAAACAAGAGCAGATTGAATACTATTGTCCTGTTCAATTAGCTCTTTATGGGCCAGAATTTCGTCTGTAGGCCATATTTCACCGCTAGGGATAGCATGTAAAGCACTAACAATATCTGTCGCTCCAGTTTGTTTAATATCGGCAATTGATACTGGATCATTGGGACCAAACCATCTCCACGCTTCACGCATTTAAAATCTCCACTTATTTATTGTTACTGTATTTTCATTTGTTCAACATATTTTATGTTTCAGCTGTAATTTGTAAGCTTCAATATGTTGCTCATATATACCCGTTCCACTTGAAGATGCAGTTTCAGAGCGAAGCTAGGAAATCAGATCAAGGCGCGATACGAAGAGAATGGTTGTTCCCTTATCGAGTAGTGCAACGCAGGACTGGTTTTCTAGCTTAGCTCCCTACGGGCAAGATGATAAAGGGTCATCTCCTGCGTTATTGATTTCGACAATAGAATAACTATTCTCTTCAATCAATGCCTTGTAGCTAACCCTTTCTCGTCTTGCTGAAATCTGCATCTTCAAGTGGAGCGGGTATAGTATTAACTACTTGCCTGGATAACATTCCAGAATAGACATGCCAGAATCAGTTTGGTACTCAAATTCGCTAACGCCTGCTGGACAGAAAAACCGATCCCAGCGATTAAGTTGCGTTACTTCGTCTCCGATTCGAAAGGTACCAGAACCATCTGTCACGATGCCATAATAAAAAGCGTCTACTTTACGCTTGAACCTGCCATTGACTGATGCTCGTTTTACAATGAAGCACGATGTATCGTTCG
>JBLIEW010000017.1:0-78566 GCA_047633255.1 Colwellia sp.
CATGTATTAACAATAAGTAATGAGCAACAATTAGTCCTTAATATTGAGGAGAGGAACAGTATCGTCATTGATTGCATGGGAAGCATTTACCAGAAAATTTATTCCTAAAAGTGCTGCGGAATGTCGGTTTGATAGTCCATATAGAATTTCATATCCACATCGTCAGTTACAAATGGGTTTGGAATTTCTTGGGATATGTCACTTAATAAACCGACCACCTCTCTTTGTTCATCATGAGAGTCATATCTATTATTTTGAAACTGGACTTCATCCGAAGCAATCCTTAGATCATCCATTATTTCGACATTCTTCTGTATTGTTGATGAAGCCGCTAATGCTGTTAAATAACTATCAGACTGTCCCTTGGCCAACATGTTTATTGATTGCATGGATTTCATGTCTTCCTTAACATTATTACTTAAATTTTCTAACTGCTGAATATGATTATCCATGCTAATTGCGCTCTCCATTGCATTGCGCGCAAGCGTTGTGGTTGTTTTAAAAGAGAAGCCATCAAGTGCAGTGATCTTAGTTGTCATATTAACTGTTTCTTTAGCAGAAATCGAAGCATTCCTTTCAACAAATGAAGTACTTAAGTTGTTGATAGCATTTATATTTGCGAGCAATTCCTTAGAGAGGTCAAGATGTGATGCTAATGAAGATAAAGACATCGAAAGTGCAGCGGGGGCAGTGCAAAGAAAGTCACAAATAGGCATACAGGGAGTCCAAGCTTCAGCTTTATTAGTATTTGATAAGTAAATTGTAAAAAGCAAAGCAACTAACGTGAAACCTTTAATTAAATGCGCGTACAAGATTTTTTCCTCTTTTTAGAGTTAAATAATCGTTGAGTAATACATTTTCAACGCCTTGGGCTACTATTAGATCAATAGATAAATCTCTAGGTTTATTAGTAGATATTTTTTTCTGATATTCAATCGAGATAAATGAATTCTTAGATATTTCAGAAGGTGTTAAGTTTTCACTTATTACAGGGTCTACATCATATGATTTTAGAAGTAACTCTACAGCAAGCATATTCTTGATATGGCTTTTTTTTGAAGCAATGTTTTTGACTCCATCGTCATTGAGGTATTGAAACGAAAGAAGTTTTAATATTTCACTCGATACGCCGACTGATAATTTATTCCCTTCAAGTGCCAATATTGATAAAGCCAAATCATCAGTCGTCAACACCACTACATTTGCTTCCTCTTTAGTGTGTTCATTAACTTCCTCACTCCACTGGATGAGTAGATCAGTGTGGAAGGATTTGTTATTAATAGGATCAGACATAAGGGCACTGTTAGATAACATCTCTGGTATCTTAGTTTGTCCAACTCCAGTCCCATGATGATTAAGATTATAGTTTTCTAAACCGATAGACATCCTATTATTTGAAATTTCTTCATAAGATAACAATAGGTTATCATTGCCAATAGCATTTTCCTTACCATTTATTAACAAGGCACTCGATATTTTAGCCTCTACAGCGCCATACGCCTGTATTCTAAATTGTGAAATTAACTGTTTGGATAATATATAAGACGTTATAAGCTCAGTGTCAGAATTTCCTGCATTAACCCATTCAGTATTTAAGTTATTGAACACGCTAGACATTGCTAACTCTGCAGTACCTAACTGAGTTGCCATCTTAGAAGCCGAAGATCCTGTACATCCTGAGTCACAGGGTATAATACCAAACGGGGGCGTGCCTGGACAAAAGCCAATCATGACTCCAAAAGCATTAAATGATAAGAGTATGAGCACTAGACAAAATGATATTTGAATACGCATTTAACCCCCGCCTCCAGACAATGCTTTTATAGCGACTAACTTCGCTTCACTCCGCTCAGCTTTTAATATCTCTGACAGTAACATGTTGGTAGTATTTACTTGATGTATTTGTTCTCTAAGTAACCCCGTATCAGTCAACCTAGCTATATCTTTATACCACTCTTTACTTGTCACTTTACCTAATGTTTCAGCTTCATAAAACTGACTGAAGCTCACCATACCATTGTAATCTTCATCAAAAGAAAGATAGTCTGAACTCCATGAGTCATTTGTTATTATAAGGGGTGCTTTATCCATAACCGATTCAGTGATGACACTATGAATGATTTGTTGTTTGATTTTGGTTTGCTTTTGAGCAATAGCTCTCATAAGCATGGCTGGGCTGCTTTGAGCTTCTTCAATTGAAATATCCCTTTTAGGCTTAGGTTCAATCAATAGGTGAAGTAGAGACTTCATTTTTTCCAACTCTACCGGACTTAGTACTTTGTTCTGCATAAAGGGGGTTATATCGAAAAAGTCCTCATCTTCTAGAAGTGCTGCTTGCTCTATGAGAATGCTACTCTCATCAGCAGGATTGTTCAGCCACTCCATCATTCCTTCAACAAAGTTAGATTGTACTACTTCCTTCAACTCAAATGCTCTTTCAATATATTGGGTTCTGGGTAGATTTAACCGACCTGACAATGGTTTTGATAGGGGGCCAAAAGTTCTGTCAACATAATTTATCTTTACGTTATCCTGTTCAGATTTAGCTATTTTTTCCATATTGAGGATAAGATTATCCATGTTTATGGCACTTTCTCTTGCAGTTAGAGCTAATTGAAACTTAACTTTTGTTGCCATACCATCAAGTGCGGTTAGTTCTTGCTGACCTAATGTGGCCAGCTGCAGCTGAAGAGCGGCAGAGTTGGCAGTATTAAGAGTATTAAGAGCAGCTATTGCGGCTCCATTTGAGGTAACAACTGTCGTAGTTGCTTTTATGTTGGCCTCCATCGTTGTCGTAGCCATATCAAGAGCCATCTTTGCACACTGATCGCAAACAGCAAAAACATACGATGGAAACAAAAGTAAGATAGTGAAGGTTAACGATGCTTTATTCATTACATTTCCCATAATTATTTGCCTTGTCCAGTCTTTATTAATGCTTCTGCTCTTGCTTTAATATCTGCCGCTTTCCTTTCTAGAGCTCTAGCACGCTGACTATCCTTGAAATCTGTATCTATTTTATTATTTGGAGTTTCTAATGATTTGATGCTGCCATCAGATGACATAAATTTGCCAAACACTTCAAACACATTTAAAAGGCCTTCTTTGTTAACCAAATCTTCAGTTACAGGGGTTGATTCCGTTCTTTTTAATTCGTAATCGGTAACTTCAACAATAGAACCATCGTCATTAAATACAACATCACGTCTTTCTCTGACTTTAAGCTTAAAGTCCTTGCCCATATCAAAAAGAAGGGTTCTAGCTCTAGCTTTACGGGCAAGCTTCTTTTGTCTTTTCATTTCATCATCAGCTTTTTTATCTTCAGGGTTTGCTTTAATCCCTACAGATCCAAAAGGTGAGTCCAATGAAAAATCAATTTTGTCGATTTGATCATTAATTTTGTCTGTCAACATGTCACAAGGAGACTGGTTAATAAAATCTTTAATCATTATTTTTAGGGGCTTTAAAAGGTCCATCGGGTCAACTGGAATAAGATCTAAATCAATTAATCGTAAATTAGCCAAACAATCATTGTCGCCACTTAGACTTATTGGTTTTGATGTCTTTTTTGTCAGCTCCGCAGTATATTTATTGTAAGTATCAATAAATTTTTTTGTTTCATCTTGATGCTCACTTAGTAAATCCGATCCGGCAGATAGTAACTCCGCTTGCTGATCCATAAGGTATGAATCTAAACCATTGGCTAGTTTGTCTATTTTTAACGTTGGATTCACTTTGTCATCGTCAGCCGATTGCACTTGAAAGCTTGTAGGTAATACAAATGCCCCCAATAAGCCAATAAATAGTATTCGTTTAATAAACATTACCTTTTTCCTCAATCGTCGCTTTAATTGCAGAGTCAATTGCTCCTTGAAATATATCGCTCAAAACTACTGAAACAAAACCGCTAGTATTTAGGTGTCTTGCTCTATCAATAAATACCTGTGCATGTCGCTTATCAGTTACAGACTCATCATTCATGATTTCAACTGACCTGTTTAACAAGCGTGTGTCTATAATCGCGTCAAAGTCCCTCATGATATCTAGGATGTAAAAGCTTGAACTTACCGAAAGGAAAAAACAAATCCAAAGGCATACGTCAGTTTTAGCGCCAAGACCCTCAACTCGATCTAGTTGAAGCTTTTTAAACCTGTTTTTAATTTCAGATAGCAACTCTGGATCTGCTTCAAGTTTGACCGCCCAGCTCTCAATTTTTTCCATACCAGAAAAAATCATCCTTAACTCAGGTATTTTGTCCCTATAGGTTATGACCTTCTGGGCACTTAACTCATCGGTTTTAGTCATTGTTTTGGCTAATACTCACTTTTATGTTGTAGACGGTAAAAAAAATATCTACCGTATTTTGAAAGAGAGAAAATATAAAACAATAGAAAAGTAACTATTCATGAAAAAACTATCATACATGTACATATTTGCCTTCGTTCTCATGGTTTTTTCCACTGAAATCATTTCAGCGGAACCACAAAATGAGAATGAAGTGACTTATGAAATAGCGGAAGACGATATTCTATTTGGGATGTTGCAGGGCTTATTTGGGCAAGCTGCAAATATTATTGTGGGTGGAGAATTACCAGACAAACCAGACCATATAATCACCATTTTATCAGAGGCCTTAAATAAATCCCTAACTTCACTAATATTAGCTTTAATCGTATTTCGATTTTCGCGGTGGGTTGTCGCTACAAAAAGCCAAGGGGGGACAGATGTGTTTGATTTTCAACACGCCCCACTACCTATACTTTTTGCAATAATTGCCATAATACCCGTAAAAGGAGGTCTTTCGTTTCTGCAAATGGTGACCCTTCAAGTAGCAGGTTACAGTATAAAAATAAGCAACTATGAAACTAATGTAGCAGCCAACTTTCTTGAGAAATATGGCAGCTACTCAACTTTATCTCATCTTGCGAACGTAGAAGAAAATGCCATTGCAACTGTAGTAGGAAGTATATGTAAGGGCATTATTAACAAACAAGATAGGTACGAAAATATTCAACAGACATCATCAAGCAGTCTTTTTGAACATGAAGTCAATGGTCCTAGAAAAATAGGTGGTTACTATCCCAATGGGAGACCAATGTATTTCAGTGAAACTATTGGCAAAGTAACATACGTAAATTTCACTAAATACAGTAGGTCAGGCGTATTTCAAGATAACCAAGCCGCAGAAGAACACAATGCAGCAAACGGCCTTACTCCAAGTAAAGGTCGTGTTGCCAAATCATACAAAGATGATGTATGTGGAAATAGTCAACTTATTTTCCCTGAATTAAAAGAGGATGATCATTTCATGATGATAGGGGAGTTTCGAAATTCAATAGCGACTCATTACAGCATCCTCAACAACCAACTCGCCTCTATTTCTGCTGATATAGTAAATAATACTTATAATGCATCAGGTGGCAAGTATAGCCATATGAATGATGAATTTATTGAGAGGATTAAACGCGCTGTTAGTACGTTTAAAGTTGCTTATCAGCAAGAGTTGGCCACGTTAGTCAGTATATACTCTCCTTCGCAGTCGTCGGAATCTTCGGGGTTAAATAATTCATCTGCTGCTGATGTACTAAGAAAGAAAGGTACAGCCTACTTAGGGGTTTTCTATTTGGAGTTCATGAAGAAAAACTCTAAAACACTAGAAGCGACTAAATTGAAGTTTACTCAAAAAATGCCAAATAGTGAGAAATGGGATTATTTTTTTACAAACACATCAACTAAAACACCCGATGGAATAGTTAAGATAATAAAAAGCCTAAAGGCCAACATCAACGCAAATTTGCCAGAAAACGAAAATAAAATTAACAAGCAAATAAGGGAAGGACATGAACAAATAGATAAAATTATTGCAGGGGAGTCAGATGATATGTGGCAGTACCCTACTGAACTTGTAGTAGGAACAACCAGCTTTATCATGAAGAATTTGATTGACGAAACAGATCCGATTGGTGGGCTAGTTAATACAGGCCATTACATTATAGCGTCAATGGAGTCATATTACCTTATTACACAACTTGCCAAAATTAAAATAAAAATAGCTCATCGAATAGCTGAAGCAGGAAAAGAAGTATCAGCTGGAGTTGCCGATGGTCTTCCTGTTGTGGGGAGTTCAGCTAAAGGCGTTATCGAAGGAGCGTGGATAGGGATTAATTTTGGGTTTACATTTATTCAAGATAGTCTTGATTTGGCTCAATACCTTATACTTCCCGCCCTATTAGCAGGTATTTTCTTAGCGTTTTGGTTACCTTCTATACCTATGATTCACTGGATAAATACAATGATTGGTTTCCTTATCGTAGTATTTAACACATTTGTACTAGCTCCAGCTTTGGCAATTGCTCATCTTATTACGACCGATAACAAAATGCTTGGACAAAAGACAAACCATGGTTATATGGCAATACTTCAATTGCTGTTATACCTGCCACTGGTTGTTATTTCCTTTTTTGGATCAGTGATGATATTGATGGCTGGCACAAAATTAATCCAAGTAATTTTTATACCGATGATGCTATCAATTATAGGTAACTCAATGGCAGGGTTAGTGACACTTTTCTTTTTCATGTTCTTATTTATTGGATTAAATATTCAGATGTTTAATCGGTGTTTTGCTCTTCTATCAAGCACACCAGAGAAACTGAACGAGTATATTGGTGGAGGTGCGGAAATGCTTGACGATAAAGAGGGTGTGAGTGGTACTAAAGCAATCGTAACTAATATCGACTCAGCTGCGAAAGAAAGTGTAAGCACTAACCGAATGCAGAACAAACCCCGCGATTCGCCTGATAAGAACACAAAAGCTAACTTCAACAAAGATGTAACGTAACGTTATAATTTATTGAGCTAGGTAATATTTTTACTACCTAGCTCGTTTAAATAATGAAACCATGAAATATCCTGCAAATTATCAACAATTGTACTTTCAGCATTAAACACTTTCAAACTGTATGCACCTAACGGTATGAAAACTAAATACGCAGACAGCCCAACAGCTGTTACAAACTTTAATACCCCACCTGAGTACGCCCTTTTTGAACTTAATTCAACCACTGAGCCTACAGCAGCTATTGTCATGAATAACATGCATGCTGATAGTAACAATCCTGATAGGTCAACTACGTTTTCAATTCGTGCAACGCAAGCCACTTCACTCATGTCTGACAAGCATCTCTCCAATGTATTTTTATCAATCATTTTTATCTCGTAATTTAGAAATATTCTCACCTATGATATACGATGTTAATGAACTTTCAGATAATTAAGGCAATAAAAAACCAGTGAAATACTGGCTTTAATGATTTGATAGAACTAATTCATTTAATCGTCTGAAACTTTGATGGGAATGACCTCACCATCATAGATCATATAACCTTTACTGAGTTCTTGTTTAGTTTTATATATGTAAAATGTTTGTCCATTTTCATCTTCAACGACTATATGCTCCTTTACACCTTCCGGTTTAAAATAAGCATCATCTGATATTTGAACAATATTATTATCCCAATCAATAAGAAAACGATAACCAAATTTAACACCAACTCTTGCAAGTACGTTTAACCATGGTTCACCATCTGCTGAGAATGTAATATTTTTTTCTTCTGAGATATGATCATCCACATAAGCCGACCAACCTTTAGGTAATAAACCACCCATGGCAAACTTTAATTCAATATCATCAGCGAAATTAGAGTTTTTAGCAATCTTACGGCGGGTACCTACTTCAATGACTACTCCATTAAGATCATCAGTAATTAGCCGATAACCATCTGGTGAGCCTACATCTTGCTTAGTAATGTTTTTTTCAATTGGTCTTTCCAAACCTTGATAATCAATATGGAATGATGCGTGGGCTGTGCTTAATGTTACTAATGATAATCCAATGATTTTTAAATACATAATGGTCCTAACTTGCCAAATTTTTAAGGCTGTTCTTTAATCCAGGGTTGTCTTTAAGTGACAAACTAGGCTTCGCTATAACACTTGATTGCACAACTGCTTCCCTCTTTATTAAATTTTGTTCAGTAGAAGATTCTTTACCAACTCCATTTAAAGGCTCTTTTTCAGCGATACAATCTTCTGACCTATTTATAGAGCTTTTTAATTGCCCAATCTCAAACAAATAACCAGATTTAAGTAGTTTATTAAGATAGAGTGGTTTAACAAGACTATTTAGGCTTTTTGCTTTGTTAAAAGCTTTGAAAGCTGGATCGTGCAATGGAACATTTTGGCTAATGTTAAATTTACAAATAGATCCACTAACACTATCAAAGTGATGAATATTTATACCATCAAGAATGTCTTCATCCAAATAGTGATAATTAAACCCAGTGACTATTAATCGCCTAACTAATTCAGATCTCAGGCCATCAGGATAGCCGTTAATTAGCGCTATAATCGCTAATTCGACATCACCTGTTGGATTTATATTAAAACGAATACGCATGTTCGATTATACATCTATGTAAGTAGCTTGTTTTAACATCCCAATTACATTGGTATATTGAGAATTTTCAGGTATATGAATGAATTTATTACCATCTTCAAATTCATCACTACCTTTTGCTATCGCTATTAATTCATCTCGAAGCGCTTCAGCACCACCGCCAACAAAAATGATTTTATCGAGTGTGCCACCCTTTAATTCATTAATAAAATTGTATAGACGCTTAGCTACTTTTGACTTAGCTGTTTGTAAATCGATTGAACAATCTTGATAAGTACCACGAATAAAAACTTTACCGGTACGAACAACTTTATCTAGTTCATCATCACGAATGCTATCACCGTCCACATTGAAACGGTCGGATAATAACGGTCGTAACTTTTTAAATATATCAAGTATCCCAATTTTAGTGGTATCTGATGAGTTAATATTTAATGATAGATTTGGTGCGATATTCGATACATCTGTTGTGCCACCACCTATATCGACCACCATAACGCCGGAGTTTATTTCGTGCAGAGCTTCACCTTCTTCACTAACAAACCAATCAATAAATGATGACAATGCTTCTGGTTTTACTTTGTGGTCAGAGATTGTTAAAGCGGGACCAGAAACTGGTTGAGCTAATGTAAGTAAGCTTTTCTTCACCTTTTCAATTAACTTGTCGTTTTTCTGGCCATCTTCCTTATAAAACTGTCTTAAAGGTAACCCTGTTGTTAACCTAAATTTCATTTGAGACATGCCGGATTCAAGAATCGAATTAGCTACTAGAACATTGTTTAATTCACTGTAGGCGTAACTTACCGTTCTGATGCTTTCTGGATTTTGAACGTATTCTGAGACAGTATAAAAATCATCGTCATTGATAACAAACAGCCCATCTGAACCACTATTGGAAGATGCAATGTTTACTCTGCCTAGTTCAGCTCGGGATGGTATGGTTGCAGTTCTTATGACAACTTTACCTTCTGCAGTCCTAACCCAAGCGGCTAGCTTTTGGTATGCATAGCCGTTATCTACAATTAGATCGAAATAATCGTGACCATTCGGGTTAATAAAAGTATCACCTTCTTGAAGGAGAATACTTGTAATATCGTTATTTAGTGTTTTGTTATCCATTATTAAACCTTCTTTTGCGTTGTTTATTTGTGCTTACCGACCTTTTATTGCCAGCATAAAATTTCAAAAATTTCTTTATTGCTATAGGTATTGAGTAGCCTAAGAATCCAAGTGATATAAATAGGGCCATAAAAAATACACTAACGTAAAACATCCAGTATTCCATTATTAACCCTAGCGGAAGCATGAACATAATCACCCTTGAGTCGACTTCAAAAAAATAAAGGTTTATCTGTGGGAAGTAAGAAGACCCCCAGTATTTTACCCAGTCATAATCCTTCGTTTTCTCATTCATGATAAGTCCTATAGGCATCTATTAGAGCAAGCCACTCAAGCTTTTCTTCTTCGTTAATAACTTTTTTTTCATGTAAAAGTTTTGTTTCTTTTTCAAACCAATCAATATCAATCATCGTTAATTTTTCGGCAATTTGGTCTATGCTAGTTGCCAGCGTTAGGTGCCCACAACTAAAGTTTTCTCTTATTGATTTAGCCAGAGAAACCCCGTGTGATTCGACAAATTCTTGTATCAAGTCAGTAACACCATCTCCACCGGTACTCATTCGAGAATACAATGCCATTTTCATTTTGCTTGTAAAAAATATATCTTCGAAAACAGCAACTCTTCCACCACCCCTTTTATCAAGAAGCCTTTGGTGAATGATGCCTTTCGTGTTTGATATCAGTCGAACTAATTTCCCTCTTTTTTCACTAAAAGGAAATTCATCTGCAAATCGTTCAAGAGCAGAGGCCGCATCATTGGTGTGCCCTGTTGCATAGACTAGATGTCCAGTTTGAGCAATTCGAGTGCCACCTTCTATTGATTTCGCGTCACGTAACTCCCCTAGAAATACAACGTCAGGAGACCTACGCAAAGCATTTGATGAAAAGAGACCGAAACTTTCAATGTTGGTAATAATTTCACACTGATTAATACGTGAGGTTCTGTTTTTTATTTGTTTAAAATCAAATTCAATTGGTTCTTCACCAGTAATGATGTGTTTGCGTTGAGTTGTTGCTATATGACCGATTAAAGATGCAATCATTGTTGTTTTCCCGCTACCCGTTGGCCCAGTAACAAGAACTAAACCTTCTTTAAACCTACAAGTATCTATATATCGTTCCGGTAGCTTTAATTCTTTTACTGTAGGAGGAACCCCCTGAGTAGGTCTTAGAACAATTTCTATTCCTTTAATTGCTGACTCGATTGAATTGCATGGCGTTACGTTCACTCTGAAACGAAGTGTTTTGTCTTCTCCGTAATCCATGGAAAAAGCAAAATCTAGCACCTTTTTACCCGTCATAAGAGCTGCAGCCGCCGATGTTTCATAAAACCGACTGTCAGAAACGATACCTGCTACTTCATCATATGAGAGCGGAAATTCAGTAACGTTATAGGTGATATTGTCCTTTTTAATACCTAAAGGTTCATTGGTTTCAATGAATATATCATTTGCCTTAACCTCCAAAACCGCCCATTCAAGAAACTTAATAAATTCTTCATACAAAAATGCACCTTCAGTCATGTCGTATTTGAAATTATTCATGTGCGTCACCCTGATAAAATACGGGTTTCCACACATTAACATCACTAAACATGGTCTCCATTTCAATCACATGTTCAACATTGTTTAAGTAAATTGTATTTCCAGAATCGAGCACGATTACACCAGTTTTAACATTGGTGATGACAGGTAAAACAACTATATTTTGCGAAAGTAAGTAGCGGTAGCGATAAAGCCCAGCGATGTCAGAATGCATTCGTGCCAAGTCATTATTGTAAATAGTGTTCGCTTGTTTTACTCCAGATTTCCAGCCTCTTTTGAATTCTTTATCCCAAGCTATTTTCTCTGATTTATTTCTGGGGAGAGCATGCTTAAGAGGTTCTTCCGGTGCATCAACGGTTCTTTTTAGATAATCACGCCACGTCGGAACCTGGGACACAATTCTTGGTTTTTTGTCTAGTGAGTAAGACATGTTTATTTCTGTTGAACTAATGTCGCTGTTTTTGACGTAAATACGTTCTGCTTCGATAACAGTAGGCATTAGCATCTTTCCATCAACTACAAACTTTCCAAGGCTGATTAATTTATGAATAACATTTGTGTTTTGTTCTAGTAATCCTTGTATTACACCAGTTCGATAATAAACCCCTTCTTGAATTCCCCATGAGTAAGCATCAATTGAAATGGCCTTTATTCGCATTTCTGCAGCTATATCATCTGGATCAGGCGTATCTTTGTCATAATTTATTTCAAGAGATGAATCTAGTTTGTTCGCAGCCTCAAGAGATAGTGGTGATCCAACATCCTTTGCACGTTCGGTTAATTTACTACCGTTGTACATTTCGGGTAACCCATCTACGCTTTTATTAGTACTACTGCAACCTACAAGAAATAGTAAAAGTAATCCGATTATAAGTTTCATGCCTATTATCCGTTCGATGAGTATTCAACTTGAATTAATCTTTCTTTTATCTTCAGAGTAACCTTTGCTCTTTTGCGGGCTTGGTTTCCTGAGTCTGCAAGAATATCGATCAATTTTTTACTTTTGGTATCAACATATACAATTATTGGATTAGCTGGCTTTACATTTAGGTATCGAATGTCATTAAGTCCTGATAATTGAGTAATGCGTTCCAATAATGGTTCAAGTGGTCCTATCCATTCATCACCTAAGTTGTAATATTCAGCCAACGAAGGAGTGTAATACATATCGAATTCACCAATTTTTTCCTTGCCTGTATCAATATAACGAGATGATTCAATCTGATATAACCTCCTTTCGTAAGAGGCAATATCTTCCGCCACTAAAATCAGCTGTTGAATTGCGGGATCTCCCTCCATCACCATCACATTTGATGGAGTAGTAGAACACCCAAAAAGATAAGCGCTTTGGATAATGATTAAAAATATTGTCTTGGTTTTTTTTTGCATTTGCATAAATTACCGATTTGTTAGTTCTATTTGTTGCTGCTTGGCCTTGAGAGTCATCAGGTATCTTTCAGTAGCTCATCAGTGACCATCAGTGGTCACTACAGGTTCATAAAAGGGCGATTAGGTGCCCTTTGTAAAAATACTGGGTAGATGAAAACACGATTAAAAAATGCTTTCTATAGAAAAGTGACTATACCCAAAATTAGATTTATAAATCCTTATTGTAAGTTGGTAAACTGCAAGAAATAGGAGAGTAGATTGTCCGAAACTAAAAACAGAATAGAAACGACTGAAACAAAGTATGTAAAGCGAGCAAAAGGAATTGTTGCTAAATATGAGAAAAAAACTGGTCATTCATTTGAAAGTAAACCAGTGAATTTTTGTACGTATCTAATAAATCTTACCGCAGGAAAAACCCAATCAAACCTTAGGCAGATAAAGGCAAGCTGTGCTTATTATGCGCGTACACTTGGTTTTGAAAAACTGTCCTTAGCAGTTGAGAACTTACCCAGCGAACAGGCTACTTCAAAGAGCCAAGGAAATAACACTTCAGCGCAGAAAAAAAAGTACATCTCTTTTGAAGATGAAAAGAAAATTCATAACTATTTGTTGGCTGAAATACAATCTGGTGAAATAAGTAGTTATTGGAACAAGCCTACCTTAGTATTTTTTAAAGCAGGTCTTGCTGTCGGCCTTCGTCCTAGCGAATGGCAATCATCTGAACTATTGGAAGCGACCACTGCAGCTTGCGCTTCATTAGCTCCGCCAATATTAAAAGTAAAGAACGGAAAAAGTACTAATGGACGTAGCTATGCGGAATATAGATATATTGGGTTATCACAGTTAAAACCTCAAGATTTATCCATGATTAATGAAGCTTTGATTTTAGCTAAAAACACCAAGAACAGCTCAGGAAAAGAGATACATTGGGATGACTATTACGCCGGTATATCAGGTAGGCTATACAATATAACTAAACGCTTATTTCCACGTAGCAAAAAAAGACCTTCACTTTATAGCTGTCGACATCAGTTAATCGCTAACTTAAAAAGTGCTGGTTACTCGCTAGTAGATATTGCTTGTTTGTCAGGACATTTAACTGATGTCACTGCTTCAGAGCATTATGGGAAAAGAAGGTTTGGTAATAAGGGCGCTAACCTTCCGATAGCAAACCCTGAAGACAGTGGGAAAATAAAAAAGATGTTTGGTATTAAGAAATCTTCACCATCACCTGCTCCTGGTATGTAAGTGATAACTAAGCATTGAGGTGTTAAGTAAATTGCCTCATTGTAATTGTGGAAAGACAATAACGTTTGAAACTACTATTTCGAATGTGGCAAAAGTGACGTTTAAACAAACCCTTCAAACGACGTAGTTTTTTAGCACCAATGAATATTGTTGCTAATGTTCACTTGGTGCGCATTACTGACTTTAGAGATAAGTTTTTGCGATATTTTTTGTAATGAATTATTCGTGTCATATTACTGAGAAGTATTCATACAAGCTGTTTATGTTTCAACCAACCCCTAGAGTTATGTATATCCTTAACGTTAGCTAAACTACAAAAGTGTTGTATTGTGTTTACTTTACAAAACAACTATAATCACAATGTACTTTAATAATTTTAAGTATCTTTTTAGCCTCTTACTTGGGGCGATAGTTTTAAGGAGAGCTGTAATGGCTACCGTAAACAAAAGAAAAGCACGAAAAACTACTAGTGAAAATAAGGCAGCTACTTTTGCTAAGGCTGTTAATAAAGTTTCAAAACCATTAAAGGTTAAATAAATAGGAATTAGGGATAGATGTCGGACAGAAGAGAAGAAAAGGAGTTTCACGGCGAAAATGAAGATGTTGAATATAACTATATTTTTGATTGTACCCAAGAGCTAAGCGATAGAGGAGATGATTTCACTATCGTGTACAAGGAGTTTATAGATTATAAAGTCCGTTCTAGTGTAAGTGAAGAGTTACCTGCTCCTGATGTAGATACCCAAAAAGATTTATCTGCTGTAAATGATCTTTTTGGAAAAGACAAACCAAACGCACCTCATTCCAAGTTATCCAAAATTCACTCAAAAGAACAGTTAGAGCATAATATCCACCATCTACACACCTTCGATGGTTCACGAAGCTTTCCAAAATGGCAAGTAAATAAGCAATGGCTTAACGTATCGAATACTTTTGTTATATATTCCTTTTTCAAACATAAAAAAGTTTTTTATTTTTATATACTTGATCTGGTATTGGATAATGGGTGTGAAGAAATTCCAGATGGAGGACATGAAGCTCTCCTCCAGGCCGTTTTAGTTCAACAGTGGATTGATGATGCTAAAGCTTTTGAAGCTATAGAAATTCAAAAATAAAATCCCATCTCTGAAAAATAAACATACAAGCCAATTAAGCAGGACTAAAAACAGTTTTTGTTTTCAATGTACCCAATATTTTAGCAAACAATTTTTAGCCTCTAATTGGGACGTTCTTGATACAAAATCTAATCCTAATTGCTTTTCTACGCTTGATACCTAATGTCCGCCGTGTGGCAAAAGTGACGCTTAAAGAAAACCCCTCAAACATCGTAGTTTTTTAGCACCAATAAATATTGGTGCTAATGTTCACTTGGTGGCATTAGTGACGGTTAACCCAATATCAAAAGCTGCCAAAGAGCAGTTTTTTATATCTGAAGTATGACCCCCCGTTTAGTAATACGGGGGTAAAGTTTTTCTATGCTCATCTGTGTGCTTTGACAATAAAGGCGTGCAGCAAAGTACCTTTTTTAAAAGTTATTTGTTCTTTTTAGGTTGTCTTGTTTATAAGTTGTATAAACTTAAAAAAGTACTATATTTGAATGAGCAACTATCAAGGAAGATATTATGGGTAATGAAGAGTTTGAGCGTTTAAATGTGCTGTCAGAAAAAGCCATTAATGATTGCCTTACACCAATTGAGCTTGAAGAGTTTAATAAGCTACTTACTTCTTGGAACCAATCCACTGAATATAATTTACTTCAATGTATTCATCCTTCTCATTCAAACGATTAATGTGTCAATCAGTACATCTTATGTATTTTGCTTTAGCTAGCTTTTTATGGGCGCTTTGTGCGCATTGCGGAAATTAGCAACTAATTAATCCTAACGTCCGCTTCAAGCTCATTGCGGACGGTGGCGACTCGTATCTGAACATTCACTTTTGCCACATTGCTGACCTTAGCTTTAACTACCTATAGTAGAGCTTGGATTAGTTTTTGTATCGCTAACGCCCAAATAATAGGCTAAGTAATGGTTGGCTAAAATGGTGTAGCGAAGCGAAACGTAGCCAACCATTAGGTGTCCTTGTTGATTTTCTTTTCCCAAAAATCATACGCGTCTGGCTCAATATATCCCATAGTATGTAGTCGACTCGCTAGATTTTTGTACTTGTTATAATAGAACCCTACAACTAAATTATCCTTTGAAGCTTTCTTATATTCTCGAATATATTCTGACACTCTCACTATATATAATGACGCAGTACCAACAGCTTCAAATACCATTATCTCTTTAAATGGATTTTGGATTTCTCTCTTTTCAACGTAGTGATTTTTTGGTTTAACAGCTTGCTGGTAGGTTGTTTCAAAATACAACATTGTCATTACTTGATAAAGATCATACTTATGCCCTTCAATATCAATACTAATGCTGTGGTTCAATAACGACTCTTTAATTAAGCCATCATATTTTTCAAGACAACGGACTATCTCTTGCTTTTTAGTTTCATCAGATAACTGTTGTAGTTGTTGCCTTTGCAATTTTAGCGCATTGAGTACACCAATATATGCAAATAGCGCTATGCATGGGGCAACTGTTCCTGACAAATACGCTCCATAGGAAGAGATAAAAAGGGTATTAGTTGGAATAACAGGAATGTTTAGAAAAGGAGCTATAGCAAGAATACAGCAACAAAAAACACATGAAAGTATTAACTTTATACTCAAAGTAACTCTTTACTCTATTAGAAACTTAACGAGGCTTTAGAATTACTCGTTTATTATTAATTACCCCATAAAATAGGGGCACTAAATGCATTACCTATATCGAGTTAACCGTCTACAGTGCGATACAGGAGCACAAAAAATCATCTACTTTGGCTGAATTAGTTATTCTTCCGTTTAAGCAACTTATATTAATTTTTTCGTATAATCTTGATGCTACTGAGATTCTCTTTTGCATACTTTCTTACTATATGTGGTGGTAGTCGTTCATCAAGGTATTTAATTGCTCTTTTATCCATACGACAACCAAATATTATAGATTTTATGACCGCAGGATCATATGAGACGATAGCGTACTTATCATTTCTTTCTTGAATTAAATGTTCCATCCCCTTTCCTAATTGAACTCTATGCTCTCCCTCGTAGCGCCATTCATTTAGTTTTACTTTAAGTGCCCGCCAAATATTTTTTTGAATTGCTTTTATATCTATTAAGCCATATTGCTCTTTAACTACTTCTAAAAGATTAAATGTAGCAATTGTATCTTGATATATAACGGGTTCTGCATTAGCTTCTTCAGAATCCCATTCAATGCAGTGAAGCCTTTATGCGAATTTGCATAATGTGACCACATTAGATTATTGTCAGCTTTATCTGTTAGACAAAAGAATAAATAGCTATCAAATTTTTTATTAACTCTTTCCTTAAAACCAGCGAAAATATTTTTACCGTCAACGCCTAGGAATATTTTTTTGAATTCTCTTTTATCAGAGCCTTTTAATAATGAATAAGTCCGCTTTAACTCCTGTTTATGCGGTAATTGGAAATCTATTTTAGAATCAAATATGTCATTAAAGTTACTTCTAGTTGAGAACGTAACGTGATTATTTAATACATTTTTTATTGCATATTCATTATCTAAGTTATCAAAGTCATAAACAGGATAATATTTATATAAAGAACACATTTAGTTTCAACAACCCTAATTAACGCCTCATTAAGAGGCTAAAAATAGTTGGTTAAAATAAGCGACGCAGGAGCAAAAACCAACTGTTTTTTGTCCTTTTGAATGACTTGGTATACGCATGTTACTCATCTGTTTTTGCATAGAGCTCTAAGTCATACACAACTTGAATAAATAAATCTGCTAAGCCCACTCCGTATTTCTCGTTAGCATCGAAAAGAGTGCCACATTCTTCAAGAGCGCCTTGCAACTGTTCAAGACCATCAGTTAGATCATTAAAATGATCCCGACACTTTCTAATTAAGTTTAATAGTTCGCCTTTATTAGGTACATAACCCAATTTATGAGCAAACTGATTTCTCATTTTATTAATGTTTTGCAAGCAACTTGATACACCATCGGGAATAAGTCCAAGAGAATTGATGAAGTTAATTTTCCTGCTATGTGTTAAAGAAATGAAATGATCTTTTAATTTAGCGTCATAACTTATAATTACTTCTTCAAGTAAGTGCTCAATAACCAAATGCCCAATAACAAAACCAGTAAGCAAATCGGAGTCATCTATTTTGTGAAAGAGAAAATCTTCATATTGATTATCATACCCTGACATACATGCTCCATCTTGAAGTTACACACTAGCCTATCAATGTGTATAACAGCTTATTATGGAGACGTCTCAGTAATGTCCGTCCCATAAATTTAATTTATATTAATATCCCATAATTTCAGAGCTTTAGGAAATATAAATTTTGTGTTTTTGTCAGAACTTGGATATTACTGAGACTTCTCAGTAATATAACACGAATAATTCATTAGAAAAAATATCGAAAAAAACTTATCTCTAAAGTCTATAATGCGCACTTTGTGATCCTTTCGACCAGTTAACCAAAATCGTTTGCATATTCCATCAGAACTAAAGATGCTAACCCTCACTAATGCCACTTTGCTGACATTAGCACTAACGAGCTAAAACTGAATTCGGATTAGTTTTTGTATCGATAACGCCCGAATAATCTGTGGAGTAAATGGGCGCTTCTTTTGGCTCCGCAAAAAATGTGACCGTATACGGAATCCGCATTGAGTCGCTTGTTAACTATCGTTGTCAATACTCGTCACCATGCTTTGGAACGGGGGCTGTAGGCCCTCCAGCTGCAACATATAAACCACGTATTTCTATAGGACACTCCGTTTTTTTCCTAGGGTAAGCCAGTTTATTTGATCTGATGAATTTTGCATAAGCTAAAGTATTATCAATTTTTGTTTTTGCAGCCCAATCTGTTGGGGATTTAAGGAGTGATTTTGTACCACTCTCAACCGTCAGATTCCAGCGCCAATTAACAGTATACTCTTCTCTTACTTCGCCTTTTTTCATTGGAACTAGATACTTAACAAAAAGATAGTTTAAATATTTACCATACTCATGTGAGCCATCGAATAGATCTGGAAATGAATCAACAATTTTAGAATCAATAGTTACTCCAGCCCATTCTTGTTTCATTTCAAGTTGATAAGCGTTTGTCAAAGCACTACCGACAAAAATATTGCTCTTTAAATCAACAAACATATCACCAAAAGAAACTCCGCCTCTGACTAAGAATCCCTGAACCATCATCATTCGCGTGATCAAAAAAGTAAATATGAGTAGTTTAAGAACACTTTCTTGAGAGTCGTCGTGAGATGATAAAATTATAGAATCCGAGAATACTGTACTATGGCAATATTGCTCCCCCTTAGTTCTTGATGGAAAAAATGATACTTCATTAGTATTTTGGTAAAAATTTTCATTCATCCCCAGCGCATTACTAATAGCATTTTTATATTTCTCCCCTAATTCATCAGAACTATGAGAATTAATCATTTCCTTAAACCCAAGTACGTCAATAAAAGTTACAGCGCGATTCATTAGATTCCCATTAGATAGTTAACGCCCTGTTAACAGGCAAAAAATAGTTGGTTAAAATAAGGGACGAAGGAGCAAAACCAACTGTTTTTTGTCCTTGTTTAACAGCTTATTATATTTTTATTTCTTCAAACTCAATAGAAAACAACTCCTGAGATTTCTTAGCTTGGAACCATTTTATATGTTCCCATTCAGCTCCTGAAAGTAATTTAACTAAAGTTGATTTATCACGCTCTGGCATTCTTAGACCAAACATAATCGATTCAATACATTTAGGCGAGAATTTGATCGCACCAAATTGTGAACTAAGGAATCTCCTTTCTTCTTCGTAACTCCAACTTTGATCTTTTGTTGTGAGTATTTGAATGAATTTATTTCGATCAACTATGCTTGTAGCAATCAAATAAGTGTCGGTCGGCGGGAGTTTCATAAATAATCCATGTTCAGGTAACTGCTCTTGATAGGTTACATCCATCATCGAAAGGTTTAAATTTTCATTTGTAAGATCGTCTTCTTTAAACCCGATACATAAACCGTAGTGCTGTTCTGCATAATGTGACCACATCACCTGGTTTTTGTTATTTTTACTAAATGAGCAGATACCAAAATTATCAAATGCATTCTTCGTTCTTTTTGCAATGCCTGAATTGACTTCTGATACGCCCAGAGCTGAATTCATTGAATTTGCAAATGCTTCGATATTAAACTGGGAGTCGAAAGGGTCATTCAAACTACTGGCTTTTGCGCACCACAATTCACAATTCAAGAGCAACTCAATAGTCGTTTTATTAAGTTCCCTATATTTATATATGATATTAGAATTTGACACGTAACCTCTGAAAAAATATAACAGCTTATTATGTAGCCAGATCAGTAATACCCGTTCCATAATGTAATATCCCACAAATTCAAAGAATTAGAAACCAATTCAGCCAAATATTTTATTAAAAATAGGATATTACTAAGGCTATGCAGTAATTAATCCCCTTTATAGAAAACGGTATTAATTGACGTAAGATCAACCAAGTAGACTCTTATTATGGATATTTAGGTGTGTTACTGAGAAGATCAGTAACATGGCGAAATTATGCATTAGAAAATATATGGCAAAAAAATTATTGCTAATGTCTCCAATGCGCACAAAGTGATCATTGCCAGCTTAACCGTGAACGACCGCTTTGGTGGCTAAGCGGACTATTTATTGTGATAAATATGAGTCTAAATTAGGTCAGCAATGTGCGCATTGCTGACATTTTCCCTAAATGTTTATCCATATATTTTCTAATGAATTATTACTGATAAGCCTCAGTAATATCCAAGTTCTGATAAAATGTAAAACTTCTGTTTCCTAAAGCTATGAACTTATGGGATATTAATGTCAATTAAATAAAATTTATGGGGCAGACAATACTGAGAAGCCCCCATAATATACTATTGAAGCACCTAGGAGAAAGGAATGCACCTACGTAGAAATATAAAACTTGGATTACTTATCAGCGGATTCATAGCCTTAAGTGGTTGTGGTGGTGTCGATAAAGGAGCTTTTACGGATCAACAAATATGTATCGCTACTGTTGCAGTAACTATGGGTAGAGATCCATCGATAATTAAAATTGATTCTATTCAAGGTAATGTTACCTATCTTTCTTATAATCGTCAGGATGATGGAAAGCACTGGGCGTACCGTTGTAAGCTAGATGGTAATAAAGCAATATGGGCATCTGACACGGGCAGATGGCGAGCTGATCAATTTGATTCAAAAATAACTTTTTCAGTATCTGGAAACAAAGTTAATATTTCTGAAAAATATTCTGATGGTTCAGGTGGTGTTAAAACATATAACATTAATCAATTAGGCGGCTAAGTGCTAACAAGGCAATTAAAAATCGCCCACAAAACACGTGGACTGGACTCGCTAACGCTCACGTTCACTTCTTATTGCGACGTTATGCTTTTGGAGTAATATTTGAACTGCTTTGATGTAATTGTTACATTTTTAAATGAAATTTTTAGGCCATTCCTCTTATTGGTAAGCACTGCATTTGCAATATATTTTGCTTATAAAAAAATTGGCAACAGAGTTACGGCTCAATATTCTTTTGGTGGTGAAAACTTCACCCCTTTTCATATAACAGAAGTGGTCCTATCTAATAAAAAAGATAAGCCCGTAAATGTATATGCAATACATGCCGTCTTTCACAATGACTTGTGGCTAGAGCTAGATAAGTGTTCCCCACCAAAAGTATTAAAGCCTTACGAGTCATTATCATTATCAATGAATCCTTATAGTTCTTTAAGTGTTGGCTCCGATAAATATGAGCCAGATTTTATGAGTGCTGAAATTTACATCGAATCTGACGACAAAGTTATAAAATGTGAATCAAAATGTCGCCCTAATCTGTTGGAAAAATATTCTAAAGTTTCCGTAAAAAGTTGTTCATACAATGGTTTTGTTTATGATGAAACAGTAGCTTATATTATTGTCTATATTATAGATAACAGCATGAAAACAGCTTTTATTCATAAGTCAGGATATATAGACAATGAATGGGAATTAAGTCCAAACCACTTAGGCCAGAATGCTACTGATCAAAATGTATTGGGTATGATAGTTGCTAATAAATTTGATAAGATTTTTAGTTCTCATGTTGTCTACAGAGTAAATTCTCTCGGCAAGTTAGAGGCAATCAAAGCATAACAAGTCATTAAGAGGTGCTATGAATACAAAAACTAATACGAATTCAATTCTAGACGGTTAGTACTAAGGTCGGCTCTGTGGCACTAGACGGTAAATCTGTTGCAGCTTGGTTAAAAGAGTTAGGTAACAATAAAGCTAAATATAAGAAAGTAAAATAAAATAAGAGAACAGCTATGAATAAAAATGAAGTGTTGATACCAAGTGGTGCAATTCATGGTACCTCATATGGCGAAGAGAAATGGCAACACTTTTTGTTATCACTCCTAAAAACAGGCAGTGTACGTTTTTTAAAAGAGCCAGGAGATGCACTACTCTCTGAATCATACGAAGAAGACCTACCAAAAGATTTAACTACTCCAATTGAAGAATTCTTTAAGCAAGCTAAGAATTTTATTTCTAATTCTGATTTAACTTTACCCGTAATAGATAATAAATATCAACGGAATTATTTAATTCAAAAAGTTGGGTGTGGTGCTCTGAGCGCATTGGAATTAAAGGGGTTTGTTAGTAAGTCTCCTAATGTGCATGAATTATATACAGCAAATGCTATAAATAAATCATTTGATATTTATGTGCTTACTGCAAAAGGTGTCGATATAGCTGTAAAACTTCAGGAACATAAAGACAACAATGAACAACATGGCGTTCAATCGCGTATTAGTAGAACTATGAAAACTAATAGCACTATAAGCGCTATATCTTCATTTGTAGCGGTGATTGTTTCCTGTGTGGCATTGGCACTTACTTATAATATATTCGATGTAAATAACGAACGTTTAAATATTGCTAAAGATGAAAAAGAAAAGTTGATACGTCAGTCAGCTATACTTAAAAAAGCAATTAATGATATAGCGACTTTAAAGTCTGATAGGGTTAGATTGGCTAACTTAGAAAAGCAGAAAAATCAAAAAAACACCATAAAAAAAGTCGAGGCTAAAATGGATAAAGCGACAATAAAAAAAGTCGAGGCTAAAATGGATAAAGCGACAATAAAAAAAGTCGAGGCTAAAATGGATAAAGCGACCATAAAAAGTAGCTAAAGTGTTTAATAAAATATATTAAACTAGGCTTAATAAACGCCCCGTAAGGTGATGCTATTTTCAAAAATGCAACAGATCTCTAGTGTTTTATTGCAACAATTAACTGTTTCACCTCCTACCTAAAACGAAAGAATGCGGCCTATAGCCGCACTCGATACCCAATTTTGAACAAAACTGCAACACTCTGGGGTAAAGCGTTTAAGAGTGACTCCAAACGCTTGCCGCACCTTAACGTTATCCATACAAAATCTAATCCTAAACAGTGTTTGACGCTGGTAACCTAATGTCTCGAAAGTGGCAAAAGTGAACATTAGAAAGGCATCAACTTTAGCCTTTTGTGTATAGGTGTTGAATCTATATTTAGTTGGCCTGGTTGTTAAAATTCAATAGCCCACGAGCATATGAGCCAAACGCTACTAGTTCAAATTCTTGATCTACTCTCGTCTTGAGCCGATAATTGTATATTAGTGCTTTTCATATACTGTATAAACTTTTGTATAAGCGGAGATTATCGATTCATCTCGGCACTAGTACCAAGTTTTCTAGACGTTACTGATAAATTCGTCCATAAATTTATTTCTCAACCAACCAATAATCAAAGGTTTTGTTTAACACTAATAGCAGAAAAAAATCAATGTCATCATTTCTTTATGCTTATCAATAAGCATTAATACATTATTTTCATCTCACAGGATTATAGGTGACTCTACTAATGTCAGTCAGCCAACAGTATCCATGCTACGTGTCCTCTTGAGACTCATTAACTATCATTTGAAAAGCAGCATCTATTGACGGTCAACGCAGGGTGTTGATTAATATTCCTTCGCGTTGTCCCTCCATAATCTTAGAGTCTATTGCCTACGGTAAATTATTAAATCAAAGAATACGGCGATAATTGAGTCCATTAATTTTACACGATAATTTTTTATTGAAGTAGTGCCCAAGAGATTTAAGTTAGATGCAGCTTGGTATCCTGATACAAACAGCTAAAAACAATGTTATTAAACTATATACCTACTAATGCCAGCTTAATTGCCTAAAGCCCACGGTTATCATGTTAGATCTATGTCAAAGGTCACTCCGATCCTTTTGATGGGCATTAAAATACCATTAAGGGGTTCAAGGAGCCCTTCACTTAAAGTACCTTAAACTTTACTTAAGGGGACTCTCGAAATCTTAAAAATAATGTTGTGGTTTGGTCTATCGTTGTCCTGTTGTAACGGATTTATATTTCTAAGTGTTTAAGTGTTACACATGTCCTTTGTAACGGGGGGAGTAGGATTGTTATAAGAAACATTACATAACTGGAATACTGAACAAACTAAAGAGGCTTTTAGTGAGGTTAAAGAAAAAATAGTAATCGATTTGTAATTTAAGTTAAGGGATAAATAAATTATCAAACAACAAAATACAATAAGTGGTGCTCTCTTCTTAATTAAATGAGTGGAGTACAAATAAGTAACTTTAAATAGCCGGTGATGTTCAAGTGAATAAATGGTTTTATAATTAATACAAAGTAAACGATGGTGGATGTTTGATTTATATTTAAGTTAAGTTAATGGTCGGAGCGATAGTGTAGAACATAACTAAAATTAATTTATATACCTGAAGCGATAGCGGAAGGTTAGTGCACGCAAAAAATGCGGGATCTAAATACCCGCAACCGATCAGTTTTATGATCCATTAGATCTAAATATAAACATGACCTCTTGGGCTCAGTCTTCGAAGCAACTCGTAAATATTGTCTGGTACTTGCCACACATTTCCCTTTAAATGCTTTACACTAAAATCATTAAGAATAGTAAGTGTTTTATCAGATACTTGATCCTTGAACTCTAAAGTAAATAAATCATCAGGAAGAATCTTGTAAGCAACTAAAACGCTGTTTTCAATAATTCGGCTTTTGTCCTCCAATATTGGCTTTTCAATTTTATAAATTAGTGAGTTTACTTGCTGCAACGAAAGGTGATTACAACTTAAAGCTGTGACCGAATCCTTTTGCGCATTAAATAACCTGAACACTTGCTTGCTTTCGTCGAAGGATGCAATCTTAAACCCGCGCTTAAATTCTCCAACAATAAAGTTAATAAGGTTGTAATTATGTTTAACTCTACATTGCTTTCCAATAAACGGTTCGAATAACTGTTCACCAAATTCAATTGCTATGGTATTTTTATAAATACGGCTAATTAATTTATCTGTTAGGGTCCCCTCTTTGTTAATAAATGAGTTAACCATAAGAACTCTAACCGATTCAATTATTGAACGGCCTTGAGGAATAACTGCATTTGGAACGTATTTGAAGCTGTACTCTTCTGTCAAGCTATTATGGCGTAAGTTGAAAGCTTCAAGGTTTTGCTTTGCTAATTGAGTGCATATCTCATTTGCTGTACCAAGTTTGATCTTTTCTGCAAAGTTTCCAATTATTGAAATTTCGTAATCTGATAATATAGTGACGCTCATATAAACCTCTTTGAAATAATATTTACTTTCTGCCTATATTTTATCAGGAAGGTAAATGTCTTCAGTCAATCAAGGCGATATCATTAATTAGAAATCGAATAACTAAGAAGACCCGTAATTTTTTTACGGGTCTTTATTATTTAAGCTCCTAGTTATAACTCTTGGTATTTAATATCTGCTTGGGCTTTTAATGAAGTAGCTAAGCACTCACCTACCATTTCAAAAACTACACCAATAACTCCGTTGCCTAAAATGGCATGTGCATGTGTCGCAGGCAAGCCTTTAACCATATCTGGGTTATGAGTTTTGATGCGAGCATGTTCAGCTGGCGTGAACAAACGAGATAATTCTGGGTTTGTTGGGTGAAGCAATCTGGGCTCAGTTGATCGCGACTTTTGGTACCCTGCCCCAATAACTCCACAAGACGTTGAGTCTTCGGTTAGGAACTGCATTTCAAAACCTTTACCTTCAGCTTTGTCTTTGATGGCCTTTTCTTTTAGGTAAATAACTTCTTTCCATGAAGGGTCGTTGGCTGGGACAATATCAAGTAATTCTTTTAACACTGTAACCTTTGGAGACTTCATCTTTTCAATGTTGTCAAATATGTCGTTGAATACTGATTCCTGTCCTAAGCCTTTTGAAATTGCAATACAGACCATGCGTTCACGTTTTTCAAATGAACCGTAATCTGCGCCATTTAGTACAACAGATTGTAAGTTGTAACCAAGTTGCCCTAACACTGATTTGATGATCGCGTATGAAGCTGTTGAAAGGTACTGTTTGACATTTTCCATTACGATTACGGCAGGTTTTGATGATTTCACAGCATTTAAGAAAGAAAAGAAACAAACGCCAGCTGAATCATGACTTTCAGCAAACTCTAATTTGTTTTTTGAACGTCCAGGTAAGCTTGCACCATTACAGGGTATTCCAGCATATATGATGTCGCACTTCGGTAAATTGGTGTAATTAACTAAGGCCACGTCAGAATAAATATAGTAGGTATCAGGATTGAATAGTTGCTTATTGTTATTACGGCTAGAATTTAAGTAGCGCTGTTCCATTTCGATAGCATAGCGCGTGGTAGTTTTAACGCCACCTTTTTGGCAACCAGTGTGCATAGCTGTATCTAAGAACCCTCCCCCATGAAATATAGAACCAACATCGAGAGCTTTATTTTTTTGTAACTTCTCCATAGCACTATTTTCGCGTGATTCAATGTCGCTTTCGTTGGCATGAGCCTTAATAGTTATTTTGCCAGATTTAATTGCGATACGAAGATCTTGATTGATGTCAAAAAGTTCACCTAACTTTTTTAGATTTATATCAAGTACAGGAACAAGTACGCCATATTTCATTTTAGTAGATAACGTGTAATCCCCGTCCCATGCCAATTCAAGAAGAAGATTGTCCTCGTTCCAAATTCTGTTGAATGTAAGAAGGCTTTTTTCAACTGACTGTGTTCTAAGTAATGAAGGGGCGAAATCAAATAGACTTGCTTCATCTATGTAGATACGAGGTGAGTTGCGATGTTCTCTAAGTTTACGATTGATAAGTGTTGCCATCATGAATTCCAGTCATTCCTAAGATGAAACAATTATCTCAAATAGGCTGAATTTGGCAGATTACTAACGACATCAAGAAAGAGTTGTATAAATTTTTTTGTGGGAACTTTCCTCTTTTGATCTTGTATTTATGATTATTGAAGCGATAGCGGAAATGAATTGTTTGTGAATTTATTTTCAACGAAAGCGGTAGCTGTAGTTGTTTTTGAACTTGGTGATATTGTCAGTATCACTCTTTGTGATTAGTGTTTTTGTCTTTTGCTATATTGAAAGAGCAAATCATCGAGTTCCGCATTGGTGGGATTTAATGATGACTTGGCGTCCATGAGCTTACAACCTTCGAAATGGCCTAAGCCGAATGCAGCGTGAACGATTTCATGGAATACAATCTCTTTTAGGCGTTTACTGTTAATAGTGCTTTCGGTAAGCCAAATGGTGCATGTCTTACTGTTGCCTACACCCATGATTGTATCTGAATCATCAGTAATTCGAACGTTGATGCGAGGTAATCCAGGGACAAGTTCATTTGCCTGGTAAACAATATTCATAACTTTTTTACGTAAAGCATAAGTGTTGCTGTTCATGGCTTTGTTGTTAATAGATTTGGTTGTATGACGCATGATATTTATCGGTTCGTTTAAGTTGAACCTATTTTATCAATTGGTGAGTATAGGGCATGAAATTAGGGAGATCGAAGTGATTCAATGGTTTTGTGAAGTTTACCCGCCTTTGTAATTTAAGATTTTAACGGGGCTGTTTATTTACTTTGCATCTCTGAATAGGTGCTTGTGCTTTTTCATGAATGCTTTTTGCTGTGTAGAGTCCATTAAACAAAAATTACTACAAATGCCGCCTTCAAGTACTCAGCATATTTTACAATCCATCACTAGTAGCTTTTTATCTGTATTATCCATAATTTACCCTTATACATTTAAGTGGATCTATTATCTCAGACGCCATCAAAACAACAGAAAACTAGTTGAAGGGGAAAGTCGTAAACTTACTCCCCCTTATTTGTAGTTTGTTACTTGTCTGTTCTGTGAGGGGTTTTGATACCATTTACCATGGTGTGCTCAATAACGAGACGGTGTGTTTTATTATGACAATGCCATGTCGGATAAATTAAGAACTGCACATCTTTAACGAATACATCGCCAGCAACATCAAGGACACGGTCATTGTAATAGGGCTTGTTTTCACTTGAAAAACCAACGATACCTTTGTGCACTTCAGAATAAATGGCCGGTAAGTTTTGGTTAGTACGTGGGTTATAAATCAATACATAGCTAAGCGTATCTTTAATAAGTGTGTTGCTGCATACAACTAAAGCGGCATTAATACAAAGATGGATATTGTCTTTAGGTCCAAGGCCCAGGTTTAGGGGCTGTCCAACGAAATAATCAACATGTGACAATTCATTCACGTTTATTGATGTTTGATAGTTATGCGCTTCGTTTTCGAATTGAACTCTAATTGGTAATTTCATACTAATCCACTTGATTGTTTTAAGATGGGGTAATTATCTCAAATATAGGTAGAGTGACATAAAATTAGGGGGAGGTGCTAAGGTTTGTTTTTGAAGGGTGTTACGCTTATTTTACTTTATTTTACCAAAGCGTTAGCGTTGGTTTTTTTGCAACAAAAAAGCGCTCAACCTGAAGTTGTAAGCGCCTAATACTAATGGTGGTGTAATTCGTGGTCTGCTTGTTTAATAAAATTAATATTTGATATGTACTTATACATAAAGTACCCAATCACAGGGAAAACCACGCAGCCTGTTACTATGTATATCCCAAGTATAGACAAGATAAACTCTCCTTAAACATCTTTTGGTATCTAGAATATAGCATAGCATTGCCGCTATCGCTACAGCTTTCAAGTGGTTGTGAATCACTTAGATTTACATTATATCTCATTGCAATTCCTTTTCATTTGAGTTGTCAGTTTTATTTGAGCTTACCGTTATAGTGAGCTCGTCCGTAGAAACCGCTAATCGTATACGTGCAGTTGTCGCAAGAGATCCAAGCAAAACGAAGAAAGCCAGCATAAACACACATACTGAACCGAACATAGCAATGATAGCTACGAATACACTTCGTTCACTAGGCGCTTCTTCCAATGCAAGGAATAAGCCTCCCCCCATAAATAGTCCAACACACAAATTACACAAAAGACTTAATGCAAACCCTTGAAACGCGAGGATTGTCACTAAGCGATCTATTTCGAAAACATTTTTCTTCATTAATTCCTCCTGTTTATTTTAAGACAATCGTATTATCTCAAAGGACAGGTAATGTGCAGATAACTAGGGGTTTCAGCGTCCTTTCTACCCTTATTTATATCTTTGTTTTTGTGTTTTAGCGCCAGCTCTAGTGCATAAGTCCTTTTTAAATAGCCATTGATTAAATTTAAGAGTTGGATTTCACCTTTATCGATTGTGATTGGTGAGTCTTTAGAGATGCTTGATTAATACCACTTATAGAATAAACCTACGCGGCTTGTTGTTTGTTAATACTAATTCTGGCCACGCTATTGCACTTTATTACGCGAGAACTTCCGCAACTATTCCAATACATCATTGTTCCGTCAGTCATTGCAATGTAAGCCAAGTACTGATGTTTATAATCTGACTTAAGGCCCTCAAGAGAGCTTTCCCCAGTAATGATTTCCCATGAAGAGAACATGAGTAGTTTTCGGTCATCATTACTAACCCATCCCGAAGCATCTGAGGCGATATAAATACTACCTTCATATTGCTGATACCATCCATCGGTTATCTTTAAAGGGGGCTTTCCTGCGCTCCCCGCTTCATCAATACCGGTGAACTGATCGCCTACTTCAAGTATATCCCCGCCAGCTAAAGTTAATGGGGTTGTATCGAGCGTGGTAATGTCATTGGTTTGGAGCAACAAGCACGTATCGAGGCTTGATAGTTTACTGCCTGTAACTGCGAAGTCGAAAAGGGTTTGCATGAGTGGTGTCCTTGCTTGTTATAGTGTTGATATTTTAACAAGCAAGGTGAGTTGGGCAGATAATTAGGGAATTACTTAGTTTAGAAGGAGTACGTATTTTGGTTTTTACAGACAGTTTTGGCTCTGTTAAATTCGTCAGCTACATTTTGAGCGCTAATCTTTGCGGATTGAATTAACCTGTCGAATGTTGCTTCGTAATCTGAAATTCCATTTACCAACATGTTTAACGACTTTTGAGGTCTATCTGATTTATCAAAACATCCTTGGCAATGTATCATTTCATTTTTAAAGTAAATGCATAGGTAGCTTGTGCATTTAGGCGTGTAATAGCCAGTTATTCGCTTCGGAAGGTTAGCAGCACCAGAAGCTGAACTAGTTAAAACGTTATGATTAAGCATTGTAGCGCTTGCTACTAGAGTGTAATCCCCGCGACTTACTAGCACCTTACTTACATGAAAACCTTTTTCTATGCGCCACTTTTTGAGTGTGCCATCGCGATTAAGTTGGTCGTAAAGAGATAATTTTATCTGGTTAGATTTAAGCTCAGCTTTAATTTCAGCCGTTGTTTTTTCTTCAAAGATTAATTCTTTGATAAGTTGGTGTTCTTTGTTTTCATCGTAAGTTGACATGTTTTATACCTGAATAATTATTTGTTACCCATTGTGGCTTCATTTAAATATCGTGCAGTTTATTAGGGCTCTCTTACTTCAGTAACACTAACCTGATACTTTTTCCCCGCATCCAGTTTAAAATCACAAAACGATGAGCCTGGTAGCATTCGATCTTTACCGTTATCTGCCGACAACATAACACCATCTGTCCATGCGGCCACTACATCCTGCCCTTCAACCTTTATGTCTTGAGCATTTGATTCAAATGAACCTACGAAGCATTCCTGAAGTAACGTAATTTGTGCGTCTACTAATTCAATATCAGCTAATAATTCTTGAGGGTTGTCAAAGTCAGCTACTTCGTTTTTATCTGGCATATGGGCCTTGGCTATCAGTAGTGCTTTTAGTAATTGTGACATGACTTTCCTTACTTAATTTTGTTAGTTGTCAGATAAGTTTGAGTTATTCAATGTTATCTAATCAGGCTTGAATCTTACGGCATTTCAATATTGTTTCATTACAGTAAGCGCTATAACCATCATTTGTTAATTCGGCCAGTATAATAGCTCGTTCACCATTGGAGAAGTTAAACAAATCAATCTTGAATGTTGGTACCTCTAGATTTGCTACTTCTTGCTTAACCTTTGAAACCATTTCATCTATAGCAGTGATGGATTCACACTGTACAGGGGAGTCCTCACATTTTACCATTACAAAGAATAATTCTTCACCGTGGTTTGTTTTACCACCTTTTACTACACGGACATCGCCAGCAAAACGCAATATCGATGTTAACTCAGTTTCGTGACAGCATATTTCAAAGCCAGTGAGCTTGTAACCTTCTTTCTTTTGTTCTGGTGCTGTGCCGAAATCACAGATTGTAATTTGGGTATTCATAATGTTAATCCTAGGATTTGTTTGAAGTGAGGTTATTATTTCAAGTGTGGGGGAGTTGGCAGAAAATTAAGGCCACCCATAAAATTGATAAGGTGGCAGTATGAGATAAGTTATAATCTGGTGGAATTAGTTAATGTCGTTAGCAAAGGTCGGTGTTTTGTATTTACCCTTTGCAAACAAAGCGAGGTCTTTACCAAGCTTTTCACTTAAATGCTTTAGTTTTATAAATTCATACGAATGTAGTTCAATGAAGTTTATGTTAGCTACTATGCGTTTAATGAAAGCGTGATTATCGACACCAAAACCATCTTCTTCATATTCTTCATAGAAGTAGCCTTTTCTGATGGGATTTAGCGCCCTTCCTGCAATGTTGTTTTTAAATAGTACATTATCCTCAGTATTCGAAATAAACGCCCACAACTTAAGGTAGAAGACTCTTAGTGGAAGTGTTTCTTTGCACACATTACTAAATATCCCAAAACCCTTTTTTTTACGCTTGTTTGCTTCTTTGAAACAAATCTTGGATTTTATAATTTGGTTTTCAAGACTTGTCTTGTATTCAATTTGACTTGGAACTAATGGCTCTTCTTGTTCATCCCATAATAACTTTCCACTCGCCAGCGCTTGTCTCGCTTGCGCAACAGCTCGAATGTTTGCTTTAGCTACTTGGGACCAGTACTGTTTGTTCTCACCTAAAAAAGTGCGTTCTATCACATCCAGGTCTAACAGATTTTTCCATTTGTCCGGTTCTAAAAGATAGGACTCTTGTGTACTAACGGGGTACTGGTGAAGCGTGGTAATGGGTATGTGCAGGTCGTGCATCATAAATTGATCCTCTATCCAATAATATTGGTTTGTTGTGTTTTAGTTTTTAAGATAGAGAAATTATGACGATTGAGGATAAGTTGTCATAAAATTAGGGGTTGTTATGAATGAGATGTACTGGACCTTAGAACGTTTAACGGCGCAATACAGATAGCGCCGTTTGATTTAAATAATAGCTAGCGCTACGTTTATTGCCATGCGCCAGCGAGTTTGTATAGACTAATTAGTATTGGCTTGAATATGGTCGCGCATTAATGAGGTATCAACAAGAGCTTTAAGCATGACAGCTACATTTTTATGGCTATTTTCAAGCAATGCTATAGCACAGGCTAGTTCTTTATTTCGCGATAAGTTTGATGCTACTGAAGCAACCATGTGATCCACACCATCAATTTGGTTTTGGCAAATATCATCTAAGCTATCAATAGCAAAGTGTTCAAACGTTAATGATTCTGCTTGCTTTTCCATATCGGGGTATAGATAGCCGGAAGGAGAATTGAATAACTCCCCTTCTTCTGCCGTTTCTGAAGCAATAATTAATAGTGGGTTGTCAGAATTGTAAAAAGCATAGTCAGCTACCCACCCTTTGCCTACCTGCCCACCAAGGAGCTCGTTTAGGCCGTCTGCGATTTCATCGGGGTTTTGAGAATGTAATGCTATTCTCATGGTAATAACTGCGTGTGTTTCGTTTGGTGTTATATCTGAACTCATAATTTAACCTTAATATTAATAAATTGTGCGGGGGTTTTAACTCGGGGTAATTATCTCTATCGCCAGCAAATAAGCAGAAAAATAGAGGTTGAAGTAATAAATTACTTTTGAAGTTCTAATACCCTTTTTATATTTACTCATGAAGCGATAGCGAAATGTGATGATGCGGTTTGTTATAGCGAGTTAATGGTTGGGACCAGGTTGTAATTATTGAATAATTGGGCTGATTTGTTAATTAAAATAAATCAGCCATAGAGTGAGGATCTTAGTAGATATTAAGCAACTACAGAGCTTTTTACATTGAACTCTAACATTTGCTCGATAGCTTGCTTAAGTTGTGTAATGTCATCTACACGGTACTCCGTGAAGTCATTAGTTGACTTTATAGACTTATGGTAAAAAGACTTAACCTTTAACACGATTGCTATTCGATGGACGTACTCGGCATAATTTTCGTGGGGTCCTAATTGTAGGTCTAGCTTTGACATTTTACGGTTGATCGGTTTTAACACTGATACCATGCTTAGGGCTTTCTCAAGAGTAATGGAATTATTACGGCTACTTTCAATGTGAAGTTCATAACCTGTTGGTGTAGGTTTTTCGCCGTAACAGAGGGCAATTACAGATAATCCTTTGTACTGATGTTTTTCATCAAAGTAATTATTATAAAAACCCATTGATTGAACGTAATCAATTTTCGCGTTTTTAACGTAAACAACATCGGCATGAACGGTTATTCCAGTGCCGTACTCTTCAGGTAGAGTATATAAGCGTAGTGCCACGGCTTCTTTTCCAGTTTGTAATTTCTCTAGTGCTTCCATAGTGTTCTCCAATAAATTCAGGTTTTAAGTAACTTGTGATTATTATACGTAGCGTGGATAAAGCCTCAGAAAATAAGGCCTGTCGAATAGTTGTTACTTATCTTGAGTGAGTAAGTTGTATACAATGTGTTGAACGCGCAATCTAAATTCCTGTTCATTTATATAACGGTCGTGATACTTTTTGGCGCAATGAAAATAATCTGTAACTGCAACGCCGATAAACGCGCCTTGCTGTTCTCTGTTCAGCTCGCCAAATTTACTTGTGCCAAAAATGTTTATACGTTCTATTACACCAGTAGATAAGCTTTCAATTACAGATGGGTTAAGGGCGTGCTTTTCTGCAAATTTTACAGCTAAGTTTTTGATTGATTTTTTCACGACTTCACTTGAAGTTAGAATTGGTTTGTTCATGATGCATTACCTTATGATTTAACGTGTGGTTATTATGTCAAAATGGCAATATGGGGCAGGAAATTAGGGGTGTTTTTAAATAAGTGTTTTTAGGCGCCCGAAGGCGCATTGTTGACGTTTGATAAATGCCGGTATATTCAACCTTGAATCTACCCTTTTTTTGCATCTTCACATAAAAAGTCAAAGTCCTTATTGTGATCTACAACGCCTATCTCATGATGTGACAAAGAATAGTGCTCAAAATAGCTGTTCCAATCAATTTTATAGCCGTTAACTAAAGCTACCAGTCCTTTATCAGCAGATAGCTTTAAAAGGTTTGCCATGTCGCTATAGCGCTTGTTGGTGTTCAACAGAGCCATTTGTTCTTTTGCACACATACTTGTCAGATTTTCACGCTTAGAAGCAAACCAATACGAATCGGTATTTAGATGAATGAAGCGGCCATTCTCAATTGTTTCACTAAAACCGATCACGCTATACCCGAAGAACTCTACTCCATTATCGTTGGTGAAAATAACTTCATCACCCACGTTTAGATCACAAGCTATAGGTGGTTGTGCGTTCATTTCTAAGTTTTGATATTTTAACTTTTTCATATTCGTCCCATTTAAACCATTTTATTACTGAAGAATTTATTGTGACAGTTATAAAGGATTTGGCAGAAAACTAGGGTTGTGAAGTTTGAAATTGGCAGATAACCTGGTATTTCAAAGGGTGCGAACTTTAAAGTTGCTCGTCTCGACGAACAACTTTAAATATGTGGTATCCCAGTATTATCTGAAATAGAATCAAGACTATAAAGAATGGCGAAATTAAATAGCAAAAACAAATAATATAGTTTATTTAAAACGGGTACTTATCATAGAGAGAAGTCTAGATTGAACGTTACTAAAAAGAACCTTGCGGATGCTGTAAGTGAAAATATCCTTTCACTAGAACAGTCTGAAAGATTAATTTATTTTTTAAATAAACAACCAAATACAGCATCTAAGTTTGATTTCACTAATGTTCTTTATTACATAGGTGGAATGATAGCCATCGGAGCAATGACTCTTTTTATGAACTTAGGTTGGGAGTCTTTCGGAGGAATTGGGATTCTATTTATTTCATTATTTTATGGTTTGGTTGGATTGAAAATGACCAATATTTTTAAATCAAAAGGGTTAGCTATCCCCGCAGGAATCTGTGGAACTTTTGTTATAGCATTAACACCATTAGCCGTTTATGGAATTCAACATGCTTTAGGTGTTTGGCCTGATGACAGTATTTACCGAGAATACCATCGAAACATACAATGGCATTGGATTTATATGGAATTGAGTACGCTAGCAGTAGGAGTAGTTATTGCTTGGAAATATAAATACCCATTCTTAATCATGCCAATTGCTGTGACTCTCTTGTATTTAACAATGGACATTGCAGTAATGATTAACGGAGGTGATTATAGTTGGGAGTTAAGGAAATTAGTTTCTACGTATTCTGGATTACTCATGATCGCGCTAGCTTTTTGGGTTGACATTAGATCTCATAATAAAGCTGATTATTCATTTTGGATATACCTTTTCGGTGTTATTGCTTTTTGGGGGGGGATGTCATTCCAGCATTCTGACAGCGAGTTATCTAAGTTTACCTATTTTACGATTAATCTATTAATGATTTCTGCTGGAGTTCTAATTGTTAGGAGGGTATTTGTTATCTTTGGCGCTATAGGTTGTTCAGGCTATATAGGTCATTTAGCCTCAGATATATTTAAAGATAGTTGGTTCTTTCCTATTACTTTAACATTGCTTGGATTGTTCGTGATTTATCTAGGGGTCCTTTGGCAAAAAAATGAATTAGTAATAACAAAAAAAGTAAGAAGCTTTTTGCCACAAGCACTACGTGAATTATTAGGATCTAAACATGTATAGTCTCATCTACGTTGCTCAAACGGGCGCGTTTCGACAGGAAACAGGGGGTTAAAGAAAGTTTTATAGAAAAAAGCCCTACTATCAAAGCTAGGGCAAAGGTCGGGAGACAAACAGTTTTAAGTTTTGGTAATAAATTATTTCGCTATTTTCTTAGCGCATTCAAGCGGGATGAGGTGTGACGGATACTCTATATTAGCGCCAGCATAAACAGCCAAATGAAGTTCACCGCCTATGTCACCAAGATATGCAATCATTCCCGCATGATCATCCTCACAATTACCATAGTATCCATTGACCTTAATTGCTATTCCGGTACCGTCATTATCAATAGATCCCGTGTACGGATTTGATAAAGGAGCGTTTTCGATAATCATAAATGAATCTTCTGTCGTGTTAACCAATTCGAAGGGGTGAGCATTAAATGCCTTCATTCTTGCTTCAGCGCGGTTTAATAGCAGGTCCAAGTCGCTTAATGAAATGTCCATTGATTCAAGCATTTCTGTCAGCTCTTCACCATTTAGGCGAAAATGAGAATTAATAGCTGTGATAAGGCGTGGAAACTGTATGGCATCGTTAATCAATATACGGGGTGACTCTGGCGTTAATGAAGCGTCAATGCTTACATCGCATTTCTCTTCCAAAAAATCAGTGAGAAGACTGTTTAAGACAAATAAATTGTCTGAATCAATTTGCACGCCCATCGCCTTGAGCGAAGACGTTAACTGCGCCTGAACTAAATCTAATTGTTGTGTTGATATACTGTTCATATTGTTTTCCTGATTGGTAACGTGAGTAATAAATTGGGTAAAGGTTAGCGATTGATGTTAACAACCCCTTTAGCGCTATTTTATCCTTGTAGGTATCTAGCAAAGCTAACTCAATCTATTGACTGAATAACTCCTAAGCTCTTGGCTTGCAAGCCGAAGCTCAAGTAACCCTATTAACTAGCTAAACGCTCATGTTTGGCGCATTTTCTTAACCTAGGTCTATTATGTCATTGTGGTTGCTTGGCGCAGAAAAACAGGGGTTTTAAGGTGGAGCGTTGATATTTATAAAAGGAGAGGTTAAACTTTTTTGATTTTATCTAATGATGAAAGGCGATAGCCTGTAATCTATTTCCCTGATTCGTACCAACCCTTTATTTTGCCGCATGGTTAAAGACAGTAATCGAATTTCCTTCAGGGGAAGTTTAGCCAACGCAGATAAAGACGAAATGCTTTGTCATTCATTAAAAAATCAATTGATTAACTTGAGATGATTGTTGCAGTTAAACCATTGCAGGAGCGAACTATCGGTTGCTGCAATGGTTATAACGCTATGGATAACTAATAGTGTCTTTAGGTAAAGGATCATCATAAGGTACGTATTCAAAGCGTAGGAATAAATCCCCTAAAATTCTCATTGCTCGTTTGCCTTTGGGATCGTAATCCAAGTATTTTTTTGTACGTTTAAATGCACCTTCTAGGTTGTAAGTTTTGGTTTTGCTAAACCCCAAGATGCGATACTTATAACCATTGTTAGCTTTAACCATTTGGTTTTCTTCAACGGGAACGGTTAAGCCTTCACTGAAGTAGCTCAATGCTCGTTTAAATGGAGCTGTATGGTTCTTCTCGCGACCTACACAAAAATGAGCAAACTCGTGAAAGATAGTTTCTTTAAGTTTATTCACCGCTTTAGTGCCAATAAAAGACGGGTTTAGCAATATTTCACCGCTTGGTGTTGCAAGGCCGTACTTAACTTTATGTGTAGTAAACCCTACGCCTATTGGTTGTTGCTTCCATGAAGTTAACGGGGCTTTGGCAATGGCAACGCTAAGGCATTCTTCGTAAGTTTTTTTGATTATTTCAATGGTTATCATTTTAATATCTCTACTGTAAACGGTGTTCGTTAAGGTAAAGCTATTTTATCAAATGAGGGGGTTAGCGCAGATTACTAGGGGTAATGGGAATGCATTGACAAATGTCATTCCCGTCATACGTGGAGGATTACAATTTAGTCACTTGCTGGTTTTTTTTAAGTTCACGCTTTAAACGTAATACGCGTTGACCCATTCGCATTTTACTTGAAGTTACAATGGTTGCACCACTGCGTGTGTGGATTGGCATTACAAAGCTATTGATTTTATACATAATAAGCGCCTGTATTAATGTTGTTTTAAGAGGTTGAATTTTAAAAATAACAGGCTCCACATAACATTGTGGAGCTTATTGGTCTGGTGTTAGCCTTGATAACCTAATGAGTAGCCACTCCATTGGCTACCATCAGGAACAGCAAAAACTAATGGCGAGTTATGCTTCGAGCAATCATTGATGTAGTCGTTAGTGTGAAAATTAGCATTGCGCTTTTCATCACTGACATAGGGGTAAAAGGCAATATTAGTATAAAAATAAGCTCTAACCTTGCCCTTGCCAAAAAAGGTGTTTGAAGAGCCACCAGTGAAATGTGAAGGTACTTCGTTCAGTTGAAATGAACCAAGCCCCATTGAATCAACGCTATCGTCCAGATCCATGTTCTCAATAAGTTGAGCAACGGTTAATTTGTATCGGTTGAAAATATATAAAGCCATGATAAATCCTTAATGATTTGAGTTGTTAATTTTACTTGCTGGCGATATTACTGCAGAAAATTAGCGGTGTTGTTATAGGGTTGAACGAGTTATAGGGAACGCCCCATAACTCTTTATAGTGTTTAATACAAGGCGAGTCGTTTAGCTCTGGCGTACCCGTCCTTTGACATACCGTATTGAGTGTAAGATTGAATGTTCATGTAGCCTTGGACTTCCCCAACATAAAGAGCTGCACGTTGAGTCTTAGTAAGTACATTCGATTTAAGGCTGTGATATAGCGCTTTAAATTCGCTGTCGTCCATTACGGGCGAGTGTAAATCTATTTCATAGCCTAAGCGCTCACCTTCCATTTTACCGGTTAAGGTAATAACGCCAGCCATAATTGATTTAACGTTAACTGAGAAAACACCACCCATATTACTAGGTACATAACATTTACAGCCTATTTTTAGGTCAAAGACAGACTTAACTGCAGCGATAACTGTTTTGTAATGAGTGCCAACAATTTGTTCGCGTGTATCGATTGATATTTTGCTAATATGAATAATGACCATGATTTACTGCCTTTTTTACGTGATTGATTAACTTGTGTTTATTATGCGGGAGTCAATATTTTACGCAGAATATCCAGGCTAAAAAGACGGGTTTTATGAGTTTTTTTGAAGGTATTTCCCACTTATTATTTTTGTTTTTCTTGACTTTTTTAACGAATAATCAGGTTTATGAGTGGCGAGTAATATTTAAAATTGAACATCTAAATGAAAAGCGGCTATATAGAGTATATAGCCGCTTAATTTAATATTCACAACGCAAACAGAATGTAAATATTATTCGACTATTTGTTCCGCTTCCTTTCGCGCAATAGCATCTGTAATTAACTGTACACGTCTACGCATTACTTCGATTTCCTTGACTGAAGAGCCAAGTTTGCTATAGCGCGTAGCGCGCCTTTTACTCACTGGGTTTGTTGCTTGATTAAGGTTGAATGACGCAATGTATAAGCTATTTTTTAACTGAACAAGTGTTAATTTTTCCATGATTAAATCCTCTTTAGCTAGCAATTGTTAATAAGATGTCTTGGCTGATATAAGCGATTTCACTTGTACGGTATCGATCAGCAGTAGTCTGTGATTGGTAAACACCACCAATGAACTGGCTAACCAAAAACGAATCCTTGTTGATTGGATTAACCACAAATGTTTTTTTAGAATTAAATGGGCATTGACCGTTAACCTCGCGGCTCTCGTATTCTTCAAGAGCAGCAGCAACGGCCTTTACTTTGATGCAAGATTTACACGTTGGCGTTCCAAAAGCATTCCACTCTTTATTTCTTAACGGGATGTTGCGGCCACATAAGGTTTCGCCCAAACCTTCGATGTGAACTGCCTTTGACCAAGATACTGTAGCCATGATATTTATCCTTCTATTTACGGGGTTATTTAACTTAAGTTAATTGTACGCAGATAAATAAAAGGTGCAGAAAATCAAAGCTTAAGGGTGTTAAAAATGCGGGGGTCTTGCCACTTCTGATATTAATTTTACTGAAGCGATAGCGTAAGTTTACTTGGTATCTAATAAAGTTCAGGTTAACACTAAGTGAATTTTGCAGTGTATTGGGGGGTATTAAGCGCCCGAGGGCGCTATTGTGAGGCAAGTTTGGTTATGCAAATGTTGGTTGGTCTAATCTCCATGTCACTTGCTTTTTGGCTTCCTCGTTCCATTGAGGGATGTTTAAAGCTAACTTCATATAGCCTTGAAATGACTTGGTGAGGAAGTTAATGCCTTGTATCGTTAACGGATGGTATCCGCGATAGGAGATTTGCAAAATATCATGCGTTGTAATAAGTATGGTTTGCCCAAGCGTACTTTCTAACTCACTTATTTTAATCTTCTCAGGCAAGCAAGGCGATCTATTTATAATATGGTAATTTGGGTAGCAAGACGTTAAACCGTGACGGTGGCGAGCTTCTATTGAGTAGACCTCGTTTTTATGGTCTAGGTACGTATAAAATTGCACAAATGGAGTGTAAACATCCTTGTTAACGGCGTTAGTTTCAACGTCAATATTAAAAGCGACATTGTGCACATCCCCATCTAAAACGTTATTGAACTTATTGACCCCTGATTTATGGCCTAACGTCCAATCTTTACACCCCACTTTGAGCATAAGACCCTTTGAAGCTAAGTGAGCAAAACCTGAAGACTTATACCCTTCACGAAATGTTAATGAGTTTTCACAAAAACTTCTTTCGGAAAAAACTTTTTTAGTGTTTTTAGCGTTTACGCCAGCGTCGAATTCATTAACCATTAACTGTAATGGGTTGTTGATAGTAGGCTCTTCGTTTAGTCCGGCCAAAAAGCCTTGTTGATAGTGGTTCATTTTTATTCTCAGTTGTTAAAGTGGTTTTAATTATGTCAAGCCAGTGCGTTAGGGCCGACTTTTAATGCGGTATAACAAGCAATGATTGATCGCTTGTTATACTAAATAATTCTTCAGAGTGAGCTAATATAGTTATTAGTCGCATCTTTGATAAATTCCTGTTGCTCAGTTTGTGGTAGGTCCAAGTAAGCGTTTACCCCAATATTAGCAATAAGACCAAAGATGTGATTGATTAAACATACTGTTGCACCTGGGGTTAAATCGTGGCTATTTGAAAATTCAGTAATTATTGCTTGTATACAAGTCATAATAAGATCCTAATATCACACCCAATATTCGAGTGTTAAAAGTAATTAATGGGCGGCAATTGTGTTTACGATCAAGTGGTTTTTTTGAATGATTTGATTTGATTTAGCGATCAGTTCAACTTTATGAGCTTTTAAACGCGCCGTGTTTTGTTCTATTTCATTTAGCTTTAGTTGCTGGCGAACGTTGTAAATAATTTGAAATGGTGACATGTAGATCCCCTTGAAAAATTTAGATGTTGTTATTATCCCTAACGTGGAGAAGTACGCAGAAAATCAAGGGGATATATCTAGTTTGAATGGAGATTATTTGCTTTTATTTTATCTTGTGCATAAAAAACCCACTTTATAAAGTGGGCTATTTGATTAGTTGGTGGAGAAGTTAGTAAATACCACATTCACCAAGTCGTTCTGATATGTCGGTATATACGTTACCAACGTTAATGGCTTGCATTGAAGCCCATGCCCAATCTTCTTTTTGGTAGTTTGCCGTAATGAAATTAACAACTTCATCAGACTGTTCTTCCGTTGCGTTAGCGCCAGCAGCGTTAATTAACGTTTGCAGTTTTTTGTCATTAGCTGACATAAATACCTCCTAAGGTATCAAAAGGGTGAAAGATAATTACTTGATTATTTAAGATGGTTCTATTATGTCAAAGGGGTAGGATCACACAGATTATTAAGTAGGCTTTTGTAGTTAGGCGCAAGGATGATCAAGGCAGAAAATTAGGCGGGGGGTTGGTCCTTATGAAATTAGTTTTTGTGCTGTCGCGATAGCGTAAAGCATAATTGTTATGTACCCCCTCTATCGGGGGCGGTGATAGCTAAGCGACCAGTTGTTTACGTTTGATAAAATCAACACCACAACCAATTTTCAATTTAAGCAATTCAACAGCAGCTCGCTTGGCAATAGGATCAATAATGGGTTGTATGGTGGGATCAACATCGTAGGCAAGCCCGCTTTTCGTCGTTCCCACATCAGTTTTAGAGAGCGATATATTTTTAGCGCTGTTATCTATCTTTTGTAAGTGTGTTAAAAGCACCTGCATTGTGTTTTCGAAGTCCTTACGCTTAGGGTGACTAACCGCTATCGCCAATAGTTTTTCTTCTAATATAGCCAGCTTATCGCGCACCGCTTCAACATTTGGTTTGTTCGCTATCCAAGCCTTACATCGTTCATAATTTGAGAGTGACATGTTGTATCCTCTTAAGAAGTTTAGCCTTAGTGGTATACGCTAAGGCTGTTGTGTTTTACGATAAAGTTTGTATTTCTTCGATTATTTCGAGTACACGTTCAAGCTCAGTTTCTAAAAGACAAAAATTGAACTGTAAGCCGTAAGGTGTGAATAAATGGGTTTCACTGATAGTTTCAATGTGTTCACCAGCTAGAACTAGTTCATATTCTGCAATATCAAGCACTTTACAGTTATTTACGTGTTTAGAGTCAACACCGTTCTTCGTACAAGCGCAATTAAATCGGTTCTCATGCCTTTGGAAAGATGATTAAAGAGAGCTTTTGGACTAGTGATGTCTTCAACCAACCAATCGCCTTTGAATAGCGTATTGTTGTCACCAATGTTTGCGATAAGTTCACCAGAATAAAAGCCATTCGCTGTCATTTCATTAATATGTGATGTTGCTTGCTCTACTAGGATGTCACTTACTACAGCGTCAATTTCGACTTTAGGGTCGTTGCTGTTGAACCAATTAAATGTCGTGATTAAAGATTTTTTCATGATATTGCTCTGTTCGTTTAATGTGAGGCTATTATCTCAAGCCATAGTAAACTGGCAGAAAATTAAGTTTTGTAAACGGGGTTTACAGGCAAAAAACCCCGTATTGGCGAGGCAACCTGGGGGTGGATAACGCTTTATACTTCCGAGCCACCAATCCAACATTCTGTGTTGCCTAGATAGGCCTCCCAGCCAAAAGGAGCTATTGTTTGGTAATCTATTGCTTCTAACTTATCATGGGTCCAACCACCTTCAGGAGCGCTTATGCTTGTAATCAACACTTTATCTAAATCATGTATGATAAGTTCAAGGTTTTCATTGTTAAGAAGCAAGTCTGGCTCAGAGCTGTTCAATTTACGTGTAACTATCATGTTATATCTCTTAGTTTAAATTATTTTAGTGTTAATTATGGCAATACGTTTTTGATGTAATATTTCTAACCTTTGGTTTTGCTTAGTTGAGTTTAGAAAGACTTACTGATAGTGTGAATGTGTCTAATGTGTGACTCACAATGGGATCAATGATAACTGCTAGTCCAGCGAGCTTTGCGCCAATATCAAAAAAATCCAAGATGGATTTTGCTAGTAAATACGCCGCTACTTCATCATTGAGTGTGAAAGTAACCTTAGACATGTGAGCATAAGTAAACGTAATGTGGTCTTCAACAACCGCTACTAATTCTTGTAGGAATCCTACTAGCTTTTTTGCTGATTCTCCAATGATCAGATCATTTATTTCAGATGCTCTCACTGCAAAATCCCCATTTGGATCAACCTGTTTGTTATCAGGATCACCCGACCAAGGAACAAACGCCTCTAGGTTCTTATAACCTAAGGCTTTGGCTTGCGCCTTAATGTCATTTACTTCTTCAATTGTTTGAGCGTAAACCCAAAAATCACTTGTTGATAAGTAACATGAAGTAGTACGACCACCAAATTGCTCGGTTAAGAATTTTTGATGAATTTTTGCGTTATGTTCATTTGCAAGTTCGCGAGCTTTATTTGGCATTTTTCGCGTGATTACCATTTGATTTGGTAACTCTTTTAGATTCGATGAAAACATGATATTTCCTGTTGTTTAACGGTTTATTTAAGATGTAATAATTATATCAACCGAGTGATATGTCGCAGGGAATTAGAGGTTCTTCAGTTTCGTATGGTTTGGTTCATAATTCATAAACATTTCACAAAAAATGGGATCTAACCCACCCTCATCTGCACCAATGCTCATAATGTTACCGACTAATCCCCCAAGCCCACCTGGGCGTGTAAGGCGACTTTTGCAAGTGAAATTATTGTTGCCATCCTTAGATAGAATTGTTGAATATAACCCTTTGTAAGTTGTTTTCGTTGGGTTTAAAACGGTATCTCTTACATTATGAGAGTAGATCATGCCGTCCTTTAAAAAGCCGCATGAAGGCATTTTGGGGATATCAACTGAGTTTTTTCGTAATGCTGGTGGAGTGTTGTTGACTGTTAACTTGTCAATATATCCATTCTCCGCATTTAAAATGATGTTAAATAGAGCTTCGGCTATATCAGGAACAATGGCATTTCCTAAAGCGTTTATGCGCTTGCTGCGGTTTTTAACACTGCGAGGTTCTAATAAGGTGGCCATATCCTTAATGTACTGCGGATCTTCACTTAATAACGGTAAGATGAATTCTCCCGCCTCAGTCGTATATTGATGCACGCTTTTGAAAATATCGACGTTAAGCAGGTTTAACGGTGTGTCTTTTAGGTAAGCAACAAGGATCGTTCTGTGACGGTAGTGAGGCAGACCAAAGGCCGTAGCTGAAATGATCCCCCACTGAGCAACGTACCCCAATTTATCAAGTTCGTTTAAAATGACATTCAAGCCATTTATAGTAAGTTTTTCGGCATTTTCAAATAAGCAGTATTTAGGCTCTAACTCTTCAATGATGCGCAGTTGTTCATGGACTAGGCCAGAGTTTTTTCCATTAATTCCTTGCCAATTACCTAAAGTATTTGCGCATGTCAGCTCAACACAGGGAAATCCACCTGTGATAAAATCAGGGTAATCGACAACTCCTTCTAAAAAGTCTTCTATGCACAATGAGCTTATACCAGTTTTTTCAGAAGGTACTATGTCCTCTTCTTCGCAAATGGCCGCGTAAGGATGGTTAGCTTGCGAAATGACAGCCTCATTTATGTCCCCAGCATTATCAAGGTTCATATTGATATCAATTAGCTTTTTATTGTAGTTATCATTCTCACAAGCAAAAATAGTTTCTATTCCGCCTGTTCGCTTCCCTGCTAGAACAAAGCCACCTAGTCCAGTGAATAAATCGATATGTTTTAATTTTATTGGAAACATGAATGTTTAGCCCTTTTTTGATTTACTTAATTATCGCAAAGGTATGGTATTTGACAGATAATTAGGGGATACCAAAGAAGACAGGCATAAAAAATCCTCTTATGAAGAGGCTCTTGTAATTATTAAAGTTGTATTATGAGAAGCTTAAATGACATACCAGAAAAATGACTCTTGAAGTGACGGAAAGTCATTTTCCAACATTGCCATGGTAATTTTTATTGGTGGAACATTAGGGTGATTAACAATGGATGTACCTATCAAAAGTTTCTCTTCTTTAATAACGTGGTCTACTATTTTAATGGCTTTAGGAAACATGGCCAGTATTTGCTTATGTAAAACGGGAGTAGTAGTGTTAAATATCATTGGTTTTTCCTAGAAAGATTAAGTAAGTGGTTCTATTGTTTCACAGATTTTTCTTATGGCAGAAAATTAGCAGCGCCGAGTTAAGTGAGTAGTGGATAAAATGCTATTGAGTATTTGTAACTTACCTGGAGTTAACACACTAAGGTCCATTGTAAGATGAACAGGATCGCCTTGAACGTGATCATCCAAGTCCAAAACAACGTCCTTTCCATACCTTTTTTCTATAATTTCTTTAAGATTTTTTGCCATGTCAGATTTTATGGCGTTGTATGTTTGTCTATCAATTTGGTTATTGTAGAATTGTTCCGATACTGCGCTGATTTCGTTAATAATGTCGGCAAGATAAATGTTGAACACGTTGGCGAATTTTATTGGATGAAATTTACTTATTCTTATTACTAACCGGTTACCGATATTGTAGAGATAAATTAGCTGTTTTGTTGGATTGGCAGTATATCGAGTGAAGCTAAAATATGTAGCATTGGTACCCTCTTCACATTTGATTTCTTGATCAATGATGAATTCACCTTTAATCAAGGATAGTGCACGGTTCATGTAATTACATATTTCTGTGTTAATAAGTTATGTATTAATTATCTATTGCATTGCTGGCGTACTAGTGACTTTTACGCTAAATGAGAAGTACGTGGGTCATTTATTTGTCTGCAGCGATAGCGTAAGATGTTATTTCTTGTTAAAACATCATATGCCTCGGGCTACGGCTTTTGAGGCTAATTAAAACGCGTAATTCTGAGCGTAATTGTTCTAAGTCATCTTCAAGCTTAAATTGTAAATCCATAATCTTTACACCATCCAAATTTCTTATATGCTTTATTTTTCTTTCCAATAGAGGGATAGCCTTTTTTGCTTCGACTTTTTCAGTACGATTGCCCCAGCTAAGCAACCCTTCTCTTTTACCAAGTTCATAAGCCAATTTACCCACCATTTCACTAGCCGCAGTATAGTTTATAGACAGCTCCCAATCCTCATCAACGGTTTTCTTTTTCTTCTCTTTTAATGCAATTTCTTTTGTTGTTGCTTTAATCGCTACAGAGAAATTATTAAATTCTTCCACTTAACAATCCTTAAGTCATTAATATTCTTTTTACATACACCCAACTAGGCCTTTTTGCTTGACAAATATATCGGAATCTATGCTATGCGCGCCATCAGAGCTTTTGTATTTCCTATTTAAGCGTGATAGACGTAGTGATGTATGTCGATTGACAAAACTTAAGCTATTTTTTGTCTATGATTAATCCACCCTTGGCGTCGAGGGTGGCTTTTTTGTATCTGAAACAAATAGACAGCCCTAACCTGCTAATTGTTAGGAGAGGCACTTTCAGACCAAAGCTTATTTACCGGATAAATCTCACAAGTCGGCTCTATTTTGGATTTAAAGTCACCGAGGCTCCAGTTACTCTTATATATAGTCGCGCCACAAGTAGAGCACTGTTGCCAGCTTGTGCGTTTGCCAAATTCAACGCCCGTATTTTTAAAGAGTTTGTGCAATTTGTAATTTACCAATTATCTATAACTACGATATTCATATTCCATCAGAGCGTTTAATTTAAAATAGGTTGGTTTTTAACGAGTCGTCTAGTGATAGAAAACAACATAGCTCGTTCAGCGTCCTGATCTACTTTATGCTTGAATCCGTCCCAACCGCGACTATCTTCATAATTGTAGTTAGGCCACAAATTGCCAAGAGGTTTGACAATCTCGATTACTTTTTTCCCGTCTACATAAAGTAACCCCCAACCTTCAGGAACTTCATCAGCTGTAATCATATTCACGGGAGTAATATAAAATCGGTAAGTGCCAACGCCACCAAATGTACGCTCGGGCTTTTTTGAATCTGCTTTAAAGTCGGACCGTGATATTTTAGACTCAATCATTAATGAACAAGTCGACCTAAACGCAATTAAATCAACAATTTCACGGCTTCCCACTGCACCTAAATTAGTTGCTACTATTGGAAAACCTTGTTTTTTCGCCCATCCAGCAGCTAATTTACTTTGAAAGTCATGTTGCTTGCTTGGCATTAATTATGTTCCACTAGGTTTGTTATATTGAGTTTCATATGAAGCCACGCCTAATTCTTTAAAAAATTTGGCAAGGTTATCTGCTCGCCAGGTTCTATACTCATTTACGCGCCCATGTCGTATAGCATAAGCTATACTGGTATTAGGGTTTACGCCTACAACACAAAACTTTAATGGCTGGTTAACGCTTTCTTGAGCTATTAATTTTGTTATAGTGTTAGTTTGCATCAAGCGAATAAATTCGCCTTCCGTCACGTTGTGAACTTTAACTGTCATACAAATCGCCAATATGTAACCTACAAATTGTCAATGTGTAGGTTGTTGAAGGAAATAACATACTTTCCCTTATACTTTTAAGTAATCCATTTCGCACTGGAATCTATATGGACTAAAGAAGTGTGAAGTCTGTTTTTTTAGGGTAGCGCTCTAAAATACTTAATATCCCACCACCGTAAAAACCCAAGCTTTGTGGATCTCCTGTTTAGCAACACAAGTTTTTACCATGTTTATTCCTAAATATATTAATCCTGACATAGGAATAACAAGCCAATTTCTTCAGAAACATCATCAGCTGGAATAGGTATATCATTACCCGAGATAACATCCTTGTAGGTGCAGTCAAACGTCTTAGCGTAATCTTTACACTCTTCCATTGGCCATTTAGTTTGTTTATGCAATTCATTGGTTATTGCTTCCTTATACTCATCCCAAGACATATAAGGAACGCATTGCTCCCCACAAGAACATTCAATATACCGTGAATCATCATGATGAATTTCTAATGCTATCTCTGATAGGCTTTTACAATCAATACATCTGTAAGTAACGGTATTCTTTGAATCAACCATTTTTCATTCCCCTGGATAAGTACGTTAAAGAACGTCGGTCCAATCTGCATTTAAAACAGCTTCAGCATGAGACTCTCTGTCATAAGGCCAATCAACTATGTTGGCTTCTAATTTAGGAGAGAAACTATGAACTGGGAGTTGCTTAAATTGAGCGTTTAATTCTACTTTTTTATGTTCAGCGATATTAAATGACTCAACGGCTAAGATACTATCTGGTCCAGTAATGTGAATCGCATATAAACCTGAGTTATTCAAAATATAATCCTCTTTTAATTTCGTGTTTTTTATTTAAGTAGGGTCAATCCTATATGCAGAAAAGACCCCGTACTTGGCTGTATTTCAGCACAAAATAACGGTTTTCCATGGTCGGCTTAGTATCGCTATTGCTAAAAAGGCGTTCTAACATCTCTTCAGCAATAATACCCACACCATGACTATGATCAGCAACAGTTTGCTCTTTGACTGTATCGCAGGTATGCCACCTTTTAACATTTCGAGAGCGAATACGATCTCTTACGGTGAATCCCTTTGCATTTGTGTTCTGTGATAAGTTCATTTGACTTCCTTAATTGAATTACTTGAACTTATTATCCTACCCTAAGAAAAAAGAGAAATGACTATACATTCTATTTATCAGAGTAGAACCCACTAAGTAACCACAGTCCTAAAAAGTCATGACTTATTGCACTTGACCACGTTGAACGGCACATTTAAGGAACAATTGGGTCATTGCTTCTTCTCGCAATTGAGAGCCACTTAATTTAGTGAAAGACTGTTTAAATAGTTCCTTAAATTAATAAAGTACGCTTCATAACATGACTCGAAACATTCAAGAGAGCTGTCAATCTCTTAGGGATCATAATCCAATTTACACGCGGGATAACAGCTGTTCCATAATGCAATTTTTTCTTGCACCTCCTGGTTATTCACCTCATCTATTAGCATTGAATAATGTGAGTTTGATAAATCGAGGGCATATTGATTGTGTATCGTTTTTTTAGCTTGTTCTTGCTCAATTTCTCGAATTTACTTATTACCAGCTCGTTTGCATTGTGCCTGATTGCAAAAAAGAGCCGGTATACGAGAAGCATCCCATGAAAACTCCACGCCGTAGATTTGAGCCAATGTAAGGCGTTCTTGATATACGCCACCCTTCGATGCTTCACTCATACTGCCTCGTCAACCTGGGCGTAAGCATTCGTCAAGGCGAATATATTTTCATCGTGAGAGTGGTCATCTGTCTTTAATGAAATGTGATTTTTCATGGCAACATCCGATATAGCGTAATGAAGTAAACCTTCTCTGGGTAAACAGTTAAGAAGTTGTTTTTGACTGAATTGAGCAAGTGGTCTAATTAGCATCTTAAATCCAGTAAAGCTAGTCAACCTTGTGGTTTTAAAACCATCGTTATTTTCTTCAAAGCTTGGCGTTATTACCAAGAACAAACCATTAATTATTGGTTTGCTAGTCGAAAGGCAAGTGACATCATTTAAATATTTAACGTTGATATTAAGCCTGTTAAATCGGCTATCTCCATTAAAGGCAAAGGAAGTCAGTGTTTTAGAACGTTCTGAACTCATATTAACTCTCCTGAATGCGCCTTACCCTAAGTGAATAAGGCGCAATTGCTAAAGGTTATACAGCCAATTTTATAGACTGTAAGTATTGGGTGATAGCTTTAATGATAAGAGATTCGTTACTTGTCTTTTCATCTTGACCAATTAGCATCAAGCTATTTTTTTCTACTACAAGGGAAACAAGTGAAATTAATTGCTCTTGAGTTGGGGTGTAGTCAATGAGTTGCTTTTTACTAAAACGCGTCATTGGTTTAACAAAATCTTTGACACCTGAAAAAGAAGTACTGCACTCTGTTGAATAATTTGCATAATCTTCGACGATAACGGCATTCACGGAAAGGTATAGCCCTTTAGGGTCATTTTGATAAGTGCTGTAATTAATGCCGCCAGCTCTGAAGCTAAGTTCAATTTTGAGGACTTTGCGTTTATTACCTTGTGCTTCCATTGCAACAGGAATTTCTACAAGTAATCTAATTTTAGGGTTTGGCATGTTTTGTACTCGATTGGTTAATGAGGTTGTATTTTGTCAAACCTGGGCATAGGTGCAGAATATTAGTGCAGCAATAGTGAATATTTTGAAAAAATATCAACGATGCGCATCCCGTAAAATTGATAATTATGGGATGCTGGTTGTTTTGTTAGAGAGTAAAGCTGATCTGTCGTGTGTGGGTAGGTGTTTCGCTGAGATCTTGATCTGATTGTTCTATGCGCGCAAACATTTTCATCCAGTATTCGAAGGATTCAACGCCCAATGCCTTTTTCAGCATTACTTTGAGCCAATAACGTTTCTTTGCTTGCTTTATTGTCCCGTGAATAACTAAGTCACCATCGTACATCTCAAAGCAGGTATCATAATCGCGTTCTCCAATATGATGCTCATCATACAATTTATAGAGAGTTAACGGATCTTTTAACTCGAACATAAATACCGTGGAAATAAAGTCAATTCTAGCTTTTAATCCATCATCATCAACTAATGAAATTTTCTTTTTTAAACGTTTTAACTTAGCAATCGCTTTAGAACTATCTTGTTTAGATTTAAATTTATCCTCTACCATGAGAAAATATTTTTTATCACAGACCAAAACATCATTACCAAGTATTAGATTTAATCCCATTCTATCGACACTTGCACCATGCTCTTTGTCGCATGAATCACAATAAAAGCCTTTCGGTGTGCCAACACCATTGCGATCTACCGCGTTTCCTCGCATGAACCCTAGCTTGCTATTTACAGCCATAATTACCTCTATTAAATTAGTAGTGAGATGAACGACTGCTTAGCAAGCAATCGTTTGTATTTGATTAAGAGCTGCAATGGGATCATCAAGCCTAAAAACAATACGCAAAGGAAACATTTCTTGAAGTGTCTTTTTAGCTTCCTCAAAACAAAAGCCAAGGTGCTGAGTCAATAAGATGCGTTCAGGTTTAGGCTTAGTAACCTCATTAACTGTGCGTAATACGTATTCACCAGTATCGCCTAAGTAATAGGCGTGGTGATTAACCACATCATCTATTAGGCCAAGTTGAAATTCATTGGGAGTTAAAAGTGTTTTTTCACCTTTATCCGTAGTGAAGTGATATAACACCGAAAAAGATTGTTCAATGGGGGTTGCTTTTGCCCATGCTAAACTTGTGCCGCCAAGCGCCTTAATTTGAGAGCTAAGAGGTTTTAAAAGTAATGGAGATGCATTAATTGGTGAAGTCATGATATTTACTCGTTTGATTAGGATGACCCTATTTTGTCAAACGAGTAAATTAGTGCAGAATTTTAGGGCGTTATGCTAACTATTAAGTCAAGGTTATGGACGTACCTCAAGCATAATGAGATCACCATGATCTGACATCAGGGATGATGCTTTTAAGTACTTCGATATCGAGTAGGCTCACGCCCATATTTTCGAAATAATATTTCCACGAAGAAACTAATTCTCTCGTTTCCTTGATTATCTTTTTGGCCACATCAAGTCTTACGCCAAACCGTTTAGATTGCGACAACAAGTTATCTAGGCTTGCTTCCCTGCCCTTGTCACCTATTCCTAAGCTGTGTAGCTTACTGTTGTTAACTGGCAAAACATCATAGGCTGGACTAAGAAACCAACCTTTGCTAGCAAAGTTGTAAAGTAATGCGTGATTGCGAGTGTGATCATCAACGTTACCAATAAAGGCATTAAATACCATTCTTTGATATAACTCTTGTGCTTGCTCTGGCGCGTGTCCTTCATGTCTAATTACTTCACTTAACGCCCCGTAAGTATAAAACCCCTTACTATCATCTTCTTTGATTTTTCCTGTCTTTGATTCTAACAAAGAGTTTGCGCTTAAAAAATGAGAAGTAATGTCCATGCCTTTCATGTCAAATCGCTCGACTAATAAGACGTTACCTAACTCTGTTTTTAACGCTCTTGTGGTAGACACGTTAACATCTAATTCACCTAGCATGACCATCGTTGCGTGTTCTGCCATAACATTATCAAATAAGTCGAGATCGCGATTGAATTTGACGATGTAATTTTTTTCTCCATCAACGAGCGTGGTTTTTGGTCGAGCACCACCAATCATCATACTAGAACCATCCCCAAGCACTTTTAATGCTTCGGGGCTAATACGTGTTTTGTTTACAAGTGCTTGCTTGATATTGATAAGGGTATCAATGTCACTTAATTGGTTTTTTGGTTTTTTGGTTTTTGTTGCTGTTCTTGAAAGGCTAAAAGTTAATGCGCCAACACCTTCGCCAGCTCCAGCCAATAAAAATTCCATTTCATTCTTTGGTTTGGTTTTGTGAAGGGAAAGCATGATTCTTCGACCCCAGGAATCGGGACCAGCATCACGAAACACACCAAACATTTCAGTATTTGCAATGTGAGCATCTTCGATAAGAGGGAGGTTAATTGGATCAAGGGGAAAAGCATCAAGGCGAGCAAGATAAGTCTTTCCGTAAATGAAGTGTCCAAGATTAGTGTTGATATCAAGTTGGTAAGCGCCACAAATTACAGGTTTCTTATCAAGCCCCTCAATATAGACATAAGCAGTTTGTATGGGTTTAGAAATCATTTGGTAAGTTAACCTTGGATGGAGAAGTTCGGCTACGATTATTATCATTTATATCTGAAATGGAGATAATGAAATCATCAAAGAGCGTATTTAAACCTAAAATTGTGAGCGCTTCAAAATAAAGGCCGCTGGCGACAGAAGGTGAACCTTTTTCAATGTATCCCATTGTTGTGCGACTCACCCCAAGACGTTTAGCCATATCTGATTGCGTGTATTTATTGAGTCGTGACTGTCTGATGAGTAGGCCCAATGACTGAAGTGTTTTGTTACTACTTAATGATTCCATGTATAGTATTCTTAACATTAATAAGTAATGCGTAGTATAATGGTCACAATTACAATTATCAATAGTGGTCTTTGTTAATTTAGTTTTAAATCTTACTGAGACCACTATTGAACGAAGCTTTATCATATTATGAAATTTGAAACATAATCCTCCAATGACTGCCCCATTTTAAACTCTAAAGGTAATCCCTGCTCTGTTGAGTGTTTGAGCAGAAAATTAGGGTTGCGCCCTTGTTTAAGCCTGGGCGCGTTGTATTACAGTAAGGGAAGTAGCTCTTTAACCAGCACAGCGGCCAGTATAAGAATAAGAACTATGGTTACCGGTTTGCTACGAGTATCTTTCTTATCAATGATACCAAAACCCTTTAGTAGCTTGATGGAGCAAATGGCAGCAATACTAGACAGCGCTAGTGTGTCTGTCGTCGTACCAAAAAAGAACCAGAATATGGCGATGAACATAGCGAGTGATGAGCAAACCAAAACCACTTTCTTGGCTTGTTGATTCGATGGCGTTTTAATTTTGAGCATAATATGTACCTGTAAGTTTGATTAAATTGATATCAAGTAAGTCTTGATTACTAGGTTAATTATAACAATGTTTTGTAATGATTACAGTTAATTAGCGCTGTATATCGAAAGGTAATTAAGTGTCAAGTTTTAAAGATCTGTTTATTAATGGATTATGAATGAATTTACTTTTGGACAGGTACGAGAAAAAGGATTAAAAAAAAGCCCATTAATAAAATAAGGGGCAAACAATAGTTAAATTCAGTTGGCAGTGTCTTTAACAGCATTACTATTCATTACTTGAAAGTAGAGTTCAACAGTTAAGTGACCATTTACCAAATCAAGAGGGGTTAAGCTGCCTCTGATACCCAATCGATAGTGTTAGCATCACGTTTCTTCGTTTTGCTGCCAACTTTTTTGGCTTTCTCTGCTTTGGCAGTTTCTTTTTCTGCTTTCTCAGTGGCTCTATTAACAAGTAATTGTTTTTGTCGTTCAATCAGGCGAACCATCTCACGCTGTACAGCCACCTCATCAAACGCTACGCCTATTTTTTCGTTAAGATCTGCTGGGATGAAGGTTTTGTTTTTATAGGGCATAATCGCTCGTTTAGAGCTGTTAAGCTCAGAAGTTATCACCTTACCCTGCCCTAACATATCCCCTTTCTTCATTTCTCTATCTGTGTGGACCACTTTACTACGGCCAAACATCGTGTGATTGATGACACGTTCAAGCGCTATCATTTCTACATAATGGTCAGGGTAGTTTAATGCGCCAAGGATTAAGTCATTGAGACTTCCCATGATACAAAATATACAGCTGAGCCTTTGGTTTGAAGGTGTAGTATTATCATTGTAATCACCATATGCATGATGAGGTTTTTTTCCTGCTTTCTCGATGGTGTCAAACACTTCACTGGTTGTCATATGAAAAGCAGGCATCCAGTCGTAAACCACTCTACCTGCTTTCGATAGCTCCTTGTTTAACCATAATGGGTTCTTCTTGGCTCGCATGGTAGATTCTTCAGCGCGTAAACCAGAGACATTGAATCCAGTTGTAAATCCGTTAGTTTTCATGTGAGCGCGAATAAATTTAAAGATAGGCCCAGTTTTAAGGCTACTAGTACATTCTCTGAATTTCGGGCTTGGGAACATCGTTCTAAGTAACACCATATCAACAAAATCAGTGCGCTCATTGCGTACAACGAATAACTCTTCGTCCGTATTATCTTCGATATAGCTAATCACTCCTTGGTGCTCTACAGAGCCAAGCGTTGCATGAATGATGAAAAGTTGTTTCGCTGGTACTATGGCTTTGACTACTTCATAAGCAGCACTTCCATCCTTTCCAGATGAGTGCGAAAAATAAAAAGCAGCTCTATGGTTTTTGGCATGATGCGCGATTATAACCTCTCGTTCTACTACACATTCGTTAGTAAGCTTGTTTTTACCATTTATGTCGAATAAATCAGATGATGCACATGTCATGTTTTTTGCCCCTCTATTTAAGTTGGAGTTATTATCTCAACCTGGGCGAAACCCACAGAATATTAGGGGAGCGTAGTAAAAACGAATGTATAGTTTATCCCCTTATTTGCCTATATAGCTTCTGTAGCGATAGCGAAAGAGTGGTTAAAAAGGTTACAACCCAGAGAAATAATCCAAACTCTGGGTGTTAATCGCTGGCGAAATCACTTAACCTTTTTTTGGTGCGCCAAGATGTGTTCCGGCAACGGGTTATGTGAACAAGCGACTAATTGAAATCCTGCCCGTCCTTTGATTTCAATTACGTGTTCAAAGTGACCATTGGCCTCTTTTATAAGTTCCCCTTGAAGGTATTTTTTCTGAAAAGTATTGACAGAGGTAAGTAAGCCATCACCATTTGGAATACCTTTTATTTTGTCGCTTCTTGCGGCAATAAAGGCGATCCCCCCAGTACTTTTAGCAATGGTCTGGTAAACATACATGCGAGCATTTATCTGCAATGTATTAACAACATATGAAGCATATATATTGGTGTATGAGCTGCCTAATACTTCGATGTCGGGATGGTGTATATAATCGTATTCTGAGCAGCTGCCTGTTTCGCGTAACAAAGCTGCTGAATCTAGATGGGCGCGTCCTTTTCCGAAATGTAGTGTTGAACCTTTGCTTAATAAAGACTTTTCAATCAACACCTGTAATGGTGCGGATTCTTTTGCCCGAGCAATGGCAGTTCGAGATGATACTTTAAATTGCGCTTTTATCGTTTCATTGAGCGTAACTGGAGCAGGAGATGGCTTACTTGCGTTTGGTAAGATATGGGCTAAATTATTCATGGTGAGACCTGTTTATATTTATAAGATAAAGTAATTATCTCACGCCAAACATTTCAAGCAGATAACTAGCCTTATCAACTCCTCCCGACCTTTTTAAAATTTGATTTTTTGAGCAATAGCGAAAAAATAAACGAGTTATGAAATAGGTTGTCAACGGGGTATACAGTAAGTAATTATCATGTAATTGATCTATTTCAACGTGATCTGATATGGTTGAACATAAGTTAAAATGAAAGTAACCAAACAAACCGGTAAATGGATTTGCTTGGTATTGCGATATTAGCTAGTAATTGGCTAAATAATCATTCTCGCTAATGGTGAGGACGTTGTGTGTTCTTGCTCCTTCAAGTTTTTTAATGCCAACTCCTTGACCTGTAACCAAGAGATCAGTTTTCGAGTTAACACTTGAAGACGTCTTTTTAGCGCCTTTCTCTTCTACTGCAATACGTTCCATCTCTTTACGATCATTTTTCATTGTGCCACTAAATACAACCGTCATACCTTCAAGTGTCCCATTAGAAACAACTTCAATATTTTGGGTATGCTTAAGGTTAAAGCCTTGTTGTATTAGGAATGCTAAAGTCGATTTTTTGTCTTGAATGCCCTTAAAAATGGCGTTACTGGTGATTTCACCAAAGTCGGAAAGTTGCAATAGATCAGTTGCAGCAAGTGTGTGTAATGTATCAATAGGGTAAACAGCCAAGATTTTTTTACTTGTCCCACGCCCCAAGTTATTGATGCCCAGGCTGGCAAGTAGATTACTGTCTTTAAGCTCATCAACAAGCCCTCTGTTTCTTTCTTTTAATAGGTTTTGAGCTGTCCCTTCACCAATACCAATACTCAAAAGCTGCTCATGTGTAATGGCATAGAGTTTTTCAATAGTATCGTAGTTGGCTTCAACCAACTTTGTGACTGTTTTGTCAGCCCAACCTTTCACGCCAATGCGTCTAAAGTGATGGATCAGGTTATTAGCGACTGCGGCACTACAACTAATGCCACGGCAATAGAGTATATCTCCCTGCCACTCAAGCAAGGTTTCACAGCATGGACAATGCGTTGGTATAGTTGGCTCTACGCCTTTGACGGTAGATAAAAAACGGGGTATTACTTCTCCAGCTCTTGTCAATGTGATCACCGCGCCAACCCCTAATTGAGCATCTCGAACACGGCCAGCATGATGAAGTAAGACATTGCTTATCGTGACATCTGAAAGCTCGCCAGATTCAATGTTAGCTGAAGGTGTTATTTGCGAAGTTTGCCCGACACTCCAGAGAATATCAAGAATAGGTTATGTAGCTGTTACACCGCGTGTTTTCTTTGCAATCTGCCACAAATGGAAGCGACCATTATGCCCCATTTTTTCTTTTAAATTATTGTTGTATACATCTATTACAGTGCCGTCTGTCAGATAAGGGCAAGAGTCCTTCATGTCCTTTGCTATATGTTCTATAGAATGAATGAGTGAGTCCCTGTCTACTGTGATCCCTTCAACACTATTAAAAACAACAAAATGGATAGCCTTGGCCTTAAGTGCAAAGTCTGTTATTTTATTAGTATTGTTAGAATTAATAATGCGATTTACGACCCCACCCATGTAATTTTGAGGGTTTTTATATTGACCTAAAATATGTTGGTCAAAGTATTCTCGTAACACAACCACTTCACCTGTTAAATTATCTTCACAAGTATCCCCAACAATATGAAGGCCTTTATCAAGCAGTAAACTGAAATTTTCGCCGAATCCATCTTCACCCCGAGTCAACATTAAGTGCTCGTGTTTACGATAATCAGCAGCTATTCCATCAAGTTTTGGAGTGATTCGGTACATAAGGGATGCGATATCGATATTATTAAGCTCTGCATACTTTTCGCATAGCGAAACATACTTTTCTAAATCTTCTATGGTATAAGCTTTATCAGTACTTAACATCGGCTTGTTATGTGCGATAAGACCTGTGCCGCTTACTAGCGTAGATTGCGGTTTATTTAATAAAGGATGACCTGGGAGGCGTTCGCGCAATGCGCTCATGTAGACTAACTCAAATTCATCATCATTTAGGACTTCATCCCCTTGTCTGTATTGCGTATTTTGATAAGTACAAACATCTGATAATTGGAGATCAGTCAACGAGGTTGTAGGTAATTTTAAAAGTGCTTTCATAGGTTTATCCATTATTATTAATAGTGAAAACATTATCCCACTCAACAAAAATCTATCAGAAAATTAGCCGTATAACCGTGAAGTTATTAACGGCTTTTAATTGAAAAATCTAAGTTCCACAAGAAAGGCGTAGAGCTCTAATAACAAGCACTCGAACATAAGACAATGAAGTGTTACTGTTGGGTATTAAGACTCAAAGTATAAGCGGTCTATATCAGGGTAAGGTTGAAAACAGATAGCTATTTCATTGCCTAGAGTGAGTGTGGTTTGGTTTTCTTCACAGGTAGAGTAGTTACCCCCATTAAGTATTGTAAATGTCTTAGCAAGCTCTAATCCTTCTTGATATGTTGTGCGTAGTTGTCGAACGTTGCTAAGATATTCATCTAATGAGGGTTGCACACTAAAACCGGCCTTCATCTTTTTGTTTACGAAAGGATGTAATTAATGAGGGGGCAATGCCTAATTGCTTAGCGGCTCTGTTTCGCCCACCTAAGCTAACGATTAACTTTATTGCTTCGTTTTTATATTCATCCGAATATTTGCTATTCATGCCATGCGTAGGCTTTGGTTCGATGCCACCAGATTTTTGTATCAGTGCAAGATTATCCATCATATTCATTATTATATACTCCGAATTTATTCGTAATCGGATTGTAAGTGCCCTTTTTGGAAATTTACATAAAAAGGTGACTATATGCCAACTTTGCCAGGTTCTCACACTTTAAAATAGGTTGAGGAAATATGAGTAGAACACTTTGTGAACTACTACAGCCTTAAATGAGTATCAAGTACCTTAGTATATGAGAAAAAATTAGACAATAGAGAGATCAACGGAGTATTGAAATTATGAAGGTTGTTGTTAGGGTGATAATGAACAACCCAGTAGATCTGGATTGTTCGATGATAATTAAGTGTTTTGGTTAAAGACGATGTATTTAATCGATTTTTGATTAGCTCCCATCAAAACAGGCATTAATACTTCTGGAATATTATCGTTTTCTTCCAAGACCATATCTACATTGACGACAAAGTCCCATACACCATATTTGTCATTAGCAATGGCCTGATATGTTGCATGAGCTTCAACCCACTCCCATTCTGGCACCCCGTTAGGCGTATCGTATTCAATGATATCCGTCATGCAAAACTCTTGCATCTTCATTGAACAATGTAGAAAATGACTTTTACTTAAGACTTTACCTGCAATCACTACTATATAGCGGTCAGTGATGTCAAACGAGATCAATGTAGATAGTTCATCAAAGAAGTGTGGGTTACCTTCACCTTTTTGAAAGTTAATCTCATCTAAATCAATAATAAGACTACTGTTTGCGCTGTTTTCAAATATCATGATTGTGTCAGATAGTAATGCATTAATGCGGTCTAAGGTTTGTTCTGTAACTTGAATTTCTAACATATGTTTACTCTTGTTGCTTAATGAATGAGTATTGTCTCAATTGACTTAAGAATCACAGCGAATTAAACCAGTTCTAGTTAGGTACTTAGCTGGTATTCAATCCCATAAAATGCATCTTTGATTGGCTTTTACCGGTCTCGGTGAAATCATAAACGTCCGTAGCAGAAGGTTCTAAAACATTGGCGCAGAGTGCACGGTTAACGACATATTGATCATATCCGCTTCTCTCTTCACTCGGGGTGAAAATAGCACTTAACAAACGGTTAAACTCATATGCATTAAGTGCAGGTTCAATATTAGCGACAACATGCGTTTGACCATCTTTTTTTTCGTAAACAGTGTGATCATCATTAACGCCAGTACAGATAGCTTCACTTGCAAAACCGTCATCATCATAAATAAAGCAGTTATCCCCAATGTTAATATTTTCTGCCCTGGCCTGTACTGCCACTTCCAAAAAGAAATTAGGAACCACTTCAGTTTTCACGACTACGCGAATTTGGCTTATATTAGTGTTTAACATCTGTAGTTACCTCTTTTTTGATTTCAATTAGCTGAGCGATGATTGCTTCGGGTTTTATTGTTTTCATGCACGATAGATAGACTTGATATTGCTTAGCCATTTCTTTGCGCACTTTATATAGCTTTGTTTTCTTGAATGTCTGGCGTATCAACGACTCCCCATCGTAGTTCAGCTCTTCTAAGACAAATGGATCATTATCTAGATTCAGAATTGTTGCTATCAATAAAACAAGTGACTTTTGCAATTCGCTGGTTGGTAAAGAGTTAAGGTGCTTAGCTTCAATGCCGTTATCTTTGTTGAGCGGTACTAACTCAAAAGAACTTGCCTCTTTTTCAGTTAATACACTTGGGTAACAAATAACACCATGGCGAACATTGGCAGTGTCTCTTAGTGCAGAAAACATGGTTAGCGCTTCTTCAGTCGAGAATACTGCGCTCTGCCCTTGCGGTGTGCCGCCAAAACCTGATGGTCTAGCACGTAAGCCATACCAGTTAGCGATGCCGCCAAGCGTCTCGCTAATTTCAATTTTTTCACTAGTAGATAATGGTGTCATGGAGATAATCGCCGTTTGTTAATATGGATTTATTATGCCAAACGCCTGTGTATGTGCAGAATTCTCATCGTTGTAAACGGGGTGTACAGCTCACAATCTAACTTACCTTATTGTCAATAAATTAATTAATGGAGCGATAGCGTAACTTGCTGGTTTATAAAATATAGCGTCGAAATCTTGTACTATTAAAGGCCGTGCGAGACTGCCTTTAATAGCGTTTATCTTAGTTAGGTATTTACTATGTTTGGATTGCTACTATCAAGATCTGATATGGACACCCTTTTTGTAGATAAAGCTAGATCGTCATTACAATGCTTTGGCGTTGCTGTGAAGTAAAAGTAATCGGCAGTAACAACAAGGCTGGCGCAGGTCACTCTTTCTAACTGTTCAACAAACTTAGCGAGTGCCGGTGCAATGTTTTTAGTTTCATTGGAGATATCAAAATCATCCAATATATTCACTCCCCACTGCCCATTATGATTTAAGTCCTTTATTTTGATGACTTGTAACGATTTAACTGCCGTTGAAAGTTCCCTAACGCGAGCTATTAGGGTGCTATCAATATGAATGTAAAATAACTCAGGATAGTCATCACAGTTGTCTGAGGCGCACGTCACACGAAGCATAGTTTCAAACGATGCTTCACCAGACTTAAAGTCAATATAATAGTCACTTTCATTGTTACAGTCTTCAATGCCACAAATACCAGTACCTCCGTCAGAAACAAAGGGAGCTAAGCGAGAATGTAGTGACTTGCACTGCTCGCATATCTGCGACCAACGATTATTCTTTTCTTTAACATGATCGTCAAAATTTATATCTAAAAATGTAAGTGTTTTCATAATTATCTCTGGTTGATTGGGTTGACTTTATTATGTCAAAATGGCCACTTCGTGCAGAAAACTAGGGTTTATGTTTCATAGTTATAAAGATGTAAAAGCCCCATTAAATGAGGCTATGAGGGTATTATTTTATTAATACAAACGAGCATTAAAAGAGTAACATCTGATCCGCTTTACAAAGGCTTTTAGTAAACGTATGAGAAATATCAATAGGCTCTTGCTTAGTGGGTTGTGCAAGTATAGAAATTATATTTTGATTGACTAGACTATCAAATTTTTCTACGCATTCAGGAGAGTTGCCTAAGTAATAATCAACAAGCCCATTGTTTGTACGTATATGTGTGCTGTATAGGCATTTCTCACTATCATTAGACTCATAGTAAGAATATACCGCGCCGCCAATAGAGGTGGTTGTTGGTCTTTTACAATTGTAGTAACGACTTCGCCACCCCATGCCTTTGTCGCATAATTTTTCTTCATAGTTAATTGCTTTTTTTGAGCTAGTTTCAAACTCAGTCTTTGTAATATCAATTTTTATTTCAGCTTCACCCGAAATTACATACTGATTATTTTTGTTAGTAAATACTAAACCAATGTAACTTGCTCCTTTCCAGCGCTCCCCCGTGAATTTTTCTCTAATTGGCTTATTCCATTGTTCAATTGGGGTAAAAATAAAACAGGTTATACAACTGTCAAATAGATTTGAGTGTAAAACTGCCGTTGCCGAAAATAAGAAAGAGCCTTTATCAGTACTTAGTCTGTGCAATTTCACCTTGCGTGTAGCTTTGTGTAGTTCATCTCCTAATGAACAAGATCCCTTTTGGAAAGTTAAATATTCCTCGAAAGGCAAAAAATGTGTGTTTTTATTGATTTTATTCATGGTTGTTCCAATTGGCGCACGCGCCCTACTTTGCGTTTTGTGTATTTTGAAAGCTTATTATCCCAAGTACCAATTAAGTTTCAGATAATTAAGAGTGTTGTAGAAGGGGTGTGCCCTTACCTATTGGTTTAAGGCAATGTTTTTGAATTCGTGATTGACCAGCCAGGATCAAGGCAAAGATTAGAGAGAACAAATTAGAAGGTAAAGGTCGTCATGGGAGTCTTAATAATACTGGGTAATATTAGTAAGACTTGTATACCCCGTTTACAAGTCTTACTTACTAACGAATTAACGTGTATGGTGATTAAAGTCAACGTGCGGATATATTTTCAAGTGTGAGCTACCATCTGTTAGTTTTCCAAGTAAAGAGCGCTCGCTTGTTACAGATTTTTTTGCATTCACTTTTTCAGTCGTATTGTAAATCGTATTGGCTAGCGTTCCATAAATAACCGCTAAGTCAGTAACATTCTGTTTAGTGATACAAAACGTTTTAGACATTCGCTCTATAGTCTCTGCTGTGCTCTCTGTAATGCATTGTTCAAGAACGATGGACATCAGAGTAGAGCGTCCATGGAAGAATGGAACTACAAGGTTTTCTGGTAGAATGCTTCTAATTTGTTTGCTTGATTGGCGTGAATTGTTTTCATATGCATCATCTCAATGGACGTTTAAGTTATGTCTATTATGTCAAAACAATAAAAGTGAGCAGTTTATTAGAGGATAAATACGGAGGATACAAAATTTAGCGCATAAAAAAAGAGGCTTTCGCCTCCTTTTAGTCTCAAGAGGTGGTGGTTAATGCGTAAGTAAACCAGCTTTAACAAAGGCGTCTTCTATTGATTTGGTTAATTTGGGTTTATGAGGGATAGTAACTTCTGAAAAATCATCTTCTCTGTACAAAAAGACATTGAATTTGTCATTTTCAATATCTAATGAAGTTGTTAATATTAGGTTGTTTTCTTCGTCTTTTTCGCCTGATGGTGAGGTAACTGTAATTTGTTGATCTGCATAGAACTGAGAGCCTTCAGTGCCTTTGTTAAGTACTTTAATTTGCGTTAATGACTCAGGTACAGATTTATTAATTTGTTCAAATATCCAAGAGTTCGCTTTAATCAAACTATTTAAAGTTGTGTTAAATTTTTTTTCTATAGTTGGCGTTAAAGTGTTCATAAAATATTCCCGTTCATCAGTTATGTTTATAATGTAATGAATATTTTTGAGATGCCCTACAAAAAAAGGCAATGTGTTCCCTATATGTCACAAAAAAATATTAGTGAGTTCTGAAAGGTAAACTTGTACTTAAAAGTATTTATTAGAGCTTGTAAACGGGGTTTACACGACATACCCCCCCCTGCTTGACCGATTAGCTGTATGAAAGCTGTTGCACTTGTATTGGAGAACTCTTCGTCTTATCTTTTAAGTTAACGAGATGCCCCATAATGTGTTTCTTAATGGCTAGAGATATTTTTCGGTGCATAGGAACTTCAATTGATTGCCCAATCAATTCACTAGCAGCTTCATTAGTAAAAATTGATAAATCAAAGCTTTCTCTGATCCCCATCATTGCCTTTAAAACACTATTGTTTGGAATTAAATACTGATCGCCATGTTTGATATATATAGATTCTGCAACCTGTTTTGATTGGCTACGGATGATGGTTCCTGCAACATGAGAGCTTTCATCAACTATATTACGGCTGTTAAACTTTCTTACTACCGTTTGCTTTGATTTAGACATTAAGGAGACATCTTCACCACTAGCAACAATTTTTTGCCCTTCAAGCATGGTCTGAATGCCACCTGTATGCGTTACATTGCGAAATTCGCTCAAGTTTGGGATGACAATATCATTCCATACGTTAGCCGTTCTTAATTCTTTTTCCGGCCATTGGAATGGAGTAGGGAGCTTGGTTGCAAAGATATAGCAACGGTTTCTCATGGTATACCCATTAAAGTGCTCTGCATTGAGTGATGATGCTTTATATGTTTGGTAGCCAAGTTCGTCTAATCTACGGATGTAAAGCTCACATTCAACTGAGCTGGCAAAATTTCTTACATTTTCAGTTAGAAGTGAGCAGTAGTTGTTTTTCTCGATGATATCTAACACGGGAAAAAACATATCAATGGTGGTTGCTAGTGATTCAATCGCATCTTCTTTATCCTTAACATTTTTGACGGTTGTGTATTCTGAACACTGTAACGAGAGCGATAAAAAGTTAGTAGGGCGCATTAAATCACGCATTAGTACCGTATCCATGCCATAGATGCATTCATTAAATACAGTCTTCATAGATTTAGTGTTATATGCTGCGCACACCGCGCCAGTCTCACTCTTATCTATGTTTGACAGCAAGTCTCGCGCCTCTATCGGTCGGTAATCAAGAACGTTTAATGTTGAAAAACCATCGTCTTCTGCACTAGCGATATCAACGCCGCTTGTGCATACACCTGTTGTTGATAGCGGATTGGATTTATCAAACCTTACGGGTTTGTTCTTGGTTGTACTTCGACTGGTATCAATGGAATGACGTTTGTTGATTATTTTGTTTCCAAGGCGACCTGTGATCAGATTATTTTCAAAGCTAATGGAATAACCTATTCTTCGAAGTTGAATAACTAATAGCGTGTATTCGCGGCTTTGCGTGAATTCATTGTCCGATGTAATTGTGATCTCACTAAAAAGATATTCTTTAATTATTTGTACCGCTGAGATCACACCATAATAAAGGCCGTCATCTTTAGGTAATGTAATATCCAGTGCATCACTGCTGGCTTGTTTTTCTGCTGCAAAGATAGGTAAGATAGTTAGTAAGTCTTTTTTAAAGACGATGCGAGCTGATATTGCATCACCAAGTGATATCTTTAATTTAGTTTGGTTACGTATATCCATTTGAGGCTCACGCTCTGAAGAGTTGCGCTGCGGGTAAGTACGTCCATATACCTTTTTAATATCCTTATCATCATGATTAGCATGACGAACCTCAAAGCCTAAATTTGCACCAAGAGATGTTTCAACTATTTTGTCGTGCTCAAAGAAGTTAAAATTGTTAAGCCAAAAAGAGGAAATGACCAATTTAACTTTATCACTATCTTTTTTGATACGCTGCAAATGTAAAACTTTTGTTGCAACGGTAAGTGATGAGATTGCTTTAATAATCATCTCAGAAGTTTTATTACGCAAAAATTTATTTCCAAGATAACCATTATGTAATGTAGAAATTGTCATAGCGAACGCCTTTTGTTTAAGTGGTACTATCATCTCAAACAGCAAGAAATCGGCAGAATATTAAGGAATGTCAACGGGGTTTACAGGAGAGCATATATCCTTATTTTAAATTTATTGTTGAAGCGATAGCGTAAACGGGCTTAACAATTTTTATCGCAACCTGAGTACGTCAGTCCATCCTTTGATGCGACCTATTCTGCTACGGACTTATCTCGTTCTAGGTAGTTGAGAGCGCCATTCGTTGCTCCAGGCTTTAGATGCATTGACATCAAAACCTGTGTAATCACAATTAACAAGTAAATGTTTGTGGTGAAAATAAGTGTGTTATTTGATTGATAGATGACTGTTTTGCACAGGAACGCTTTACCATTAGTAATCCCATACGTTTTATGGCCATAGATTGTGGGTTCTTTTTCCTTATCAAAAGTAGGGCAGGGTGATAGTTTAAGGATGTCACAGTCGATGTGAACTCGCACTACACAATAATTGCTATCCATAACACTTAAGATGGCATCTTTGTGCTTTATATTTACAGTGGGCAAAGCAGAGCGATGAATCCAAAGGTGCTTGCCAAGCACCTTACCAATACCAAAAGGCCTAACTTGTAGCCCTATCTATTTACAGTGGATATTTTATTGGCTTAACAATGATAAGCCTCGTCTGCAACTTGAGGAGCTGGCGCTACATACTGGGAATATTGATAAGTATCGTAATCTATTAAATTAATGACATCTTTAGCGATTAACGCTTGAGCTGCCTCTTCAACTTCTTTTTCAGCGTTTGACCAAGACCAAAACCCGTCATCGTCATGAATAACTTTGGAAGTAAAGGCAATGTTAGCTTCAGTGAATGCAGTACCATCGTTTGAATGACGAATGACAATACGAAAACAAGGTGAAGTAGCATTAAAACCATCTCCATCTTGAGCTGCAACCAAACCCTCATCGACTATATCAACTTTAAAACCATTTTTAGCAATTGAGAAACGCGTTAAATCTGCCATTTGTATTTCCTTGTTTACTTAAGAGACTCTATTATCGCAAAGGCGGAGGTATTGGCAGAAAATTAGTGTTTGTCAACGGGGTTTACAAGCGGGGGCACTTGTCCCCGTAGAGTATTAGAGTAAATTGTTCGCGAGCAACTAGCCAAAGGAAAATAGATCTAATTGGTTTTCGTTAGTTACCTTCAATACTTTTCGCGGTTTAGTTTTTTTACTGTTAGTAAGATTTGCTGCTATCATTGTGCTGATTAAAGTAGGTAAACATTCAGTCTCAGTGAGAACAAAAGAACATGTATTGTCCTTTTGATGATCATCAATAAAAAGTGGAATCACATTAATTTGTACCTGGGCATCATTCAAATCACATTCATCTGGAACTGTTGAAACATAATTCACTCCTAAAGTAATTTTAATGGCCTCTTCCGTACTTTTAATTACGTCATCATTAACAAATGAGTAAGGAGACAATGCGCGATACTTTTCAACTAAGTAGGGCATTAAATTTGATACATCATTTGAAGATTTACATTTGTTAATCTTCGTGTTGATGCCCCTTTCATTGTTTAAGCATAAGCACATTAGTCTTGAAGCATAATCGGTTAAATTATCCATGACAGCTTTAGACTGCTCCACACTATTAAAAGTAACAAGCATCGTTTCTATATCAGTGTATTCAAAGGTGCCACCTTCAAAAATACAATCTTGGAACTCGCCGATATTTATAGCTGCGACTGACTGTTTAAGTGCCTTAGCTCTCTTAGTCATTGAAGTAAACAAAGAGGTCGGTAGAACGGCCATCATTTTGCCATATGTTTTTAAAAATCGCTGAGCGTGATTTACGTGATGAAGATAGGTTTGAGAAAGGAAAGGAGGATTAGTTATGATCAAATCAAATTTCTCTAAGCTACTTACCTCTAAGTTTAGAAAGTCTCCTTCAATAACTTTGTAGCCTTTGCATTTTAATATCTCAATGTTTACAGGGTCAATCTCAGCACAAACAACGTCCACCGGCACACCATATTTAGCGAAGTCGTCAACAACTGCATCTATAAAACATCCGTTCCCTGCTGATGGTTCAAAAATACGTACTAACTCATAGCCAGTCCATTAATTTGCTCCAGCAAAAGTGTATTCCAGAGCGTAATTAATAACGCTCATAGGCGTAGGGAATAAAGCAAAAGGATTCTTTTTAGGCCACTCATTAGTAGTTAGGAATTTATTAACAATAACTGTTGGATTGAAGCTTAGTTCAAAACACCCTATACCACCTTTACTTACATACTTACCACGAAGGTTTGTGATCATGTTCTTAACCTTGGTGAACATTTTTGGTGTCATTTGCTGGGGGAAAGAAATAGAGTTATTGTCAATACTGGCTGATTCGAATGCCGCATTAATTGAGTTAATCATACTGAATTCCTTGCGTGTTTAAGTTAGACTTATTATCTCAAGCAGGGCGATTTCAGCAGATTATTAGCGATGTAAACGGGGTTTACAGTGGGTTGTTATTGAATTTTTCAAGAGGGCATATGTTGAATTCTTCATGGAGTTCAGAATAAGTAATCACAGCTGTTTTATTTTCAAGCTGTAGTAAAACCTGTTCGCATTGCTTTTCTATTGATGAATTACTGACATCAAAGTCAGTACCTTGTAAGACAAAATCTCGGATTAAATTACCTAATATAGGCTGTTTAACCATATTTAACGGAATGAACATTATTAAATCCCCTAGACGAATTAAGTCTGTGACTAAAAGCGTTACTAATACTGTCGACTCTTAATGGTCTCTATCCATTACGTAAGTCAATTATCTAAAGTATGCACGGAAAACTAATTACCTTACATCCATGTAAAGTACATAAGGTTTCTAATTATTTTGCTAATATCAATACCGCCTTTGGAGATTTAAAGGTGCCTTCATCGACATGGCCCAACATCACGCCGTTTACATCACGCAATACAAATGAACCATTAACTTTTTTCAAAGTTTTCACTGTTGGCAGTTTTTCTTTAATAAAAGCTTTGGCTCTTCGCCCCAATGTTTTTGTTGGTAAAGGGATCATACTAAGCAGCTCGTTGAGTTAAGAAGTAATTACGAGCACTATCACTATAAAGTAGTGAAGACCCGTACCAATATTCCCCAGCCTGGTTGTAAAGCATGTTATTGAGCGGTTTGTTGAGCAGTGTTGTTAAACTAATTTTATCGTCATTGAATAGTAATTTTTCTTCGCCGTTGAATAAAATACCGTACTTTGCTTCTAGCAAATTTAGCATTTCAGTATCGGCAAGGGCTAAATTGCCCACTTTCTTGCCAAGACAATCATCGAGGTTAATAATTTCAAGTTCGTTTAAGCCAACCTTGTCAAGATTATGGATACTTGCTGGCGTTAAATTAAAGCATTCCTGATCTTGTATTACACAAAAACAAAGGTCTTTATTGCTTTGATTATTCCAAGGCTTGTTTAACCACATTTCATTTGCATTTTTCATGATATTGCTCTGTAAGTTTAAGATGCCTCTAGTATCTCAAGCGCCAACAAAGTTGCAGAAAATCAATGCTTGTAAACGGCGTTTACAATAATTTTGACAAAAAAGCCCTAATCATTTAGGGCTTCCTGTTAGAGTAATATCGTTATGCTTGTTCATTCCCGAAGGCTAGGGCGGCTTCAACACCAAGTGGGAACTTAACTTGGTATTTAAGAAGTGCGTTATCAATAGTTGTACAACCAAAATGTTTTTTAATATCTTCTTCAAGGTCCCATAGTTCTCTTCTCAAGATGCGCTCACTACCCTTAAGGTTAATTAATTCTTCAGGGCTTACTGAGTTTTTTACACGTTTAATTTTTCGATTCAATTTACTTAGATCTAAAACTACCCAATCACCAATAATGTCATTAGTATCCTGAGTGGATTTAGCCTTTATATCCTCATTATAGCGTTCAACAAATAATAGACCTGAGCGTTTAACATCTTCGATGAATGCGGGTATGTCAGCTTTTACACAGTCAAGGTTAACGTCAATTACCTTTTCGCTAGTACCGAACATCATAAATACAGACCAACGATTATTCATGTGTGGGGTAAGCGAAATACTGTAAATATCGTCATTGACACTCTTTAAGGCACTTTCAACCATATTTCCAAGCGATACATATGGATTAACGAAAATATCCTTGAACGCTTTTTTCATTTGAATGTGAAGTTTTGTAGTTTTTGTAGCTGTGCTTCTGGCCATCATTAGATCTCAGTTTGTATAAGTTAGGAGTAGTATCTCTTTCTATAAAAAAACTGCAGAATATTAGATGTTATTCAAGTCTCCAGCGAAGCATATTTGTAGCAATTTTAATTGTGGATTCTTGAATTAATGGATCTGTTTTAAAAAGGAAAGTGGTATTAAAAATATCCGTAACATGAAAACACGAGATATCAATAAGTCTTGTGTTATCCAGATCATCTGAGCTAATAACTACCTTATGGTTTTTATTATTACCAACAAGCGATAGCGTTGGGCAGTTTGAAACTTCACAGACTTTAACTTTGTTCCTAATTATTGATACGATCAGGGCTTGCGAATGTAACGTGCCTTTATGGTCCGTGTATGTAACGCGATGGCCAACTGCAGGTTTATTTTTTATTTCACTCAAGTCATCCAGGTGATCAGAGTAAATTTTGAAATAACTAAATGCGGTTGGACTATAATCTAGGGCGTAATCAAAATTAGTGCTAATGAAGTTTGACAGATCTCTATCGCAAAACTTCACCCCTAATGCTCGAAGCTTAAATATAAGTGGCTTACTTAATGATTCTAATAGCTCATCCAGGCTGACAGTCGTTCCCAACATAGTTATTCGGGTGTACTGATATTTTGAACAGTTAAGATTGTATCAATAATGTCAGGCGTTCTATTAAAGGTATATCGCTGATTACGTGACAATAAGTTATATGCAATTTTAAATGCTTTTTTAATGTTATCCGGTTCATCACCTAAGAGCACAATGGTAAGGTCATCGATACCTTCACCAGAAACTAATTGGGCATCAGTGATGTAAGCTGCCTTTGCGGGAAATAGGGACTTGAAAGTATCAATTGCTTGAATGATAGTGTTTTCAATATTGACATCAATTACTTCTTTACTGATTTTTCCTTCAATATTTGTTGTGATTTCGAAAAGTTGGAATAAGGTTTTTTTATTCATGATGATTATCCTCAATGTTAGATTTGTTATTTGATTGTCGTAAGAGATAAATACGCGCCTTTGACCACGTTCAATATCTTTACTTATAAACAATATGTATCGGTGATTGTCACATTAAGGCGTTAACAAGAAGAGCGAATTAATGTCCTTGATTATATAAGCTTTGCTCATTCAGATTAGTGGGCCCCTTTCCTTAACACTTAGCCTAAACTCGTTCTCCAAGTTAACGACTGAGATACTAAAGTAAGTTTGGTTGCTTTGAGTAAAATCATACACGTATGTGACCTGTATGAACCAAACATTTAAATGTCAATACTAATTATAAACCGCTTCATAATCTGACTGTTCTTTGATTAACTGCCGGTATTCAATTCTAATGGCTCTTGGTACGTGGAATTCATTTACCGCGAACTTGTAATGTTTAACAAAAAGCGTTTCTATCTTGGCTAATCGTTTATTTGATATATCTAGCTCACTTTCACTAGGTCCAACCATTCGTTTTAATTCAATCAAATTATTTGCTAAATGGATAGCTTCAATAAGTTGATTTACTGAAAATTTGTTCATAATGTAATTATCTTTTGTATTTATGTCCTGAAAATCTCTTTCGTTATTAATAATTAAGTCACTAAAGATGATTACAATACTACAGCACTTAATATGGAATGCAGCGAATTAGCCGCATCTAAGCGCCATCTAACATTACCATTCAATGTCACTTTCTATTGCTGCTGGAGAGTCATTGAACGTGTAGCGAGTTTTCACCTTAGTCATTTCAAAAGGTGCTGCGATTGCTTCAACCATACTTATAGATGTATCCATATATTTTGTTGTATTCTCAATAAAGTCTGAAACATTACTTTTAATTGTTGATACAAGCTCATCATTAAGATCATCTAATTTATTTTGTAGGTTAGTACGAATTACAATGTTGCCACTAACCTTCTTAGCAACAGATTTTGGCATTAGTTCATAGACCGAGTTAATATCACTCGTATATGAGTAAACATACCGTAAAAATGCGTTGTAAGTGCTCAGAATAGCCTGTTTGTTCTCTGCGGGGTGAAAGGTGTTGTTATCAATAGAAAAACTAACTTCTAATAATTCATCTAATAGTCCTAATGCATTCTTAACTAAACGAGTTAGACCAGACTCAATATTAGATAAGCTATATTCGACAGGATTGCGTAAGTACTTAGCTTGGTTGTTCTTAAGTGTTTTACGGTTGTTATTTCTATCCTGGCGAATGCTTAACAGAATCCCCGCTTTATAGGATCTATAATCTTTCATCTCTAAAATTTGATCCGCTTGAATTTGCGCGCCACTTTGTGTGTTTGTAAAGTCACTCATTTTGAACGATGCACTTTCTGCTGTTTGCTTTGCAAACTCACTAAACTTCACATCATCCAATCTAAATAGGCCGATAGTAGAAAAATAGGCAGTACGCTTAAGAATTAGCATAGTGTTGCGTTTAGCATTGTTATTGAGGTCTAAAACGCCCCATCTCATTAAGCTCTCAAATGGTTCGGTAGATGAAAAGAAATAAATGTGGCCATCCCATTTCTTGCGAATAGCAATGCTATCATTGTGTACCTTCATTGCATGGTCTAGCCCATCGTAATCCACCCAGTCCATGAGAGAATTTTCATTGACTTCATAAGCATTAGCAGCTTTTTCATCCAGTGAAAGAAACGGTTCATATACTTTATTTGTCGCGGGATATAGGCAAGGGATCTCATTGCTAATTGACTGCGTTAATGAGGTTTCATTTGTTCTTAAACCAAAGCTTGGTTTATCAAGTGAGGTACGTCCACGTTCAATAACGCGGTAACCTTTATTTGCTCTAGAAACTTTCTTGATAGAACGCTTGGAAAATTTATGTACTAGTTTTTTTTTTCTTGGTTTATCCAAAAAAGTGGTAACAAGTGGATGATCAAGTTCGAAACCTGAAATAGTAACCAAGTCAGAGTTTTTATAATGAGTCATTTTAGATAGTTGATCATTAGGTAATAAACGTTTTGCCAGTTTGAAAGGCACTTTGGTTGTTTTTAACCTTGAATAAACCGTACAACCTTCAGCTTGCTCTACATCTAGACCACCCGTATGCGGAATAAAGTCATAATCGTCAATCGAAAATTCCGGAACTACCATCACAGCATCAGGGATTGTGCTGTTAAAGCCTTTAGATGGATCAACGTTAGGGTAGGGGCTTCTAATACTTTTATCTTCATATTCTCTTCGTACTTGTTGATAAGCATTATCTAAAGAGTGCGTAGGGTAGTCGTAACGTGCACCTTCAACTTCGTTTATAAAGTCAATAACTAAAGTTTTGTATAGGTATATGGCACGGTAAGGGGGTAGCTTGATCCCATCGCGTGCGTGTATTGCAGAAAGATATATGGCAATACTTTCATTCATTGGTGCGATCATCGGTTCAACTGCGTAACGAATATAAGATTTAGAAAATTCATCTTTTTCCATATCGGTCATACCATTATCTGTAAAGATGTCGGCATAACCCTCATCAAGCATTTCATCACCCACAGCAACTTTTTCTTTAAAGCTCCTTGCTCTTATTATTTCGTCAACCGTTACATTGCAAAGTAAGTTTATAAGGTGGTCTAAAGTTTTAGCATTTAATACATTCGGTTGAGCTGCAATTGCCCCAGTCGTATGATCGATAGCTCGGGTATGCCAACTTCGAAAGCTAATATCTGAGCCTATATGCATCATATAATCACGCACTTTAAGTATGTTTAAGTTAATATTTCCATGGCGCTTTGACTGTGATTGTAATTTTGCACTTTTATCCTCGATCGGTTTTATACATAAACTGCAGCCGTGTCTAGCATTTGAACCACAGCCCCCAGCAGTCTTTTTATCACCAGCAATACGTTTTGAACTAACAGGACAAGATCCATCGGAAGCATCCGCATAAATAACTGAAAGTAGGGCATGGTTATTAGTGTAACTTGGAATGATATAAAGTCCTTTTGAGGGTGTAGTTAGTGGCGTTGTTCCAGCTCTACGTAAAAGTAACCAAACTTCTTCTGTCGTCATGTTAACAATCGGCGCGAAAACACGTTCCTGCAGATTTTTGTCAGCAAACTCAATTAACTCTTCAGGCGTTTTATTATGTTGATTTCGAGACTCTAAAGAACGTTTCCTGGCGGCTGATTCCTCGACTCTTGAACCTAGCATTATCACGATGTTACCGTTATATTCTTTCATCAGTTGCTTTTCGATACGAGAGGCACTATTAATTTTCAATTCCTCAGAGCAATCAGAATTCATCTTTGCCGTGCTTAATATTTTTAAGCCCGATAAAAACATCGGTGCCCATTGTCGAGAAAGATTCGGGCTAGCAACACGAATATCCATATTAATATTATTAAGTCGTCCGAACTCTTTTAATTTATCAATTTCATTAGAAACGAGTATTTTCATCAAATGGTTTTCTACAAGAGTATCAATCGTTGTAACGTGGAATTTAGTGTCTTGTGAAATGATACCTTCGTTAACCAACTGGATATGAGCTTCAAGTCCAGCAAGCAACAAAATTGTGCTATCTTTACCGAAGCTTGAAGCTATTGAAAATGGGTATTTACGTCGGATTACTTTTATATCAGAAACTGCTTGTTCGAAAAGTTTATAGGCATTCTTTTCAATAGCATCAAGCTCTGATTTTGCAGAAGTATAAATAACATCATCTAAATTGATGGTTTTGATAATATTTACGTTATTTATTAATGGTGAATTCATCGAAAGTGCCCAGCTCTTTAAGTTGTAATGATTATCTCATTTAGGTCGCTATCCTGCAGAAAATTGACCTTATACAGTTATCGCAATATAAAACACACCATCTTTTTCCATGAAGGCAGTAACTTTCCACTCATGAACTGCACAAATATGTTGGAGACGTTTTAATCCCATTTTTTCTTGAGTTTTTATGACAGCTTCATTACCAGGTGAAACTAACTTTTTTATGAGTGAGATTACAGGTGTTGTAAATTCAGGACAAAAAATATCCGTTGCATCTATTCCAATGGCCATATTTAAGCAGTATCCTTTTCAAAAGCAGTTGATATTGGTAATTCCTGTTGCTCTTCTTTTTTAGCAACACGACGAGCACGAATATTTGAAGCGCGAGTTATCAATACAACTTCCTCAGCGTCATCCAAGCTTTCAGGGAGTTCTAGTCCCATTGTGTTTAGTAAATAGCTTGCAACAGCTTTATGGTTAAAAGTTTTATCTTCAAGTCCACCACGATAATTGATACAACGACCTTCCCATTCTTTGTTTTCACGCGAAAAATCAATATCATGAAGGCTTTTCATGAATGACCAATCGGCCTTTTTATCTGTCGAAAGTAGAAGATGTAAACAAACAAAACGTCCCGTTAATGCAATACTCTTTAACCAAACAGATGTACCAACAATTGATGTATTTCGTGTTGACGTAGGAGAAACTGTTCGGTTAAAAATAGGTTTAAGTTGCGGGTGCTCGGAAAGTACTTCTAAATATTTATGAATAAATCCAGCCGTTTGTTTTTGCGCTTTATCATCAAGGATATTTTCTGCAGATTTAGCTGTTACGCCAGCAATGGTTTGTACAAAAGTTGTAAATTGATTTAACGTCCAGATTTTGTTTGATTTTGAACTGGCTGTAACAGATGCTTTATTGAAATCAATTAGATCAACAATAATATGGCTTTCGTTAATGATCTTTTTGGTAAAGCGGTTAATAATGGCGCGTGAGTCCATTGCCTTGCATATGCTTGGATTGGGTCTGATCGAAGCTGAATTCCAGTCATTGAAAAGTTGGTTGTCCTTTTCAAGTCCTTCTGTTTTTACAAATTTAACGGTTAACGTATTATTACCATAAGAGATATCTTTACTAAGTAGCTGTGATATACCACCAAGTCTCGCTTGCCCGTCAAAAAAATATCTAAACGCCTCTTTAGGAATTGTTATTCTGTAAATGTTTTCAATAACGTGTTCTGTATGAATAGTTTCCACGATAGCTCCTGTAGACGGCAAAGAAGCATAATTATCTGTAAGATAGGTGGATACCGCACTTACGCGTGATTTATGGGTTTCTCGTTGAACTAGGAGCTTTGAGTCAGGGTTGTGAGGAACAGGTTTGAACAATTCAATTACATTGAAGAAATCGACGCTTACAATATAAGTTGTTCTTAAGCCTTCTTTTCCAGCTAAAGCTAAGAAAGTAAAATTGTTCTCAACTCTAAGTTGGCTATATAAGTTTTGAAGTTCTGTGTTCATGATATATACCTAAATAAATAATGTAGGTGTATTTTGAATGAACTTGAAAACTCTGCAGAAAATTAGTACTTATTTAAAACAAACAAAAAGAAAAATCTTTGCTTTGTTGGTATGTAATTAACGGAACGTTATGCACATATCCACAATGCCTATAATATCTATATAATCTAAAGAAAACTATATTTAAATAAAAAGATCTAAAAGATCTATAGGGTCCCTGTATCCCTTACTACATATAGCCTGTAGCGTATTTACATGACATATAAACGGTGTTGTTGATCATATGCGCGGTGTTAATGATCTAATATATGGTGTACATGATCAAATAGTTGGTGTTTGTGATCATATAAGCGGTGTTATTGATCCTATTTACGGTATATCGATAACATAATTATGGTGCTACCCATAAATATGTCATCAATATAGCCCAGCGTTTAGTACCCATCGATACCGCTAGATTCTTCCATTATTGCGATTTTATCCAATAACGCTTTCATCTTATCAGCCTCTTCATCTTCAAGATCACTATTATCAGTTGGATCGTCAAGTTCAAGCTCTTTTCGCTTTTGAATGTCAGATATTATCTTATCCGAACGATCAGTTTGACCTATACTTGCATATGCTGCCGCTAATGATTCTAACTCTTCAACGCTTAATTTTATTTTTTCCATCGTTCGCTTGTTTTCAAGCATTAAAATGATTTTATCTGGACTTAATTCGGTTAGTTCAGTGTTAGAAGATTTCGATATCCACCGATAAAGAAATTCAATCTTCATTATTTTATTACCAATAGTATGGGTAGAGTAACCAAGGCTCCCTCTTTCTCCAGGTAAAAACATTATTTCTTTTTTAGTGTTTGGATTGGAACAAAGTTCTTCAATACTTTCTTTGATACATCGCTTCATGAACACGCTGTTATTTTTAAAAGATTTTTTATCACGCTTAAGTTCATCTTTCTCATTGAGAATCCCGAACATACCTTGAAGTTCTTTTATACCCAATGGTTTGAGGTAACGCCCGTCTTTGCCTTTAAATCGACAAAGTATTTCATACAGTCTTTTTGTGTACTCGCGCTTAAGGCTTAGTTGATTATCTGTTGAGATCAATGCAAAGCCGTTTCGATAAGCGATATATTGTTCCTTTAATATATCATTAGGAACAATGGTTAACTCGCGATTTTTATAGCGAAATCGTTTGAATAATGGGATGTAATCAAAATCGCCGGTGTTGCTATCTTTAAATCCCATTTTCTTTTCACTTAATCGTTCACAAAGTGGATTTAAGCTTGATGCTAAATGCTTATTGTCAATGCCTAACCATTTGGACAGATTGTGCGACGAAAACTGATATTCGGGTGTTTCATTCAGCCAGTCGTCATCTTTCATAAATGACATTAATATTGTGAATAGATCTGATTCTCTTGCAGAGAGATCTTGATAACTAAAAAGTAATTGATGGCCCTTCTTAGTATGCAGGGGAAGTTTATCGCTCATAGTCACAGTATTGCTGTTAGATATTATTTGAAAGACACCATAACACCAATATTATGTCATAAACACCAATATTTTGTATGGGAAGAAAGGTTATGACGTTCTTTACCAAAATTGTGTACTGCTATACGTGAAGTTAAAACCACTATTTAATTCTTAATAACTACAAATGGTATTAATAATCAACATTAAAGTGATCACAGGTTAAATCAATACCTTAAATATGGCTAAAACACCATTATTATGTCATGTGCATGGTGTTTTATTTGTTTTTTCAGATAAAAACCATAATAACTCATCTTCCGCACCTGTTTTAGGAATATATTTCCCTATAAACATCACCTAAACAGTCAATTATAACTTGATGTCGCTCTTTCCAATTAACCACCATTGGCGTCTGATCTTCTAAGTAAATAAT
>JBLIEW010000018.1:0-78266 GCA_047633255.1 Colwellia sp.
CTAATTGGTCTTCTAATAAGCTCAACTGAGCACTAAGCGTTTGTGGCGTTATATGCATAATTATGGCTGCCTGAGCGATACTTCCGTGTGTCGCTATCGCATAAAAATACTGTAAGTGATGATAATTAAGCTTAGCCATAATATCTCTTTAATACTTAGTGTATGTAGTCTGATTTTTACGCTCCTTACAATAATTGTCAACTTTTAGTTGATAAGAAAACAATTACAATCGACTTTTATTGCATTTGATAGTCAGCTATAAATTACTTACTGATTTTTTATCGGTAATCATTATTTAAAGTAAATCATTTTTTAATTAAGCGAGGCATGTATGGAACTAACAATTACAGATCTAAAAATTGAACTTTCAACTGAAAATTTGTCACACATCCGACAAAAAACTCTTAGTATGTTCAATAAGTTTTGTGACCGAGTTCAAGTAATTAAAGTGACTATAGATGATGTTAACGGTCCAAAAGGAGGAAAAGATAAACACTGTAGAGTTGTAATTTATAGTAAAGGTATGCCTGATATTGTTATTACCGATAATCAAACCTCGGTTATGTCAGCGGTTAATATTGCCCTATCAAGAGCGAGATTGAGCTTTTTGAAAAAGGTTAAACGTCAACAAAAAAATTATCCCGTTTGGTCACCTAAAAATGATATTGAACTGTCTAAACTGGTTGAATTAGAGCGTAATGAATTAATTTTCAATTAAGGTTTATTATGACTAATTAAATACCTGTCTTTATATACCATCTTTATATCGTGTGGTTTTATTAAATAACGAGACTAAATTAATGGAATAATAGACCTATTCAACAGTTACAATGACGATAAACGTATACTGTTTATCGTCTCAGTACTTATAGCATATGAAATCATGAATTAATCAATTAAGCGCTGTTTTCCCAGTACGAGGTAGTTAATTATGTTCGCAATATACACGCCAAATGGAAGAAGTTTTTCTGGACCACTTGAAGAACTTTATCGTGTACAAAAAACGCAGGTATCCGAGAAGTCACGAAGCTTTAAAGAAATTGATGAATTTTCAACCGTACTTAAAAAGAGTTACACACCATGCACTAAAGTGATTGATGCTTACAATAAAACGTTTAGTAAACCAGACAATAAAGAGTTAATTTGTCACGCATATCAAGTTATGACTTCTCCTGTTGAAGTAATAACTGCAGATGATTTATTACCAGTGGTTATTAAAAAGTTTGAGCAGTTTCCATACCAAGATTTTCCCATCGTCAATAATCAACAGCAACTCATTGGCAACTTATCTAGACAACAGCTTTATGAATATATGTTAAAGAATGGAGCGGTTTATAATAATGGTAATAAAACAAAAAGTGTCGAGACATTATTCTTAAATGAGCAATCAAAAATTTACACGGCTGAGCCGGTAACAGACATCAGACGTATTGCTTCACTGCAAGTAAATAACAAGTTACATACTATTCCCATTTTAGAGGGTAACGGTAATATTGTTGGTATTATTTCACGCACAAATATTATAAAAGCGGTCGGTATGGATCCGCCTCTCTCATTGTGGTGTTAGTTTTTATCCCGATTGAGCATAAAATATTTTATTTACATGTCTAAAAATGTGGCCAGATTTATTGTGTCATTCAACACTGCGTCACTCCATTTAGTCTAATGATTTTAACGTTACAGCTTGTTATTAATTATAAACTTCGCGTATGTAAATAATTCTGTCATTGCCCCTGAATAAACCAAAAGTAGCGACAGCTGAAGGATTTTTATAAACACCATTACTATCCCAATCATATTTCAACCAATCATAGACGTCATAAGATACTCCTATTTCACCTTGATTATCAGCGCCGGTAGCTTGTAATTCAATTACCTGTGTTTTACCTGCAACAAAATTTCCTACTCCTCCTAATACATTGGGTGGTGTCTCTAAACTAATATTGGTATTCGTATCGGTCAGTGAAATGTTACTTGCATCATAACTGACGCAACTGTTATTTGTGGTAACAATAAAGCCCGCTCCATCAAAATGTTCAATTTGCATCTGTTGAGGAATATTTGACGTTTCAGGACCAAAGCTGTTTTTCAACAGTAATCGGCCAAATCGAATCTCTACCGTATTATTAAAAGCGGACGTACTTGGAGTTGCTTCGAGATTATAAAATTTTGGGGTTTCAAAATAATTAATAATTGAAGTTGATGCTTTAAATGTTACTCCATCTGAGTCTTTAAATACCTCAAAGGGCAGCTCAAACGCCGCTTTAAAAGGGGCTACTTCACTGCTTGCATTACGCGTATAAACAAAGTGGTCATTTTCTGATAATTGATATGTTAAAACGCCTTCACCTAAATTGATTATTTCACCTAACTCCGGGGTGCTCCCTGTTAAGCTTAACCCATTAACGTGAGTCGTTTTAGGCGATTTAAAGCTGATTTTATTATCGGTATCGGTTGCCAAAAACATTAATTTAGCAAAGTCACCGATATAGTTTTTAGTAATTTTATCTGCACTATTATATGCCGTTATCGTTAATGTTGGCGGATTGAAGTAGCGAATACTCCCTTGTGTCTTAACTCCTATATCGGTCAGTTGTCCTGAATAAGCCCAATTAACTATTCGGCATTCATTAAGATTATTATTATGATTTACAGTTAAACTACCTTCGCCACCTAATGTTTCCCCTGACGTCGATTTAATGGTTTGTTCGAAATGTTCAGGGATAAAGCGACCAACATAAGGCGTTGATCCAGTAATTGAGCCAACAGTTAAATTGGCATCAATATAAGGTGATGTATTCAAGTTTGCTGTTAGATTAATAATACCCACTTCAGACCAAGACAAATCAGTCGTTTGCCCTTTACCCTGGGTAAAATTAGTAATTGTATTACCAGATAAACTACCTAGCGAGCCGCCAGAGGGCTCTATCAATTGATGAGCTAAAACGACTTTTTCTTTCATCATTTCTCGGCCAAAATTTGGTGTGAAGTCATTGTCGCTTAAATTACTATCGTCATCAGGAATACCATCGTTATTTAAGTTATCGTCTTCAGCCTGCCATTGGATAGCGGTTACATTAGCCGTAAATTTTTCGCCTGCTTTTTTATATTTTGTACCTGTTGCATTTTCCGCTTTAGGATTGCCGACAGCGTCAATATAAAAACCAAAAGGGCGAACTACAAATGTATTTGATGAACCCAACATATAATTGCCAGTTAGGTTACCTAGTTCATCTGGAATATTATATCGCGCATGTAATTGGACTTTGCCAGCATCAGGGTAAGTTAAATCAAAACGGGCGGTGTTATTAGCCGCACTACTGAAATCTAAGCTAACCTTGGTATAAAAAGATGGCGTTGCAACATCATCTTGAGTGTTTATAGGCTCGCTATTGATCATAACTTCTTTACCGGCACAAGCGATAGGATCAATACATTCTGCCACTAGCTCAATCTCTTTAGTACTAGCTAAGAAGGCTTCACATGCCCCCGTTAGCGTACTGGTTTTTATTGCTTGTAAGGATAAATTAGAAGCATTATAGCCTGCCTTAGAGGGTTTTCCAGATAGCTGTGTTGGAATATCTATCGAGTTATTGTCGACTAAAAAGCGAAACCCGGTATCAGCAAAGGCGAGATTTTTATCTTCAGTGAGATCACCATCAAGGTCAGTGGAAGTACCATCGGTGACACCGATGTTAATATCTTGTAATGCGGTCGCTGTTGTTTTTGATAGCCCGAATTCAACCTGAGTTTCTATGCCGTCGAAAGTATATTCCGCCGTTACTGCATTGAAACTCCCATTACCCGATTTTAATTTCCAACCATCATTAGTTATTGATGTGCTCAGAGTAATTGTAGTCGAAGCTGAAGGCGCAACTAAGTTATGATTGACATCATGAGCTTTTATGGTGACAGACTCCGCTTCACAGGTTAAGCCTTGGCCATCGTGTACAATTTCATAATGATCTACGACAGGTGTTGGACAAACCCTTGCACTGCCGTCATAGTTATTACCCTTCAACTGATTGTTATAAATAGAACTAACGTCACTTGGCGAAATTACCGAATCAAAAATCATTAATTCGTCTAGTTGCCCCATAAAGTTTAAGTTGCTGTAGCTGTTTTTAATTCGACCGATGCTTGAGAATGCTTTGCTAACGTCACCGGTTTGTGAGATAGCGCTACTGTCTAGACTGCCGTTAACAAATACCTGAATAGCACCATTTGAACTATCGTAAGTTAATACTACATGTTGCCAATTGACATCGTTAATGACAGCAGTTGATACAGCTGATCTGCCGTTACCTTTTTGTATGCGTATACGGCCTGAGCCGTCCAGATATCCCCAGAAAATATCGTTGCCTCCACCTCTTTGTTCAACACCGATTATGCCTGGTGCCCTCCATGGTGAATTGTTGCCCTTTTGACTGCTCTTAATCCAGAAAGAGAGACTAGCTGTGGTGTTTAGGTAGGAATCAATTCCAGTGACATCAATATAATCTCCAGTACCGTCAAAGGTTCCTGCGCGGCATACCTGTCCCTCAGTAACTAGGGTTGTGGTGGCGTTTCCAATTGCGGTGCCATCGAGACCCGTATTCGAAGTATCAGCGACCTCGCCAGTTGAACCATTCCAACTAGGTTCGTCGAAGCGATATTCTGCAATCAGAGTGGAACAAGCTTCTGGCTGACGCAAGCTACCATCAAAATTATTGCCTGCTAATTCATTTGTGTAAATGCGATAAATATCATTAGCAGAAAGTGTTACATCAAAAATTTTAAATTCATCTAACTGACCTTTAAAATTTTGACTCGTACTAAAATTACCGCCAAAACTATCTTGCTCTTGCCCAATAACTATCGCGTTAGCATTATTTACTGACAATTGCCCATCTTTAACGCCATTGACACATTCTTGTTTTGCGCCATCGATAAATAAACAGACATCTTTACCCGCTCTTGTTAGTACCAAGTGATGCCAATTATCATCAGTTAATTCAATATTACTCTCTAATTCTTGACTCTTATCTTTTACTTTGATGTAAACAATATTATTATTATTAGTTTTCAAAAAAATCTCTAATTCATCATCGTTTCTATTGTTACCGAGAGCATGAAAAATTTCTTGTTGAGATTTGTCTTCTGAAGTTTTAAACCAAACGGCCACTGAGAAGTCATTTAAACCATCAACTGCACTACTAGGTACATCAACCCAATCACTGGTATTGTCGGCGCTTAAATCGAGCGACTTATTAATTATTGCTTCGGTTGAAGGAGCTAGTATGCCGTTAGAGTCACCATTAAAATTACCTGTCTGATCAATAACATCACCGGCTTCTCCGGTATAGCTACATTCATCAAAGCGATATTCTAATAGTGGTTTAAGCTTAAGTGTTATCGAACAGGCGGATGCTGTAGGAACTATCAGCGTAGTGTCTTCGGGCGTGCTGTTGGTTAATGTGACTACTCCGGCACCCGTCGCAGCCACGGTACCGTGGACTCGAGTGTCAGTTAAAGTTATTGCGCCAGCACCCGTTTCGACTTTGCCACCAACACGAACGTTTGTTAGCGTCACGACACCCGCACCCGTGGGGTTGACATCACCGCCTACTGTGCTTCCAGCACCAATCGTAATAGCGCCAGCGACGGTTCTGACAGCACCACCTACTTGTATATTTGTTGTTATCGTAACGATACCCGCTCCTGTACTGATGACGCTGCCACAAGTCGAACTTCCATCGCCAATGGTTATAGCGCCTGCATCGGTACTAATGTCACCGCCTACGTTTATGTCCGTCAGTAGTGTGACAACACCGGCGACGGTTCTGACATCACCACCGACAGTACTCGAATTACCGATAGTGACTGCTCCAGCATCAGTGTGAATAAAACCACCTACAGCAGTATTTACAGCGAGAGTAACTACACCAGTGGTACTACTTGCCGTGAGGTTGCCGCCAATGGTGCTTCCAATCCCAATATTAATAGCAGCGGTGCCAGTCACGTTTGCGTTTAAAATGGTGTTCGCACCCAGTGTGAGCACGCCATTCGTTATGATGTTTAAGTCAGAAATCGCGCCCAAATTATTAATTGAATTACTCTCAGCTGTTGTAAATGCGCCGGTGAAAGTGATGGTAACCGGCGTAGACCCAACCGCGATTGTATCCCCAGCAGCGAGAGTGAGCACACCGCAAGTGTAGGAATTAGTGCTTGCTGGATTAATACTACAACCGACGGGCAATAGTGGCCCTGTTGAGGAAAAAACATAATCAGTCGCGGCTTGCGCGGGTAGCCCAACTAGCAATAACCATAACAACGCAACTAAACGCAATAGCGCCCAACGGATGGCTTTGATGTTTGAAAAAATTCCATCTCGGAAAATGGTTTGACGTTGTTTCATTTTTAAATACCTACTGCTAAAGGATGATATTACTAAAGGATGATATTTGAGAGCCGCATATATTAAATGTAAGCACCTTTGAAGATATAGCGTCTATTATTTTTCAATATTAGCAATCCAATTGTATTTCTAATTAGTATGAAATTTGTTGGTTGTTTAATTAATTTATTCTATCAATCTAGTTTTATGTATCCTTCGACACATGATCCGATTGAGGTAACTTTCGTGGCGTGGCACTGTGGCTGCTCACCGTTTACAAGCCATAATTCCCGCAATATTTGACACCGCCTCGGTAATTTATCAAATACAAACTACGCTCTTTTATCTTGCTTTAATAGTCATTAGTTCTAACAGACATAAGTGTTAATAGCAGTGAATGGAAAATCTACTCAGAACACTATATCAGCTTTTAAATAATTCTATTGAGTTGTAAAAGTTGTTTTAAAAATTTAAAGGACAGATATTACAAAAATGCGCTTCGCCCCATCTTCATTTAAAACGAAAAAAAGCCCGGCAACAATATGTGGCCGAGCTAACTGCTGGGTTTAAACCTAAGCGCTAAGCTTTTGTCTAAGGTCTTAGCTTTGCTGAATTCTTAAGCTTGTTTGGCTTTGGTGGTGCAGCATGTAACTTAGGCTTTGCGACTTCTCTTGAAACCAAACAAAGCAAGATCAGCCAATAGCATGCCGAAGCTTTCTGGTTCAGGTACAGACGTCACTGGCGGTTGAGGTGTTGATATCGCTGCGCAACCATTTCCGCCGATAACAAAGCTATCACCAGTCGAGACGTATGAAGTAGCAGAATAAACAGCACCACAAGAAGTTCCGATGTCGCTCACTGTAGAGTTTGCACCAACCGCAACATAGGTATTAGCCAGAAGCGTACCAATCACGTTTGAGCCATCGCCCGAAGTGATATACTTGCATCTTGAGGTGGAGCGGGTATAGGTATTAGAAAATACAGTTAGTTCGGCCAACTCAGTACCTATTATGCCAGCGTTGGCTTCAACGCTACCAGAGCTAGAGCTACTGCAAGGGGAACTGTGAGTTTCATTTTTATTTTAGTTTTTAGAGTAATCACTTTATATTCCTTTTAAATCCCTTACCATTTATGCGGTAGGTAATTTATTTCAATTCATGAATTGTTTGTTTTTTCGGTTTTAATGTTTTTTTCTTTGTGTTTTCTGTAACTATTTGTAAGTCTTTTTATTGCAAAAAATGATGCTAGCAAAAAGTAAGCCTAAATTAAAATGTTACTATATATCAATGGTTTTATTATTTCTATTAATGATGTAAAAACAGGACTGTAAATTAAATCGACACAATAAAAGTAACAAACCACTTGATTTAATAACATTTTTTAACAAAAAGACTTTAAACGTCTCAATAGTTCAGTGACTTATAAGATATTGAGCTACTTTTTAAATTCGGCTCAACTTTGAAATAAACCGTAAGGCGAATTTGAGCAATTTAATACGTAATGTTGGCTTTTGTATCACAGAGTAAAATAGTATGGAATTACCATCATTAATTCCTTAATAAATAGTCTTAGATAAGTACTTTTTATTAAAAAGTTGATATTTCACTAGAAACCATTTAGCCATCTATACGTTTAGAAGTTGACATCTTTAGCAATCTACGTAATATTGACTCATTGCTATTTAGCGTACTTTTTTCGTAGTAGGTGTCTTATGCCCATTAAAATTCCCGATCAATTACCCGCGTTATCAATTTTAGATAATGAAAATATTTTTGTTATGTCTGAGAACCGAGCAGCATCTCAAGAAATTCGTCCAATGCAAGTGGCTATTCTCAATTTAATGCCTAATAAAATTGAAACTGAAGTGCAAATATTGCGCATGCTATCTAATACACCGCTACAGATAAATATTGAATTTATTCGTATACATAAAAACGTGTCAAAGAATACGCCTGAAGAGCATTTAGAAAATTTTTATCATTTGTTTGATGATATAAAACACAAACAATACGATGGATTACTTATTACCGGTGCTCCGCTAGCCTTGCTTGATTATTCGCAAGTAAAATTTTGGGATAAAATTTGTGAAGTATTTGATTGGGCTGAAAAAAATGTTACTTCAACTATGTTCTCATGTTGGGCTGCACACGCCGCGCTATATCACCACTATGGTATAAACCGCCATTTGCGCAAAGATAAACTCTCAGGTGTGTTTAAACATAAGCCGTTGGATGATAAAGAGCCACTAACTAGGGGGTTTGATGAAAATTTTAATGTGCCCCATTCTCGTTATGGTTACATTGAAAAATCAGATTATGAAAGTATTTCAGACATACAAATATTGGCTGAATCTGACGAAGCGGGTGTGTATTTGGCTGCGAGTAAAAACAAACAGCAAGTGTATTTAACAGGGCATCCTGAATACGATGCCAGCACCTTGCATGAAGAGTATTTACGAGACAGTAGTAAAGATGCGGATACTCCTTTACCTAAAAATTATTATCAAGATGACGATGCCAGCAAGCCACCCGTTGGCTCATGGCGTAGTCATGGCAGTTTGCTTTATACTAATTGGCTAAACTACTATGTTTATCAAATGACACCATACCAATTAGACGCCTCAAATATTAGAGCTATTCACCCTGATACGGTTATTTAATTTTTTACTGAAATATCAACTAAAATTATTTAGTTAGTCACTACTATTTAGTGGCTATTATTTATATTAGCCAGAAATTTAATAATATTCAAAATTGCGGAAAAAAACCATGAAAAAATCATCATCATTTGCTTTGTTTGAGCAACAATTAGCTAAAAACATTTTAATTCTTGATGGTGCGATGGGCACCATGATCCAAGCATATAAATTTGAAGAGCAAGATTTCAGAGCGGAACGTTTTGCTGATTGGCATACCGATGTAAAAGGCAATAACGATATGTTAGTGCTTACTCAACCTGAAATTATTAAAGCGATTCATCTTGAGTACCTTGAGGCTGGCGCTGATATCCTTGAAACCAACACGTTTAACGCGACTACGATTGCCATGGCTGATTATGACATGCAAGAGTATAGCGCTGAGATTAACCGTGTTGCCGCACAAATTGCCCGTGAAGCAGCTGATGAATACACTAAAAAGAACCCGGACAGACCCCGTTTTGTTGCGGGGGTTTTAGGGCCAACTAACCGTACTTGTTCAATTTCTCCCGATGTAAACGATCCTGCTTTTCGTAACGTTACCTTTGATGAACTAAAAGATGCTTACATTGAGTCTACGTTAGCCTTGATTGAAGGTGGCAGCGATATTATTTTAATCGAAACTATTTTCGATACCTTAAATGCCAAAGCGGCAGTATTTGCGGTAGAAACTGTATTTGACCAATTAGGTGAGCGTTTACCTGTGATGATTTCAGGTACAATTACTGATGCCTCAGGACGTACTCTATCAGGACAAACTACCGAAGCTTTTTACAATTCACTGCGTCATGCAAAGCCGGTTTCCTTTGGTCTTAATTGTGCGTTAGGTCCGGTTGAATTACGCCAATATGTTGCTGAGTTAAGCCGTATTTGTGATACGGCTGTTTCTGCCCATCCTAATGCGGGTTTACCCAACGCCTTCGGTGAGTATGATTTCACCGTTGAAGACATGAATACTCATGTAGAAGAATGGGCTTCGTCAGGTTTTTTAAATATTATTGGTGGGTGTTGTGGTACTACGCCTGAGCATATTAGAGGCATGGCTGACACGGTTGCCCTTGTTCAGTCGAAAGGGATCAAACCGCGTAAAATTGAAAAACGTGACATTGCCTGTCGCTTATCGGGTTTAGAAGCATTAACTATTAATAAAGATAGCTTGTTTGTTAACGTGGGTGAACGGACCAATGTTACTGGCTCTGCTATGTTTAAACGCCTAATTGTCGAAGAAGATTACGATAAAGCCATCTCGGTAGCTTTACAGCAAGTAGAGAACGGCGCGCAGATTATTGATATCAACATGGATGAAGGTATGTTGGACTCAAAAACCGCCATGGTGCGATTTTTGAACCTGATTGCTGGTGAACCAGATATTGCTAAAGTGCCAATCATGATTGACTCCTCTAAGTGGGATATCATTGAAGCCGGCCTTAAATGTATTCAAGGCAAAGGTATTGTTAACTCTATCAGCTTAAAAGAGGGCGAAGAAAACTTCCGTCACCAAGCTGAATTGCTTCGTCGTTATGGCGCTGCTGTTATTGTAATGGCGTTTGATGAAGACGGACAAGCGGATACGCGTAAGCGTAAATATGAAATTTGTCATCGTGCTTATCATATGTTGGTTGATGAAATTGGTTATCCGCCAGAAGATATTATTTTTGACCCGAATATTTTTGCGGTGGCAACGGGTATTGAAGAGCATAATAACTACGCGGTCGACTTTATCGAAGCAGTTGATGACATAAAGAAAAACCTACCTTATGCGATGATTTCAGGTGGGGTATCAAACGTTTCTTTTTCCTTTAGAGGAAACAACCCCGTTCGTGAAGCGATTCATGCGGTATTTTTATACTATGCTATTAAAAATGGTATGGACATGGGGATTGTCAACGCCGGACAATTAGCTATTTACTCAGATTTACCGGCAAATCTAAAACAAGCCGTTGAAGATGTTATTCAAAATAAGGATGACGGCGCGACAGAGCGTTTACTTGATATTGCGCAAGAATTTCACGGTAAAGCTGGCGGCCAAGCCTCAAAGTCTGATTTGACTTGGCGAGAGCTACCGATTAATGCCCGCTTATCTCATGCGCTAGTTAAAGGCATTAATGAATTTATTATCGAAGATACCGAAGAGGCGCGTTTAGCGGCAGTGCGTCCTTTAGATGTGATTGAAGGGCCATTGATGGATGGCATGAACACCGTCGGTGATTTATTTGGCGCGGGTGAAATGTTTTTACCGCAAGTGGTAAAATCAGCGCGGGTAATGAAACAAGCCGTTGCTTACTTAAACCCTTATATTGAAGAGGGAAAAACTGAAATAAGCACCAATGGTAAAGTGTTACTCGCCACCGTAAAAGGCGATGTGCACGATATTGGTAAAAACATTGTCGGCGTAGTACTGCAATGTAATAATTATGAAATTATTGATCTTGGCGTGATGGTTTCTTGTGATGATATTTTACGCGTAGCCAAAGAAGAAAACGTTGATATTATTGGTTTATCAGGCTTGATAACCCCATCGCTTGATGAAATGGTCTATGTAGCCAAAGAAATGAAACGAACCGGCGTGAAATTGCCTTTATTAATTGGCGGTGCGACTACGTCAAAAGCACATACGGCGGTTAAAATTGAACCACAATATGATGAACCTGTGGTTTATGTATCGAATGCTTCACGAGCTGTATCTGTCGTAAGTAATTTATTATCAAGTGAACATAAAGCAAAGTTTTTTGCCAGCACAAAAGAAGAATATGAACGCGTACGGGTTCGTCATTATAAAAAAGGTCCGCGCTCAAGTTTAATAAGCCTTGAAGCTGCGCGTGCTAATGCCACTAAAATTAACTTTGATGGTTATACGCCAAAAAAACCAAACAAGCTAGGTGTGACGGTACTCAATGATATTGATTTAAATAAAGTAAGAGAATATATCGATTGGACGCCATTTTTTATGACATGGCAAATGTCAGGCAAGTATCCTCTTATTTTAAAGCATGAAGTGATTGGCGTTGAAGCAACGAGCTTATTTAATGATGCTAACGCCATGCTTGATGACGTTATTAACAATAAAAAAATATCTGCTAGAGCGGTATTTGGTTTGTTCCCTGCAAACAGTAATCAAGATGATATTCAGCTGTACACAGATGAAAGTCGCAGTGATAAATTAATGAGACTTCATCAACTACGTCAACAAAGTAAAAAACCGGCAGGGCAGTTTAACCGCTGTTTAGCTGATTATATTGCACCTATTGATTCAGGTATTGAAGATTATGTGGGTGCCTTTGCGGTATCAGCAGGTTTTGGTGTTGAAGATTTAGTGAAAGTTTTCGATGCCGATCACGATGCTTATAATTCAATATTACTTAAAGCCGTCGCCGATAGATTAGCTGAAGCGAGTGCTGAATACTTACATGAAAAAATTCGTAAAGAATATTGGGGTTTTGCGCCGGATGAAGATCTAAACAATAACGAATTAATTCGCGAAAGTTATCAAGGTATTCGACCTGCGCCAGGTTATCCTGCCTGTCCTGAACATACTGAAAAAGGTTTGTTGTGGGAGTTGCTCAATGTTAAAGAAAACATTGATATGGACCTCACTTCAAGTTATGCCATGTGGCCAGGTGCAGCGGTAAGTGGTTGGTATTTCTCTCACCCAGAATCTAAATACTTCGCGGTAGCAAAATTAGCTAAAGATCAAGTACTTGATTATGCCGCACGTAAAGATATGACAATTGAGCAAGCGGAACGTTGGTTATCAGCAAACTTGGATTATGAACCTGAGTAATTTTGTTGGATATTTAAATTTTAGGGATTGACCATGACAGATTTTGAAAAAATTGACCGAGTACACCTATGCCATGGGCCTACTGCGATAGAGGCTATGCCACGGTTATCTAAAATGTTGGGCTGTAACCTATTTGTTAAACGTGATGACTGTACCGGTTTGGCCGGTGGTGGAAATAAAACCCGAAAATTAGAATACCTATTGGCAGATGCTAACGCTAAAGGTGCGGATACATTAATCACTATTGGTGGCATACAATCAAACCACGCTCGACAAACCGCTGCTGCAGCGGCGAAGTTTGGTTTTGCGTGTCACTTAGTATTAGAGGATGTCGCGGGCACACCCAACAAAGATTATTATCACAATGGTAATATCTTGTTGGATCAATTATGTGGCGCGAATATCCATCAACTCGCAGATGATGAAGACAGTACGGTGTTTGCTGAGCAATTAACGTCTCAGCTAATATCTGAAGGTAAAAAACCTTATCTTATTCCTGTAGGGGGCTCAAATGAAGTGGGCAGTTTAGGTTACATTCGATGTGCGAAAGAAATTGTAGCTCAACTTAAAGCGCAAGATTTGTCCTTTGATCATATTGTCTTGGCAACAGGTAGTGCAGGCACTCAAGCGGGGTTATTGGCCGGTTTGATTACTGAAAACATTGATATTCCTGTGCTGGGTATTTGCGTCAGTAGAGACACTGAAGTACAAAAAATACTAGTACAAAAGTTACTGGAAAAAACATTAAGTCATATTAATTTACCCAGTAGTTTAGCTAAAAATCGTGTTTTTACTGATGGCAGTTATTATGGTGAAGGTTATGGCATTACTACCAAAGCCACCATTGACGCCGTTAAACAATGTGCTCAGTTTGAAGGTTTATTGCTAGATCCGGTTTATACCGGCAAAGGTATGGCAGGGCTAATCGACCTTGCTAAACAAAAAAAATTAGGTAAAAACATCCTATTTTTGCATACGGGGGGTAGCCAAGGATTATTCGCTTATAGCGACATGTTTTAACACTTATCTTGGTCATAAAGCAAAACGACAAAGGAAAACAGCCTTTGTCGTTTTTAGTGTTACTGTTTAAATTTTCTGTCGAAGAAATTCATAATAGTTTTGTTCAAGTGAACTTTGACTTTCTTGCCACGCATACTGTGCTTACTGCCAGGGTAAGTCATTAGTTCAAATATCTTGCCCTCATCTTGCAATGTTTTAATCAGTTTAGTGGTGTTGGTAAACAGCACATTGTCGTCTGCCATCCCATGATAAATCATCAAAGGACCATTTAAACTGGCAACATAAGGAAATACGCTAGACTTATCGTAACCGTCAGCATTTACCTCAGGGTGATTTAAATACCGCTCAGTATAATGGGTATCGTAAAGTAGCCAGTCAGTTACTGGCGCACCACTAACACCGGCTTTGAAGTAATCACCTGCTTTGAACATAGTCATTAACGCCATGTAGCCACCATAAGAATGGCCAAAAACGCCAATACGATCTTTATCAACAAACTCTAATGAATGTAGATATTCAACCCCCGTGATTTGATCAGCAACTTCTATTTCTCCTAATTTTTCATGGATAGGAAATTCAAAAGCGGTACCACGATAATTTGAGCCACGATTATCCAGTTGAAATACGATATAACCTTGCTGCAACATATACTGAGTCATGTCAGCACCTTGCCAATTATTTTTCACTAATTGCGCATGTGGACCGCCATACACGCGAACAATAACAGGATACTTTTTTCCTGGCGTCATATTTTCAGGTTTGTATAGCTTGTAATAAAGGCTTGTTTCACCATCATTCGCGGTTAGGGTGCCAAATTTGGGCTGTATTAAATTATTATAGTAAGGCGAAATAGGGTGATCTTTGGTTACTTTATTTTCTTCTAACCAAGTGAGGTGATCACCATTAGCTTGGTGTAAGCTCACTTGTTCGGGTGTTGAAATATTAGAGAAGCTATCAATATAACTATTGCTGTCTTTACTAAAATTTATACTATGAAAGCCGTTACGGTTGCTAATTCTAGCAACGTGTTCAGGTGACTTACCATTGAGCGGTACTTGATATAAATGGCGTTCAAGTGGGGTGTCAGCCCGACCGGTGAAATATATAAACCCATTCTCTTCATCTATATGCTTAATTGCATCAACCACCCAGTTTCCTTTAGTTAATTGATTTATCAACTCACCACTATTGGTGAAATGGTATAAATGTTTATAACCATCGCGCTCTGACGCCCAAATAAACGATTTATTATCACTTAAAAAAACCAAATCATGATGCAAGTTTAACCAATGGTCTGACTGCTCTGTCAGCAAGGTTTTTTGTTTACGCTTTTTAAGGTTATAGCTTTTTAGTTTTAAGGTTTTTTGATCGCGACTTTGCCATTGATAAGATACGTTTTCACTATCAGGTAGCCACTTTACTCTTGGGATATAAAAATCATTTTTATTCCCTTTAGAGGTAACACCTTGTGCCTCATCAAGGGTAATAAAACGTGTTTTTTTACCTTTAATATCAGTGACTGCTAGCTGTATATTGACATTATTTGTGCCAGTAGCAGGATAACGTTGTTCAATTAACTCTATTTTTTCAGCATAAATTTCATTTCTAATAATCACTTTTACCGGTGATTCATCCACACGTAAAAATGCAATGTGCTCTTCGTCGGGCGACCACCAATAACCGGTCATTCTATCCATTTCTTCTTGGGCAACAAATTCACTCATGCCATTTTTGATGTTGTTGCTGCCACCGTCTTTCGTTAACTTTCTCTCTTTACCACTGTTAATATTTAAGACGAAAATATTTTCTCCACGAATAAAAGAAACATAATTGCCTTTGGGTGAAAATTTAATATCCGTTTCAAAGGTGCTCGTTTCGGTTAAGCGTTTGGATTTTTTCGTGGCTAAATGGTAATAGTAAATATCGCCATTCAGTGGAAACAATAAAGCGCTACCATCGTTAGAGAATTGATACTCCATAATGCCAAAGCCATAAATGCGTTGACGTTCTCGACGTGCTTTCTCTTCATTAGAAAGTATTTCGGTACCACTAAAAAGCGCTTGTGAGTCTACAAGTAATTTATTCTCTTTACTCTGTAAATTATATTCCCATAAATCATATCGATTTAAGTCGTCACTTTTTCCTTGTAAATAGGTAACACGCGAACCATCAGGAGAAAACTTTAATGATTTAGGTGTCTGACCATCGAGTGAAGGAGAGCTAAATATACGCTCTATGGAAAGTTGCTCATTTACTTGATTGACAGTTGCTTTCATTGATTCTCCAGAAAATACTTGCTGTGAGGTGAATAGAGCACAAGCCATAAAAAAGGCAGATATTTTAAATTTTTTATTCATAAATAATTCGTATTTGTTAAATAACTCTTAAATAAAGTTAAAGGAAAAAACTTGCAAAACGGGTGCTAATACCAATGGCAATAAATATGTGATCATTCTAAATGGACTAAATATTCCAATAACATCGTTGCTTTCAATCCCAATAGCCAGCTATTGCTCAATCAAGCGCCTTGTTCTTGAAAATTTATCCTCATTGATATTTGATCACTAACTTATTGCCATTGGTATAATACCAAAGGAATTAAATATATGATCTTTTTAAGAGGTCTAAATAATCTATAACGTCGTTGCTTTCAATCCCAATAGCTTGCTATTGGTCAATCAAGCGCCTTGCTCTTGAATATTTATCCTCACTTAAAACTGATCACCAACTCAATACCTTTGGTATAAATAACCGCTAATGCTTCACTTGATTTTTCACCCATAATTCATGCCTGCTATCACGGCTTTAGGCATATTATTAAAGGAGGACTATTGTGTGCGTTTTAAAGCATATTTAGTTGCATTACCTAGCCGTTTTGACTGCTGTGCACGAGGCAAATTTTGCTAGATAAGCTTATGTTACTCAAAATCACCAAGTCTTATGGTGAAGCATTATGTTTAAAGCAGGAAACCAATGCAAGGATCAAAGCTAAATGAAACGAGTATCTTGACGTTGAGCGGGTATAGGTAGGGGGGCATAATGTTTTTATTTTGCGGTTAAATATACTTATGTCGGTAAAAAAACAATCGTATAGGCTCATTTGATGCTGTAAATAATACACCAAAATAGACTCATCTTATGTTGCATAATAATTATACTTGTGTGCTTTTATATCTAGTGTAAAGTAGCTTTTTTGGATGAAGCAATACAGAAGGTACCGTAATTTCAATTTTTTATAGTGCTTTAATATTATATAATTTATGGAAAAATATTTAGCATCATGACCCTAAAACCTCAATATATGCTCTTAATTCTGCTTATTTTTATCAGTGTTACAGCCCATTCGGGCCAAATTACAACGGTTATTATTCACAATGAACAAAAGATGCTTGTAGACGTTAGTGAACAAAACTTCACGCCATTGTCTACAGAGCGGATAGATTCAATTGTCAGTGGAACTACCGTATCTCAAGTACAGCCTCAGCTATCAGGCCAGACCAATGAAGGCATGCTAATCACTAATACTACTGGTATTTACACGACACTTTACCAGTTAGAAATATACATCAGTTTTTTTATTGTTCTGTTTTTAGTTATTTCGAGTTTTTTTTACTGTCGACGACAAGTTGAGCGTAAGCAAGCTAGGTTACGAAAAAAATCTCGTAGTCACATATTAGAACTTATTGTGAGCGATGAAAAATTACCGGTTATTCTGCAAGCGATGGTGTGTGATATTGAACAAGAAAATTCGGCCATGCTCTGCAGCATTTTATTGTTAGACGATACAGGCAAACATCTATTGAATGGCGCATCATCTCGCCTTCCTGCTTTTTATAATAAAGCGATTGATGGCATGGAGATTGGTGTGGGCGTAGGCTCCTGTGGTACTGCTGCATTCACCGGTGAACGCGTCATTGTTGATGATATTCAAAATCATCCGTATTGGACATCGTTCAAGCAACTGGCAAGCAAGGCCGGCTTGGGGGCTTGCTGGTCAGAGCCTATACGCTCCACACAAGGAGATGTGCTCGGTACTTTTGCTATCTATCATCATGAGACAAATCAGCCAACAGAAGCTAACATCGCCTTAATTGAACAAGCAGCAAATTTGGCGAGTATTGTCATTGAGAAAGTTCAAACTAAATTGGCATTAGAGTCTAGTGAGGAACGCTGGGCATTCGCCATAGAAGGGTCAGGTGATGGCGTTTGGGACTGGAATCTGTCGACGTGTAAGGTTTGGTTTTCCATACTATTAACTAATATGCTTGGCTATACTGAGGATGAATTCAGCCCTGTACTCTATGAATGGTCTAGTCGTGTCCATCCAGATGATATTGCACGGGTAATGGCTAACTTGCAAAAGCATATCGATGGTAATGTGGCAGTGTACATGAATGAATACCGTATGCGATGTAAAGACGGTAGCTACAAATGGATCCTCGCGCGCGGACTAGTCATTACACGCGATGCTAACGGAAAAGCGTTACGTGTGGTTGGTACTCACTCAGACATCACCGAACGCAAACAATCTGAAAATAAACTAAAACTAGCCGCCAGTGTATTCTCTAACGCCCGTGAAGGTATTATGATTACCGACGCTACGGGCACAATTATTGAGGTCAATGAAACATTCAGTCTCATCACTGGTTATAATCGAGGTGAGGCCATTGGTCAGAACGCACGCATATTGCAATCAGGGCATCAAACCCCCGATTTTTATGCTGAAATGTGGAAATCTCTATTAGAAAAAGACCACTGGTATGGCGAAATGTGGAACCGGCATAAGAGTGGTGAGTTCTATGCAGAGCTACTAAAAATAAGCGCAGTGCATAATCCTGCAGGCCAAGTAGAAAACTACGTTGCCTTATTTAGCGACATTACGTTGATGAAAAGGCATCAGAGTCAGTTAGAACATATTGTTCACTATGATGTATTAACCAACCTCCCTAACCGTGTATTACTTGCTGACCGTTTAAACCAAGGTATAGTGCAAAGCCAACGTCATCATAATTCACTCGCTGTGGTATTTTTGGATTTAGATAAATTTAAAGCCGTCAATGATACCCACGGACATGATGTCGGTGATGAACTACTCATTAGAGTATCTCAACTAATGAAAGATGCTTTACGTGAGGTGGATACACTAGCCCGTATTGGGGGGGATGAATTTGTTGCGGTATTGCCCGATTTAGATAAAACCGAAGATTGCCAACAGGTATTAGAAAGGTTACTACTTGCCGCGTCTGAGCCTATAACAATAGGCAAAATTGTTTTGCACGTATCTGCCAGTATCGGGGTTTCATTCTACCCTCAAGATGGTAAAGATGCAGATATATTAATGCGTCATGCCGACCAAGCGATGTATCAGGCGAAACAATCAGGTAAAAATTGTTATCACTTGTTTGATTCCACAAACGATGATGCGGTTAGTATTAGACGAGAAAGCCTCGATAATATCAGTGTAGCAATGGATAGACATGAACTCGTTTTACACTATCAACCTAAAGTGAATATGAAGACAGGGAAAGTTGTGGGGGTAGAAGCGCTTATTCGCTGGCAGCATCCTATACGCGGTTTAGTCCTCCCACTTGATTTTTTGCCTATCATTGAAGACCATCCCATTAGTCTTGCCATAGGAGAATGGGTTATTGACACTGCACTTAGTCAAATAAGCCAGTGGCAAAAAATGGGGTTCGCACTTCCGGTTAGTATTAACATTAGTGCTTATCATCTTGAGCAAGCAAATTTTGTCACGCGCTTAACAACGCTATTGGCAGCTCATGCCGATGTTTCACCAAACGCTCTGGAACTAGAGGTATTGGAAACCAGTGCTTTGATTGACGTCATTCAGGTTACGGCAACTATGCATGCTTGCCGTGCTATTGGCGTTAAACTCACCCTAGATGATTTTGGTACCGGTTATTCATCGCTGACTTATCTGAGGCGTCTGCCAGTGAGCATGATTAAGATTGATCAGAGTTTTGTGCGAGGTATGTTGGATGACACTGATGATTTAGCCATAGTTAAAGGCGTTATTAGCTTAGCAAACGCCTTCCAGCGTGAAGTTATTGCTGAGGGGGTTGAAACGATTGATCATGGCACAGAACTATTGCAGCTAGGATGTGAACTAGCGCAAGGTTACTGCATTGCAAAACCGATGCCTGCAGATGATATTACGGTGTGGATTAAAAGTTGGCAGCCTGATGAGGCTTGGCGAACATTTATACCCGCTCCACCTCAAGATGCAGGTTTCAGCCAGTCGAAAAAGGGTTAGGTACAAGGCATGGATTGAAGAGGCTCGTTTCTGCTAAAGACAATGTTTCATCAGAAACGAGATAATGGTTTAATATTTAAGGCCTAGTTTTATCGAAAACCTTATGTAATTCACTCACGCTAGAGACTGGAATAATGGTCACACCTGGCGTTTCTAGTCTAGGACTATAATTTCGCTTTGGTAAAATAATGGTTTTGAAATCATTACGAACGGCTTCTTTGACTCGTTCTTCACCTGAAGGAACAGGGCGTATTTCGCCCGAAAGCCCGATTTCACCGAAGGCAATCGTGCTAGAAGATAATATAGAATCATTGTTTGATGAAATCATCGCCAAAACAAGGGGGAGATCTGCACCCACGTCTTTAGTTAAGTTTAATCCTGAAACAACATTGACATAAATGTCATTGCCGCCAATATTTACTCCCATTCTATTTTGCAGTATTGCCAATAACATCGACATCCGTTTGTAGTCAAAACCAACGCCTCCTCGAACTGGGTTTTCACCGTGGGATTGTGTGACAAGTGATTGAATATTGATAAGTAAGGTTCTACCACCATCGTTCGATGCATAGGCCATGTTGCCGCTAGATTCTATGCCGCCTTTCTCTAAAAAAATAGCAGACGGATTTAAAATATCCTGCATTCCTTTTGCCGTCATGGCGAATGTTCCCACTTCAGTGGTATCGCCAAAGCGGTTTTTAGAGGCACGTAAAGTACGGTATTTACTGTCGTCTTCAGATTCAAGCTTACACATAGTGTCGCCGATATGTTCCAACACTTTTGGTCCGGCCATGTCACCTGATTTTGAAACGTGACACACTAGGATTACGGTTACGCCGTGTTCTTTGGCGAGTCGATTCAATATAGAGGCAGACTCTTTTACCTGTGTTACGCCGCCAGGTGCATTAGGGAGAGAGCTCACAAATGCGGTTTGTATCGAGTCAATAATTAAAAACTTATATCCTTCTGCTACTACCACATCACAAATCAACTCGACATCGCCAGAGTTCATTATGTCGATATTGCTAATTTCAAGTTGCAGCCTAAGGCCACGATCACGTACTTGGCTTTTAGACTCTTCACCTGAAGTATATAACGCTTTTCCTATTTTACTTAAGTTTGAGCACGTTTTGATCAGCAATGTACTTTTGCCTGCACCGGGATCTCCTGCGACCAAAACTACCGATGCTTCAACAATACCACCACCTAATACACGATTGAATTCAGAACTTCCGGTATCAAAACGGGTTAATTTAGTATTAGACACTTCACTCAGGTTTTCAATTTTAGCGTCTTGTTTTGAATAACCCTTATGTTGTTTTGCATTGGGCGTACGTTGAGTGACTGCTTTGGTTTCTTTGAACTCTATTATCGTATTCCAGGCGCCACAAGAACATTGACCTAACCACCGTTGGTGGGTTTCACCACATTCACTACACATGTATTGAGTTTTATCTTTTTTGGCCATTTTTATCTCGTGGTATCACAGTTAGGTTGCTCTGCAATATTAATCGTTTTTGTTACCATAATCTTATCAATATCAGATAGGGTTATAAAACAATCTAAAAACTGTTTTTATATACAGTATATCGATGTCTTATTGATTTGCAATATAACCCTTGTTTTTCTTGAATAGAATAAAGTGCACATTAATAAGTAAGTGGATTTAAATCTACCTACTTACTTACTTACTTACTTACTTATTAATTAACTACTAACAGATTTGGTTTCTAGAAAATCATCAAAACCAAATTCGCCCCATTCACGGCCGTTGCCTGATTGTTTATAACCGCCAAAAGGCGAAGTATAATAATGTGGCGCCCCGTTAATACTGATCATGCCAGCACGTATTTTTCTTGCAACACGTTTGGCTCTATCAGTGTCTTCTGACTGAATAAATGCCGCTAAACCATAAGGGGTATTATTGGCTATTTCTATCGCTTGCTCTTCATCTTCATAAGGGATCATCACTAAAACAGGTCCAAAGATTTCTTCTCTAGCAATGGTCATCTGATTATTTACATCAGTGAAAATGGTTGGTTTGGTAAAATAGCCGGTTTCAAAACCTGCAGGTTTACCTACACCGCCTGCTAATAAAGTAGCGCCTTCATCAATGCCTTGCTGGATCAGGGTTTGTACTTTATTAAAATGCGCCTCACTAACTAATGGGCCGATATGATAGCCATGTTCCTCAGGGTTACCTACTTTCACTTTAGCAATAGTGGTTTTGGCCGCATCAACTGCCTGTTGATAGTGACTAGCAGGGACTAACATGCGTGTAGGTGCATTACACGACTGTCCGGTATTACTCATACAGCCTAATATGCCACGTTTGACCGCTTTCTCAATATTGGCATCATCTAATATGATATTAGGCGACTTTCCGCCCAGTTCTTGTGTCACTCTTTTAACGGTATCTGCTGCCGATTTTGCAATCGCAATCCCTGCGCGTGTTGAACCGGTGAACGAAATCATATCTATATCTTTATGTGCTGACATAGCCGAACCAACTCCGATACCGTCGCCATTAACCATATTATAAACACCGACAGGATAACCGGCATCGTGCACCATTTGTGAAAATAGTTGTGCCGATAAAGGTGCAATTTCACTGGGTTTAAGGATCATGGTACAGCCTGTTGCTAGTGCCGGCGCTACTTTGCAAGCAATTTGGTTTATTGGCCAATTCCATGGGGTAATAAAGCCACAAACGCCTATCGGCTCTTTAATTATTTCAGCATTGGCTAAAGTGCGGCTAAATTGAAATTCTTTAAGCACAGCTAAAGTAGACGCGATATGACCTTTTCCACAATCGGCTTGAGCATTAATCGCGAAGTCTATCGGTGCGCCCATTTCAAGAGAAATTGCATGCGCCATCTCGTCATAGTTATCTATATACTGTTTAAGTAAGGCCTCTAACAACGAAATTCTCTGTTCTACACTGCTATGGCCAAAAGAAGAAAAAGCTTGGCGAGCTGCGAATACCGCAAGATCAACATCTTTAATACTGCCTAAAGAAATGGTCGCAATGGTTTGCTCTGTTGCCGGGTTAATTACTGGGTAATCATTGGCAACTAATGGATTAACCCATTGACCATTAATATAGAATTTTTTGTTATTTTTCATGTAAACTTCCAAATTAGTTGTGTGTTTTGCAAAAGTCATTTAGTGAATCAAGATTCACTAATCTGTTTGGACTCTAATTAAAATAGCCTTATCACCTTAAACAATCGTATTAATATCTTTTCCCTGAACGATTAACTTTCTATTTAATCACATTCGATACTACATCAACCACATCAACCACAGTTTTTTTAAAATGTATACCCGTTCCACCTCAAGATGCAGTTTCAGAGTTAAGCTAGGAAACCAGATCAAGGCGCGATAAGAAGATAATGGTTGTTCCCTTATCAAGTAGTGCAACGCAGGACTGGTTTTTTAGCTTAGTTCCCTACGGGCAAGCCGAGAAAGGGTCATCTCCTGTGTTATTGATTTCGACAATAGAACAACTATTCTCTTCAATCCATGCCTTGTACCTAACCCTTTCTCGACTGGCTGAAACCTGCATCTTGAGGTGGAGCGGGTATATATCACTTGTTATTGAACCCCCGACATAGTACTTTCATTGACTTAAGAATATGAGATAAAAAACGAATAGAGTTGTAACCATTACTATATAGGCCTATAAAGACTGATAGAAAAATTAATTTATCAATAAACTTACTGTTAATTACTATTGTTTAGAGTGAATAGGATACACGGATGTTCGAAAAACGCTCAATACAGAGGATATACGAGTTAATAATTCAATAAAAGAAGCAAGTTTGACTTCAGCTCAAAGAGTTAATTTTAACCTCCCTGTGAGGATATATTAATGTCAAATAAAGAATCCACAAAAGAAGAGTTATTACTCAAAGTCAATGCACTTGAGGATGTGGTTAATAATGTTGGTAGTTACATTTTTACTAAGGATATTCATGGTTGCTATACATTTGTAAATAATGCGGTTGAACAATTATTTGATACATCTTTAGAGTGTATTATAGGTAAAGATGACAGTCATTTTTTTGATTTAGAAGTGAATAACCAATTAAAGACCAACGATCAAAAAGTATTAAGTGAAAATACGTTAATTTCCTCAGAAGAATTAAACCTGATTAAATCGACGGGTGAGTTAATAACATTTCATACCGTTAAGAAAAGTCTAACCAATGATCTGGGCGAAATTATTGGTATGTGCGGTATTTCTACTGATGTGTCTAAGCAAAAAAAATTAGAAAATGTCATCAAAGAGCAAAACAAGTTATTAGATGCTGTGTTAAATAATGTTGATGCTTATGTGTATATGAAAGATGATCAACGCTATTTTCGTTATGTTAATAATAAAACTGCCGCAATGTTTGATCAATCAAACGAAAATATTATCGGTAAACTTGATTCGGATGTTATTGGTCAGGAAATGGCAGACCATTTTTGGCAATCAGACAAACTTGTGTTTGAAACGAACGAAAAACAGACCATTGAAGAAGTCGCCGATGATGGTGAAGGTAATGTACGGCATTATATAAGTATGAAAATGCCGTATCAAATTAGTGAAAAATCACATGCGCTTATTGGTTTTTCAACTGATGTTACTGAGTTATACCAATTAAAAGAAGAATTTAAAAAGCAAGCCAATACCGATGCCTTAACCAATTTATATAATCGTCGATATTTCTTTAAGCATGCAGTAATAGAATTTAATCGCGCTAAACGTCATGGCTTAGACATGGCGGTTATCTCAATTGACATCGATTACTTTAAGGAAATAAATGATAAATATGGCCATCCTATTGGCGATAAAGTGTTGGTTGAAATGAGTAAAAACATTCTTCAGAACTTACGCCGAGAAGATATTCTCGCAAGAATTGGTGGTGAAGAATTCTCAGTAATTTTACCTAATACTACGCTAGAACAAGCAAAACCGGTTGCAGAGCGTATTTGTCAAACTAAAAATAAATTTGTTGTTAATGCACAAAATAATGAAGCGATTGAGATACACGTTAGTGTTGGTTTAGTGTCGATGAAAGCAACGGATGTAAACTTTGATGACTTATTTGTTCGTGCGGATAATGCGTTATATCAAGCTAAAGGAACGGGTCGCAATAGGGTGTTTTTTGATTTGTAAGTTATTCCATATATCTGTCTTGTTAACTAAAGAATAGTAATTATTTGAAGCTTGCGATTTGATCAATAATTAAAGATTCAATGGGTATTAATACCAATCTCACTAACTATGTGATCATTTCTACTCGTTAAAATAACCAACTACTTCGTTATTTATTTAATAATTAGAACAACTAGTTATTAAAATAAAGGCCTTGTATTTGGCCATTTTCCCTTCATATAAAGTAGATCACCTAATTAATGAAACTGGTATAACTATTTTGTATAAATAAATAGGTGATTTATAAAAATCATCTATTGGTACCACTTTGTATGATTTCCATGAAGGTAAAGCAAAATTATTACTGATTAAAAAGTCCACTTTAGGTTGCTCTAAAAGCAGTTTGTTCTTTATTTTTTCCATCGCATCAGGATATAAATAACAAACTAACACCGATGCATTTGACAGGTTTACGTTATAAAAATTTTGTCGATGTAACGTTAGATTTTGTAAACCCAAACTCTTTTTAAGTAATGTCGACGTAATCCACGGTAGTAAAGACAATTCATAACCAATAACTTGTCTGTGTGGATTTCTCTTTGCTATGCGTATAACAAAGTTACCCCAACCACTGCCTAAATCAATGATAGATCCCGACCCTGTTTCGTCTACTAACGTCATCATAGTATTATAGGCTTTACTAGAGCTTGGCATAGGTGATATACCCAATTTCAAGGTGCAGTATATGAGTGACACGGTAATAAAAATAGCAGTGATCAACAATAAAACATCAAATATCATTAAAGAATAACTTCCAAAGAGATTGTTCTTGTTATTTAAAGCTACACGTTAACTGTGATGTTTTTTTTATGCAATGTTTTTCGCTGTACAAAATAAGGTGAAAATTTATGACTTATTTATGACTTAGTAGTGTAAAAACATCATAAGGTTAGCTTTATTTTGAAATATATTTAGTGTTTAATAAAATTTAGGATGCTCAAAGCTATTCACTTACTTTTATTCACTGTATAATAGGTTTTCAAGCATGAAGGTTATACTGATTTTCTTTTGCTGTAAAATGAGTGCCATTTGGCATCATCAGATAACCCATAAGAGCTAAAAATTTTAATGAAACCATATTCAGACACCGCCGAGTTAATTGAAACGTTAGAGTCGGAAATAAAATTACGTACCGAACAAATCGCGACATTAAAAGAAGCGCCTCAGAGTTTTAATGAACAAGTTATTTTTAAATACATTGATACCTGTAGTACAGGTAAAACAAAAGACTTTGTTAGATCGTTAGGCGTGAAATCTGAACGTGGTTCACTATTTTCATCAGGTGATGTAAGTAAGTTGATAAAAGCTGGCGCTGAAGATATATCACCTGAATTACTTGCAATAGCGAGAAAGGTGGTTAGTATGAAAAATAAAAATGGTAATCATCGTTAATCAGCAATACAATTTAACGCATAATTTATCGCACAACGCGTTTTAATTAAATTTACATTCTGATTTGTAATGGTGATAGCAAGTCAGAATTATATTTTTCACCAAAGATAGAGATAAAGAGAACGTTATGAGTAAAGGTATAGTTAAGTGGTTTAATGCAGATAAAGGTTTCGGATTTATTACTCCAGAAGACGGAAGTAAAGATTTGTTCGTTCATCATTCAGAAATCCAATCAGGCGGAGATTACGCTACATTGGCTGATGGCCAAGCGGTTGAATTTGAAGTAGGTCAGGGCCAAAAAGGTCCATGTGCAAATAAAGTTGTTGCTGTTTAAGCATTAGCTCTATCTAGTACATGACAAGTAAGTAAGCAGATGCGCTACGCGCATTCGCTTACTTATCCTTTATTAATAAAAAAACCAATCTACACTGCTCGTTCATATTCCATTACAGAACTAAATATTTGTATGTGGCAATAACCTATAATTGTAAAACATCATCATTCTTCTCCCGCTAATACAACTCAGCAATAAAATTCTTTTATAAAATATATTCGTATAATTAAATTGTCACTTACTCATAAGTATTATTAACTATGTCTTATATTCCATGAATAGCGGATGTATACCCGTTACAATATATTACGTGCCTATGCACATGGCTCAGGGACGTCATCCCCGTGGTGTATTAATCGGGGATCCAGTCTCTAAAAAGTGATAGATCTTCGATTAGATATTTCGACGATGATGTTTACAGCAAGAGCCTGAGTTAACTACATCGGCATGATATATTATTTAAATAGGATTAGGGGATAGTTAACCAGTTATGTCAAAGTGAATTTATTGAATTCAATGTAAAATGGGATAAAATAATGGCTATGCAAGCTGAAAAACAAATTAAAAATTATCAAGTGGCGGTGATAGCTAGTTTACTATTTGCCTTGCTAGGCTTTTCATACAATGTTTGGCGCATGGAGATTACCGAGGAAAATGCTAATACCAGAACGGCATGTTTTGAATTACTGTTAGTATTATCTGAATTAGAACAGTTAGTCTATTCGGCTCACTATGATAAAAATACCACTGAAGGCAGTCCAAGAAAGGGCTGGGTTAAAGTTGGTTTAACGGTTGATTTGAGTGTGTTAACGACCACAGAAGTTAAACAGTCCGCACTTCAGTTAAAAGAGGTTTGGTCGACTCATTGGCAGTCTATTGATAATGAAGAGCAATCAGTACAGGCTATCGTTCTTTCAATTGATAGCGCACGTACTGAAATTAAAATACTACTGAAAGATCTAAAGTAGCTAACCGTAATATATGTGCTTTTAACATATGCGCCATAAATAAATGTTGTGCAATTTATTTATGGAACACGTATCAAAATTAACCTTTAACTGACAATGGCGTTACTAAATAGCGAGCTAATATCATCTTCACTGTAATTGAGTGTTTGAGATAATATCTGATAGCTATGTTGACCTAAATTCGGTGAAGCACTGTTATATTGCAACGGTGTTGCCGATAGATTTATTGGCGATGCCACTGTGTCTATCAGTTCCCCTTGCTGATTAGCGACTTGTTTCACCATTTCTCGATGCTTGATTTGTGGATGATTAAAAACCTGTTCTAAGGTATTAACTGGACCACAAGGCACAGATACACGTTCAAGTTGCTCAATCCACCACTGAGTGGTGTGTGAAGCAAGTCTTCCCGCGATTATAGGCACTAACTTGTCTCGATTAATAACTCGTTGTTCATTCGTTACAAACCAAGGATCTTCAGCAAGACCTGAGCATTCGGCTACTTGACAAAATTTGATAAATTGATTGTCATTACCTACTGCCAAAATAATGCTGCCATCTTGAGTTGCAAAGGTTTGATAAGGGACAATATTAGGGTGTCCGTTACCTAATCTTTGCGGATTTTTACCCGTGGCTAAGTAGTTCATCCCCTGGTTAGCTAGTGTTGCCGCTTGAACATCAAGTAAAGCAATATCAATATGCTGACCTTCGTTGGTATGATGCCGCGCCATCAATGCAGCTAATACTGCATTGCAACTGTATAAACCGGTCATAACATCAACGATGGCAACACCAACTTTCATGGGTGAGCCTTCAGGCTCTCCATTTAAGCTCATCAAGCCACCTTCACCTTGAATCATCGCATCATAACCGGCTTTATGTGCACTCGGACCACTTTGACCAAAGCCTGTTATTGAACAATAAACCAGCCCAGGGTTAATTTCTTTTACCCGTTGATAGTCAAGACCATATTTGGCAAGGCCACCCACTTTGTAGTTTTCAATAAGTACATCGGCTTGAGCAATTAAATCTTTGATCACTTGCTGACCTTGCTCTTGGGTAATATCAATAGCAATTGACTGCTTGTTACGATTCACACAATGAAAATAGGCTGCCTGCGGTGGCTGTTCTTTAGTCGCGTTTTTAATAAAAGGAGGGCCCCAAAAACGGGTATCATCTCCTTTTATTGGACGCTCTACTTTTATCACTTCCGCGCCCATATCCGCCAGCATTTGAGAGGCCCAAGGGCCCGCCAAAATACGACTTAAATCTACCACTTTAATATTTTTTAATGCGCTAGTCATTAGCAGAAAGCCTGATATCCAGTAATCGCACGACCTAAAATTAAGGCGTGAATATCATGAGTACCTTCATAAGTATTGACGGCTTCAAGGTTCATCATATGGCGAATTACGCCAAATTCATCACTAATACCATTGCCGCCATGCATATCACGTGCAACGCGTGCAATATCAAGCGACTTGCCACAGTTATTTCGTTTCATTAAAGAGATTAATTCAACGGGACATTGGTTAGCATCCATTAATCGACCCATTTGTAAGCACCCTTGCAAACCTAAGCTTATTTCTGTTTGCATGTCAGCTAATTTCTTTTGAATCAATTGATTTGACGCTAATGGACGACCAAATTGTTTTCGATCTATTGAATAGTTACGAGCAGCGTTAAAACAGAATTCTGCAGCGCCTAATGCCCCCCAAGCTATGCCATAACGGGCTTTATTAAGGCAACCAAAAGGTCCAGCTAAACCAGAAATTTCAGGGAAAATATTTTCATCAGGAACAAGTACATTATCCATAACAATTTCACCTGTTATTGACGCACGTAAAGAAAATTTTCCTTCAATTTTAGGCGCAGATAACCCTTCCATACCTTTTTCAAGTACAAAACCGCGAATTTTTTTATCGAATTTTGCCCAAATTACAAAAACATCAGCGATTGGTGAGTTAGTGATCCATATCTTATTACCTGTGATACGGTAGCCACCGTCAACTTTAGTTGCATGAGTGGTCATTGACGCAGGATCGCTACCAGAGTTTGGCTCAGTTAAACCAAAACAGCCAACCCATTCACCTGAAGCAAGTTTAGGTAAGTATTTCATCCGTTGATCTTCTGTGCCATAAGCATAAATAGGATGCATTACCAATGATGATTGCACACTCATCGCACTACGATAGCCACTATCAACACGTTCTACTTCACGAGCGACTAAACCATAACTAACATAGTTAACTTCACTGCCACCATATTTAGCGGGTAAAGTCGCACCTAATAAACCTAGCTGACCTAACTCACGCATAATTTCACGATCAAAAACTTCATTTCTATTCGCTTCTAATACACGTGGTTGTAAGTTTTCTTGGCAATAATCATGAGCAGTATCACGGATCATGCGTTCTTCGTCAGTCAGTTGATTGTCAAGAAACATAGGATCTTGCCAGTTAAGAGGGGTTAGTGCTTGGCTCATGTTATTACTCCGATTGTAATTTATTGTGCATTGATTATTTTATTGTGTATTGATCATTTATTTATACACTCTATCTAAATACTACTAATAAATATAATATATAGTTATTATAGTTTTAATAACTTTTATATATCGGTGGGTTTTGTGAATTTAAAACGACTTGAATACTTTTGTCAATTGGCTGTGATTGGTAACTTTACACGAGCAGCAAATAAAATTGGTATTGCTCAACCTGCATTAAGCATTACGATACAAAAATTAGAAAAAGAAATTGGACTTAAGCTAATTAACCGCGCTGAAAAAAATGCGATATTAACTGCTGAAGGTGAAGTGCTATATAAGCTAGCAACCCAATTATTAAGCCAAGCTAAACAAGTTGAATTAGAACTGGAAGAATTAAAAGATCTTGATCGTGGCACGATTCGCTTTGGTGTTTCTGCAATGATGGGCTCTTATTATTTCCCAAAAGTGTTAACGGCATTCAAGCAAGAATACCCAAATATAAAGATGCACTTAGTAGATCAAGGTACAGTAGCACTTGAGAAAATGCTACTAAATGGTGAACTTGATTTAGCTTTAGTTAGAGGTGACTTAGAAAATACGCAATTACGATATACTGAACTGATTAACGAAGAAGTAGTGGCTGGTATGGTAAAGACACACCCACTTGCCATGAATAAAACCTTATCACTGGCACAATTTTGTCAACAACCCTTGGTATTATTTCATGAAGGGTATTTTTTACGTGAGGTGGTTAGTCAATACTCAAAGAAAAATCATATTGCGTTAGATATCAGCATGGAAACTAATCTTATTGAATTACAGAAATCATTGGTTCGCAATAAAGTAGGTATTACAACGTGTCTGTCACGTATTTTACAAGATGACTGTCAAATGACCTCAATACCCTTTGAGCCTAAAATCGAATTTAAATTAAGTTTAGCATGGAAGAAAAATCACTATTTATCCAAAGCAAGTAAAGCGTTTATCGCTTATTTAAGTTCTACGCTAAATGAAAACACGACTACCTTAGCTGAAACCCAGACGTTATCTGTTGATGATTAGAATACTTTAGCAAATGCTTCTTTGAGTAAATCAACTTTGTTAACTTCTTTGGGGTGAACTTTATACACCAACGATAGATTAAACTGGTAAGTTAACGAGCTGGGTTGAATAATGCGCATATCGCCATTATTTAATTCTTGTTGAATGTTACTTTGTGGCAAGTAACCAATATATCGACCTGAGAGTATCATGGCTTTTCGAGTATCAAACTGATAAGCCTTGGCTAACAAATTTAATTTTTTTAATTGCTCTCTACCTGAGCCATCAATATCAATACCCGGATGAATAGCGGGTACAGAAGACAGTTTTTCTTCGCTAATAAAAGTATCTACCTGATTAAAAAATTCATGTTGTTTACTGCAACACAAATAAATAGGTTCACTATAAATTGGTTGATAACACAGCCCTTCTGTTTGTTGATAGCCAGGGAATAGTGCAATATGTGCTTTATCTTTTAATAATAGTTTTTCAATGTTGTAGATGGTTTCGCCATCAAGTACTAGATGAAGATTAGGACAACTGTCATGAATGATCTGAATAATTTTTGCTAATTTTAGCTGTTTAGCTGCATCAAGTTGATCAGCACATAAAATCACTAATTCGCCACTAAGTTCACTGCCAAGTGAATTGACCAGCAATGAAAAGTCATTGAGCGAATCAAACAACTCGATAGATGCATAATAAACGGCTTGTCCATCTTCAGTTAGTGAAAACCCTCCGCGACCACGCAAACAAAGCTTAAGCTTCATGCGGCTCTCTAAATTAGACATATGTACGCTAATCGTTGATCGGGTAATGCCCAACTCCCCCTCAGCAGCAGCAAAGCCTCCATTTTCAACCACGGCTTTAAAAATGCGCAATAAGCGTAAATCATATTCAGTGACTTGCTTAGGAATAATCGATCTTTTATTCATTAGTTTGGTTACCATAAAACATTAGTTTTAATGTTTTATATTTAACATGAATTTGATTTGTTGTTCAATAGGGAAAATCATTAATTTGTGGAGATTATTATGTACGGCCTTAAAGACAACGAATTACTAAAGAACTTTTCTTATATCAACGGTAGTTGGCATAGCAGCAAAACAACACTTGAAGTAACTAACCCAGCGACAGGGGAACTAGTGGCGAATGTAAGCAATGCTGGCACTGTCGAAACTGAACTTGCAGTAAAAGCGGCAAAAAATGCGTTTAAAATGTGGTCTTCAAAGTCGGCAAATGAACGCGCTACCTTGATGCGTAATTGGTTTAATCTGATGATGCAGCATCAAGATGATTTGGCACGAATACTGACGCTAGAGCAAGGTAAGCCATTAGTTGAAGCAAAAGGTGAAATTGCTTATGGCGCGGCCTTTATTGAGTGGTTCGCTGAAGAAGGTAAACGTGTTTATGGTGATGTTATTCCTGCGCCATCGAATGATAAACGTATTGTTGTCATAAAGCAGCCTATTGGTGTGGTTGCTGCAATAACGCCGTGGAATTTTCCTAATGCGATGATCGCACGAAAAGCCGCCGCCGCACTTGCATCTGGCTGTACTTTTGTTGTTCGTCCAGCAACGCAAACTCCACTATCTGCATTAGCTATGGCTGAACTGGCAGAACGTGCTGGTATACCTGCTGGCGTGTTTAATGTCGTTGTTGGTGATGACGCACGTGGTATGGGACAAGTATTAACACAGCATCCTGATATTGCTAAATTTACTTTCACTGGTTCAACGCCGGTAGGCAAATCATTAATTAGCCAATGTGCGTCTACGGTGAAAAAAGTTTCAATGGAACTCGGTGGGAATGCACCCTTTATCGTTTTTGCTGATGCAGATCTTGACGCGGCAGTACAAGGAGCCTTGGCCTCTAAATACCGTAACGCGGGACAAACCTGTGTTTGCACAAACCGTATTTTCGTACATCAAGACGTGATGGCTGCGTTTAGTGAAAAATTTGTTGTCGCGGTGAATGCATTATCATTGGGTAATGGGTTAACTGATGGCGTAAGTGTCGGACCTATGATCAGCGAACAAGCGGTTGCTGATGTACAGCAACTTGTTGAAGCCTCAATTAAAATGGGTGCTAAAGTTGCGCTAGGCGGAAAAATTGATCAAGCCGGTTCATGCTTCTACCAACCGACTATTTTAACAGATGTCACTAATGATATGCCGGTTGCTGCCAATGAAATTTTTGGCCCGGTTTCACCGTTAATTTCATTTACAAGTGAAGAAGAAGTTTTAGCGCTTGCTAATGATACTGAATATGGTTTAGCGGCTTATTTTTATGCTCGTGATATTGGGGTTATTTGGCGTGTTGCCGAAGGACTAGAGTTTGGTATGGTAGGCATAAATGAAGGCATTATTTCAAATGTTGCAGCCCCGTTTGGTGGTATGAAACAGTCAGGAAATGGCCGTGAAGGTTCTAAATACGGTTTAGATGATTATATGGAAATTAAGTATTTGTGCATGGGTGGCTTAGATAAGTAGCTTATAGATAAATAACTCATTAATAAGCTAGTTACAAAACATAATGTAACTAGTTTTACACCGACTTAAATTGACTAATTGAACAGGAAATAAAAATGACAAACGCAAACTTGCAAGCCCGTAAAACAAAAGTAGTTGCTAGAGGACAAGGCAACATGTATCCCGTTTATGTGGATCACGCTAAAAATGCTGAAATTTGGGATGTAGAAGGAAATCGTTTTATTGATTTTGGCGCGGGTATCGCTGTTTGTAATACCGGACACAGTCACCCTAAAGTCATTGCTGCTGCTAAAGCTCAACTAGATAAGTTTAGCCATACTTGTATTATGGTAAACCCTTATGAAATTGGTGTTCAATTAGCTGAAAAATTAACTGAAATTGCCCCTGGTGATTCAGAGAAAAAAGCTATTTTTGTTTCTACCGGAGCAGAAGCAGTAGAAAACTGCGTAAAAATAGCGAGAGCGCATACAGGTCGTCGCGGTGTTATCGCCTTTAATGGTGGTTTTCATGGTCGTACTAATTTGACTATGGCATTAACGGGTAAAATCACCCCTTATAAAAACTTATTCGGCCCTTTTCCTGGTGATATTTTTCACGCACCGTTCCCTATTGACTGTCATGATGTTTCAGTAAAATCATCATTAAAAGCAGTAGAAAACTTATTTAAAGTGGATATTGCGCCATCTGATGTTGCGGCAATTATTGTTGAGCCTGTGCAAGGTGAGGGCGGTTTTTATGCTGCACCCCCAGAGTTTTTACAAGCGTTGCGAGCAATCTGTGATGAACACGGTATTGTGCTTATTGCGGATGAAATACAAACAGGTTTTGGCCGTACCGGTAAAATGTTTTGCTGTGAATACTCAAATATAGAACCTGATTTAATTACCATGGCGAAAGGTATTGCGGGTGGTTTCCCTATTGCTGCTGTTGTTGGCAAAAGTGAAATTATGGACGCACCACTTCCTGGTGGTTTAGGTGGTACCTATGGTGGTTCACCTATTGCTTGTGCTGCTGCATTAGCGGTATTAGAAGTGATTGAAGAAGAAAACTTAGTTGAACGCTCATTACAAATCGGTGCTATTTTTAACGAACGTTTATCAAAATTACAAAGCGAATATCCAATGCAAATCGGTGAAGTGAGAAATAAAGGCTCAATGATTGCTATTGAATTATTCAAAGAAGGCGATAGCGAACAGCCAAATACAGAATTAACTCAAGCGATTATTGCTAACGCAGTTAAGTATGGTCTAGTACTGTTGGCTTGTGGTTTTTATGGCAATGTTATCAGATTCTTACCTGCGTTAACTATCAGTGATGAATTGGTTAATGAAGGCCTAGATCAATTCAGTAAATTATTTGCTGAAGTCGCACAAAACTAATAGTAAAAAACTAATAGTGCAATAGAATTGTAGATACGGTTTATATCCATTGGTATCATTTTATGGGTATAAACGTATCTGCAACAAATCATCTTCTCGACACTGCATATTAGTACTAATCAGCACTTAGTACTTCCTGAAACAAGCCCCCCCCGTAAGTCGATCGGATATAAAATAGACAGTGCTTGATTAAGATTATAGCGTCAAAGATTTGAACTTTTACGTTATTATTTAACGATGAACTATAAAAAAGCCAAATTATCAGCTTAAACTGATAACCTTACTTTGCCAAAAATATTATATATTGCCCCATGCGATACACTCAATACATTGTTACAGCCAACGTAAATTCTAGTGTGCCCAATTAACTACAAAAATAGACCGTTTTAGTTTTTGTTATATTTATTTTTTACTGTTTTTTTAGGCATAAATATTGCATTATTGTAAATATAAATAAGTTGCATTTAATTTAAGTGATTCGTGGTTAAATACCATTACTGAACTTAAGCAGTTCAAATTATAATGCTTTTGTATAACTTTATTGATACAGACTCTAGATAAAATAATCTTTCATGACTAAAGACTTTTCAAAATACCAAGAGATCATTGATAGTTTTCGTGGCCAAGTTAACAAAACGGGCTTTGAGACTAAATTTGCACTAAGCACTAAGAATCTAGCCAAAACGGAAACATTCATTTTAAAAATGGAATTAAAACGTTTAGCGGGTGCTTGTAATCGCTCCATTGATTTGCGTGGCTTAGTTGATGGCGTATGTAAACTGTTTGAATATAACGGCCAAAGTCACTTTTTAGATAATGTGGCTATTCGTGTATTTGAAGAAAACATTGAGAAATACAATGATTACACTTTTGGTGTTTATGAGGCAGTTAAAAATACTGAAAATAATTTTCGCGTTATTTATCAAAAAGAGCAATCGGGCAATATCCGCTCTTCTGGTGATTCATTAAAAAATACCCACGAAAAATTTCAACATCCGGCTTCCTTATATCAATTTGATGATTACGATGATCGTTTTGAAGAGCGGATGAATTTTGCGATAGCAATTATTGTTACCTTGAAAAATAAACAACAATTAATGGCGACCAGTTCTGATATCAGTATGAAGGGTTGTAAGTTTCGTTTAACGAATGAAATGCCACTGAAAATTGGTCAAATTGTCACAATCAAATTTTCGGGTTTAGAACAAGAGTTTCAGTTTAGCGCTACGGATATTTTCCCTTTTGAAATAAAGAATATTCATAGCGATGGCAATACGCAATTAATAGGTTGCCAACGAATTCAAGCAGTAGAAAAAGATACTTTTTCGCAGTTTTTATCTGGTTATATCCAAGGGAATAAACGTCGTTATAAAATCAATTTAGAAAATACTATCACAGCACTACAAGCGCGTAGTTTTGAGCAGTATCTTTTACCTCAATTAACGGAATTACCTGTTTTTATTGAAAAAGGAGAAAATGGCTTAGTACCTCGTTATGCCTTAACAACAAGTAATAACCAAGCTATTTATCAATACTGGCAAGATGAGCTAGGTCATTCTACTTTACCATCGCTACTTGATGAGCAGCGGTTGCAACGTTTACAACAAAAGCCCGATAAGACTTTATTAGTTTATAGTTTTACTCATCAATCTCAGGGTAAAAGTTTTTTTTATTCGATGGATGTAGATCAACTGTTAGCAGAAAGCGATTTCTCGTCCTCATTTTTAACACTAGCAGCGAAGCAAAAAACATTTTCAATTACTGAATTATCCTGTATCAATATCGATAAAAACCGTGCTTACTCTCCATTTACCTTAGCGAATACAAATTCATTTAAAGAGCAGTATATTAATTTGCCACCTTCAGATGAAGTAATAAACGCCTTAGCGGTAATCCCCTTTATTACTGTTGTTAATGATATTACCCACCCGAGCCTTGTTGCTCAATACCGACAGCTCTCTAGTGGAAAAATAGCGACAACGAAATTAAAAAAATATGGTCATAGACGGTTTGCAAAACCTAGTGTGGTTGATGAGTTGGGGGTTAGTTACAAGAATCAACGGCAAGAATTACGTTTTGTTTATGATACGCCTGCTGTCGTTGAGTGCAATAAAATAGATTGGCAGGGAAACTCTGTTGATTTTTCTGTTTCGGGTCTTAAAGTCGAATTAGATAATTCTGCTACGCTTGCCAAAGGCGACATTGTTTATTTAACGTTCCCCAAATTACAAAAAATAACGTCAGCTTTCGATCTTAAGCAGTTGCCTTATGAAATTATACGTATCAATAAAAAGAAAACTATTCTGAATTTGCGAGTGCATGTTAAAGCACATCAACATATTGGTAGGGCATTTTTTAAATTATTAATTAGTAAAAATCGCCATAAATTAACACCAGACGAATACGCGATGTTAACGCCGGGTTTAGCGGATGCCTTACGTACTAGTTATGCTAAAAATATGGATACTCCAGCTTTAGTAGTTCAAACGAGCGGCAGTCGTTACAAGGTAGAAGCAATTGCGAGTAACAATAATTCGAGTGAATTATTTAAACAAATGAAACGATTAAGTGACCGTGAAAATCATTATAATTTGTATCCCCTAGTGACTAAATTACAAGCGAGTGGTTTACTTGAACAACATTTAAAGACGCTATTAATTGGTGATGAACCCATAACTGAACTACTTTACATTGCTATAGATATAAATGAGCCCAAAGTAGATAAATCAGTACAAGTTGCCCTAGATAGTGAGTTAAGTACAGCAGAGTTAAAACGATTTTTTATTAAAAAATCATTAAAGCGTGGACAATTTTATTGTGTGAAGCTTATGATTTCACGAACAAACGAACCCGATATGGAATACCTCAATGCAGAGCTAAGTTATATTAGCTCATATGCTATTCATCGCGGTAAGAAACTTGAACAAGATATTTGGAGTGTTGTCGGTATTATTCAGTATTTTGATATTACTAAGGAAGTATTATCTAATTATCACTTATCTGAATTATAAGTCTCAAGGGCTAAGTCTCTTGAGAAACTAAAGCAGTAAGCCTCTTTAAACTACTGAGCTAAGTTCGAAGAGGCTACAGCTATTACGCTAACCAATGTAGCAGACAATCTAAGCCTTGTTTATTGATACTACTATCCGCTTGAGCTAATACGATTGGCTTGGCATGAAAAGCAACGCCGAATCCTGCGGCTGCCATCATAATAAGATCGTTGGCACCATCACCCATCGCCACAGTTTGACTCGCCGGTATTTGATATTGCTTTGCTAGTAGTGTTAATGAGTCAGCTTTTACTTGTGCATCCACTACAGAGCCTAATACTTTACCAGTTAACTTCCCATCAACAATGTCTAATGTATTAGCAAACGTGGCATCAAGTGCTAACAACTCTTTTAAATGATCAGCAAAATAAGTAAAACCGCCTGACGCTACAGCAATACGCCAGTTATGTTTTTTCAGCTCGTTAATTAAGTTTTCTAACCCAGCCATTAAGGGAATATTTCTAGCAACGTCTGCTAGTATTTTTTCAGGCGCATTGGCTAGTGTTGCCACACGTTGGTGTAAGCTTTGGGCGAAGTCTAGCTCACCTAGCATCGCTAGTTCGGTAACGGCTGCTACTTGCTCGCCTACACCCGCTAGTTTGGCTATTTCATCAATACACTCAATTTCTATAGTCGTTGAGTCCATATCCATAACTAATAAACCCGGCTCAGCAAGTTTTGGGGCATTGTGAATTAATGCGGCTTCAATTCCTTGTGCCAAAGCAAAGTCAGCGATAGATTTACGTGCTTTAATAAAGTCCGTACAGGTTATACTAAAGCGGTAGCTGGTTTGTTGGTTACGGGTGTTAATGGTTGTTAAGGCATTAATACTGATCTCACTGGTACTTTGTAAAGCTAATAAACTTGCCATTGATAAATCAGCAAAAACAACTAGTTCTTGATTGGGTGAATCAACGGCCGTTTTTTCAGTCTGTTTTTCATTTAGTGTTAAAGCGTTGTCACTTAAAACAAAATAAATAGGTAAAAAGTCCGGTATTTGCGGTTGATTGAAATAAGATCCCAATGATAAGGATAATATTTTGGTAGAAAAAGGCACATTAGTAGAAAAAGACACGTTAACTCTCTATTATAAGTGTATCTATGCTCATGCAGTTTTGCTAAAGAAGGCACAGCAAGTTTATTATGAAACAATCAGAACAGCCTTTATACCCTAAATTATCCCCAATTTATAATAAAATTCTGCAATTACTTGGTGGTATTTTACTTATTTTACTTTTAATGTCGCTATGGGTGTCGACAGCTGAAAAAAGTGAACAGGCGTTATCTCTGCATTTTGAGCAGACAGCTGAAAAATTTCTGCAGCAAGCGATTGCTGGCGTGTCGGTTTTACTCGTTGAAAAACAAGCATCACAGAGTAAAAAAGTACGATTGGCTCAGTTACAGTCTTATTTAAATCATTTAGGTAAGGCCGACTTTATTAAACAAGTCCATTTGTATGATGAAACCGGTTTGTTGTTATTGAAATCTGCGTCCGGTGGTGAAGCGGGTGCCACGATAAAATCACTTTATGGTATTGATGAAAGTTTACAAACCTTGAATAAGAGCAATATATACAGCCCTTTTGTTAGAGAAATTCGTCCAGATAAATTAGTAGGGTATTTACGACTCACTATCGAAAAGTCCTATTTGACCGCTACTTTAGCTAAACAAAATGATAATACGCAAACTTTGTATCGATTTTTGCTGATTATTGCGGGTGTGGTGGGCTTTTTATTAACGCGTGGGTTAAATCGCTTTAGCCGTCAAGGCTTTAGAATGCCTGATACTAAATAAAAGAAATAATGAGTCAATTTATTACGTTAATTGATATAAATTAATGGTTAAAAAATAATTGCTCAACATTACTTTCTATTTGCTCAGCTATTAGCGCTTCTGGCTCATCTCTGATGGTACATAAGGCTTTAAAGACGGTAATTAGGTTCAATGGTGTATTGACTAAACCTTGTTGGCCAAAAGGGGGCATGGCAGGGGCGTCGGTTTCTAGTAGTAAACTAGACAATGGCACACGCTTAACCGCATTAATGGTTTTTTTTGATCTAGGGTAGGTAATAGTGCCGCCAATACCCAGTTTAAAACCTAAATCTACATAATCCTTAGCTTGTTGATAACTGCCTGAAAAAGCATGAATAACGCCTGCTTTGCTCAGTTTAACTTTTTTTAATAATGGCAAAATCAATTGGTGAGATTGACAATGATGTACTACGACAGGTAAATCATATTGCTTGGCTATGTGTAATTGCATTTCAAAGAATGCTTGTTGTAAATTCAAATTATCAGTTAACGCTTGTTCACTTTCAGTATTCTTTTTTGCTTTAAATACATCAATGCCACACTCGCCAATGGCAACTATGTTGTCATGGGAATTGGTATTACTCTGTGTTTTAACCGCTTGTTTGAGCTGTTGCTCATAAAATGCGAGATCAATATTTTTAACTGAGACATTGTTAAGCGAATTACCTTGAAGAATAATAAACCACGGGTGTATGCCTAAACAACATGAGATTTTAACTTTGCCATTTACTTTAGAGTATATTGCTTCACTAGAGTGTGCTTGAGCGGGTAAAGATAATACGCGTTGCCAATTTTCTGGATTAACTGAAGGGACAATAATACGGTTAATATTACGTTGTTCACATTGACTAAGTAGTTCAGAACGATTGTTTTTGAATTCAGTGAAATCAAGGTGACAATGACTATCGGTAAATTGCATCATTGCCTCCTTATTTAATTCACATTATTGGTCTTGTTTACATTCTATCCATTACTTCAATGCCTAAAATATCTAAGCCTTGTTTTAACGTTTGTGCTACTAATTGGCATAAGGCTAAACGTGATTCTTTTACGTCCACTTCAATACCTTCTTTTAGAATAGGGCAGGCTTCGTAAAAACTCATGTAAAGACTAGCCAATTCATAAAGATAATTACATAACAGGTTAGGTGTACATTCGCTAATAACCGCATCGACTACATCTTCAAGTTGTAATAGTTTCAATGCTAAGGCTTTTTCTTGTGGCTCAATAATCGCAATAGTCGCTTGCGTTTTTGTAACACCCGCTTTAACAAAGATACTTTGAATACGCGAATAAGCGTACTGTAAATAAGGAGCTGTAGCGCCTTCAAAGCTCAACATGGTTTTCCAGTTAAAAATATAATCACTGGTACGATTTTTAGATAAATCGGCAAATTTTACCGCGCCTATGCCTACTTTCTTTGAAATTTCAGTTAAATCAGCATCGGTAATATCTGGGTTTTTCTCTTTGATTAACGCAGCAGCACGAACGATAGATTCATCAAGTAATTCAGCTAACTTGATAGTACCACCCGTACGAGTTTTAAATGGCTTGCCATCATCACCCATCATCATACCAAAGGGACAATGATCATAACCAACGTGCTCAGGTAAGAAGCCAGCCTTACGCGCAACAATCTCTACTTGTTTAAAATGTAATCCTTGACGAGCATCAGTGAATATAATGATACGGTCAGCGGCTAATTTACCACTACGGTAACGACATGCAGATAAATCGGTAGTGGCATATAAAAAGCCGCCACCCGATTTTTGTACGATAAGTACTGGAGCATCACCCTCTTTATTAGCCATTTCATTAATGAAAACTGCTTTAGCCCCTTGGCTTTCAACCGCAATTTCTTTTGCCATTAACTCATCTACAACAATTGATAAGTCCTCGTTATAAGCGCTTTCACCCATAATATCGCTGCGTTTTAGCGACACATTTAACTTAGCGTAAATCTCTTCACTGTGGGCAATAGAGATATCAATAAACTGCTGCCATAACTTGGCCGAGCTAGCATCACCACTTTGTAATTTAACCACATCAGCACGAGCGCGGTCAGCGAAGCCTTCTTCGTTATCAAAGCGAACTTTTGCTTCACGGTAAAAGTTTTCTAAATCGCTAAGTGCGGTTTCAGCCAATTCGTCACTGGCTAATTTATCGCTTAAATGGGCGATTAACATGCCAAACTGTGTACCCCAGTCACCCATATGATTCTGGCGAATAACCTTATCACCACGAAATTCTAAGGCGCGTACTACGGCATCACCAATAATGGTTGAACGTAAGTGACCCACATGCATTTCTTTGGCTAAGTTAGGCGCGCTGTAATCAACTACTACTGTTTGTTGCTTGTCTTGTAAAGAGTCTTGTAAAGAGCCTTGTGAGCTACAGCCTCTTTGCGCTACGCCGCTATACTCATCTTGGGCAACGATATTAAGTTGTGTGGCAAGCCAGTTTTCATCAAGATGAATATTAATAAAGCCAGGTCCAGCAAGTTCAATTTTATCTGCAATACCAGCTAGGTCTAAGTGCTCGACTACTTTAGTCGCTAATTCACGCGGATTAGTTTTTAGTTTTTTAGCCGCGCCCATCACGCCATTGGCTTGATAATCACCAAACTGTGGACGATTTGATAAACTAACCGCTGGATTAGTTCCTACAGGTAAACCGGCAGCAACCATTGCTACACTAACGCGTTCACTTAATATATTCTTAATATTCATTTCGTTATCTCATTCTCTTTGTTATTTGACTCAATACATTCATCAGTCGTGCTCATTGACATGCGTCAACTCCGCGCGCTCTCTTCTGTCTTGAGTCAACTAACTGCGAGAATAGAGTAACTCACAGCTAGTACATTTATTTTGTTTTTTGATATTTTAAAATAACATCAAATTACTCTTAATTTACTCGGGTTTGGCAAAGTAGTTTGTTTATTTTACCAGGCGCTTAATCATTTTTATAAGGGAACTTAGTACACTAAGTGACTACATAAAAACTATTAAGCAACGCCGAAAAATGACGAACTAGGACACCAAATTAGTGTTCTCGGGTTGCATGGAATGAAATATCGGGATTACGCTCTTGTGCTAGCGATAAATTCACCATAGTTGGGGCAATATACGTTAAGTTATTACCGCCATCTAATGCCAAGTAATCACCCGCTTTCTTTTTAAACTTCTCTAACGTGCGTTCATCATCACAACTACACCAACGAGCCGTTGCTACGCTGATTGGCTCATATATGGCATCAACTTTGTATTCCGTTTTTAATCGTTGTACTACCACTTCAAATTGCAATACACCGACCGCGCCAACAATCATGTCATTATTGATAAAGGGTCTAAATACTTGTACCGCACCTTCTTCAGAAAGCTGTATCAAACCTTTTTGTAATTGTTTTGCTTTTAGTGGATCACGCAAACGAATACGTCTAAACATTTCAGGGGCAAAGTTTGGAATACCACTAAACTTCATCATTTCGCCGGCGGTAAACGTATCACCAATTTGAATGCTGCCATGATTATGTAAACCAATAATATCGCCGGCATAGGCTTCTTCAACTTGTGCTCTATCACCGGCCATAAACGTTACGGCATCGGCAATTTTTACATCCTTACCTAAGCGCACTTGTTTCATCTTCATGCCTTTTTCATATTTACCTGAGCAAATACGCATAAAGGCGATACGGTCACGATGTTTAGGATCCATGTTGGCTTGAATTTTAAAAACAAAGCCTGAAAACTTTTCTTCTTCAGCGGTTACTTCTCTTTTGTCAGTAATACGCGGTAAAGGTTTAGGTGCCCATTTGGTTAAGCCATTAAGCATATGATCAACACCAAAATTACCTAATGCGGTACCAAAGAATACCGGCGTTAATTCACCTTTTAAAAATGCAGTTAAATCAAAGTCATGCGATGCACCGAGTACTAGCTCCATTTCGTCACGAAAATCTTCGGCAAACGGACCAATCGCCTCATCAAGGGCTGGATTATCAAGCCCTTTGATTACGCGTCTTTCTTGAATCATATGGCCTAAGCCTGATTGATATAAAAATATCTCATCGGTAAGTAAGTTATAAACCCCTTTAAATTCTTTACCCATACCTATTGGCCAAGTAATAGGTGCACATTTGATATTTAATACGGTTTCAACTTCATCCATCACTTCAATTGGATCTCTAACATCGCGATCCATTTTATTCATAAAAGTGATAATAGGCGTATCGCGTAAACGGGTGACTTCCATTAATTTAACGGTACGCGCTTCAACACCTTTGGCAACATCGATAACCATTAAGCAGGAATCCACCGCCGTTAGTGTGCGATAAGTATCTTCTGAGAAATCTTCATGGCCAGGAGTATCTAATAGGTTTACTAAGCAATCATTGTAAGGAAATTGCATAACAGAGGTGGTGATAGAGATACCACGTTCTTTTTCCATTTCCATCCAGTCAGACTTTGCATGTTGGCCTGATTTTTTACCTTTCACCGTACCTGCTCTTTGTAAGGCTTGACCAAACAATAATACTTTTTCGGTAATAGTGGTTTTACCCGCATCGGGGTGAGAGATAATGGCAAAAGTGCGTCTGATATCTACTGCTGCAATTTGTGGGGTGGTCATTTTTTTAAAATCTCTTAGTTTCACATACTAGTGCACTTATACCAATGGCAATAAATATGTGATCATTCTAAATGGACTAAATATTACAATAACATCGTTGCTTTCAATCCCAATAGCCAGCTATTGCTCAATCAAGCGCCTTGTTCTTGAAAATTTATCCTCATTGATATTTGATCACTAACTTATTGCCATTGGTATTAACATGCGGTATTAAAGTTTAATGGCAGTGTTTAATAGCCGTACTTAATTGGGTCTTGGGCGAAAAAATTAATGTTCTATTTAATGCTCAAAATAAATGCGCGCATTATATCACAAATAAAAAAACCAGATTAGTGACTTTTTATTCTTTTAAGCAGTAAAACTTTAATAAAGGTAAAGAGCGGATAGCTTAAGTAACCGTCATTTAAGTTTATGGTGTAAGGAATAGCTAGGTTGTTTAAGTGAAGCTTGCGGAAAAGTTAATAGAAGCATCACTTTTTAGGGGAGAGAGTCTTATCTATCTTGAATAATAAAGAAAATAGTAGTTTTTTTATTCGCTTGGCTATATCAATATCAACAAGATAAGCACATTACAATGGCGTCTTCGTAACCAAAGCCACGAGCACTTGGGTAATAACCGGTACGACGGCCTGTTTCAATAAATCCTAGATTCATATATAGCATTTGTGCGGTAATATTTTTAGCGCGCACTTCTAACCATATTTTAATCACGCCTTGTGCTTTAGCTTGATCAATAAACTGTATTAATAGTTTTTTACCCAGGCCTTTACCTTGGTTATCTGGGTTGACACAAATATCCATTAGTGTTGCTTCGTCAACAACATGCTCACCAACATAAAAGCCCACAATATTATCTGGATCGTTTAAGGTATCGCTGAGTTTCTGTCCAAAGTATCGTCCACCAATACAACTGCGAAAAGTTTTTTCACTCCAAGGATGTGAATGACATTCGTCTTCTATTCGCATTAGTGGCGTTATATCGGTAAGGGTAATAGGCGTAAAGGTTAAAGAGTTATTCATATTTTCACATCAATGTTGCTGTTTATAACAGGTTAGTTGTTATTGTTTGCCATAATTGTTTTTTTAAGGCGGGAGACTTGCGGATGATTTCAATACTTGGACTAATTAATTTATTATCAGCGCAATGAATAGCGATTTTCTTATTTTCATCTGTGTAGAAAAACCAATTAAATAAACCTAAATTAAGGTGGTCTTTTTGCGCGGTCACTTCCCCAATAGAAAGTTCAAGTGTGAGCAATAAATCAGTAAAAAAAGTTTTTTTAGTTAACGCGGCTAAGCTTTCAACATCCTGCTTTAGGTAATTGATTTTATGTGCTGAATCAGGTTGGTTAGATCCAAGTTGAGTAGATGAATCATTTTGAAAGGCTAGAGGCCTATGCTGCCACAAGCTAATACCCATTTCAGATAGCTGCTGATATTGTCTTTGGTTAATGCTCATAGCGTAATAATGACAGACTTGGCTATTGTTGAACAGCACTTGAAAAACAAAATTATTTGGAATAAAAAAGAAAGTGGCAGGGGTGGAGAGACTCGAACTCCCAACCATCGGTTTTGGAGACCGCTGTTCTACCAATTGGAACTACACCCCTGCAATGGAAGTGAATTATACTGATGCGAAGGCAAAGGTAAAGAGAAAAAAGCTAAATAGTTTGAATTGCTTGACTGTTCGGCTATTTTATAAGCAAAGGCAGCAGCGAGTATAAGAATTATTACTCGTTACTGTCTTTATTATTTATCTATAATCCGTTCCAGCGAAAACCTGCATATTCAAATGGAGCGGGTATACTTATTTACTTATTTTTTGCATTTCACAAAATCTAAATTTATCAGGATAAGGGTAAACGTCCTCATAAATACCATCAGCAACATTTTTCTGAGATTGTTGCCAGTAGCTTGCCGTTAATAAATCTTCATGATGTATTTTAAAGGCTTTTAAATATTTAGGGTTAGCCAGCGCGAAGGTGCCTAACTCTTCTGGGAACATATCGCCAGGTGCAACCGAATACCAGGGTTCAGCCGCGTAAATTTGTTCCTCAGTAACCGCTACCGGTTTTATTCTGAAATTAACTTCGTCCATGTAAGTGATTTCATCATAATCATAAAAAATCACTCGTCCGTGTCGGGTAACACCAAAGTTTTTTAATAACATATCACCAGGAAAAATATTGGCAGAAATTAGCTCTTTAATTGCTTTGCCATAACCATATAAAGCGTGTTCTATTTCTTCATCACTCGCTTTAGCTAAATAAAGATTTAATGGCACCATACGGCGTTCAATATATAAATGCTTAATAATAAGCAAGTCATCTTCATAACGAATGAGTGATGGGGCAACTTTGTGTAATTCTTCTAGCAGTTCGTGATCAAACCGGTCTTTAGGAAAAGCGACTTCAGAGTATTCCATGGTATCGGCCATGCGACCGACTCTATCATGTAGTTTTACTAATCTGTATTTCCCTTTTACATCAGCACGGGTCATATTTTTGCTGGGGGAGAATTTATCTTTAATAATTTTAAAAACATAAGGATACGATGGCAGCGTAAATACTGACATCACCATACCTTTTATCCCTGGCGCTAATGCTAACTTGTCATCACTGCTTTCTAAATGATTTAAAAAATCACGATAGAATTGGGTTTTACCTTCTTTATGAAAGCCAATAGCGGAATATAAATCAGCCTTAGTTTTATGAGGGATTAAACTTTGTAAAAAGTTTACTAGCGCATAAGGATGCAAGCAATCAACAAAGAAATAGGCACGGGCAAAGCCAAATACTACTGCCATGTCTTCACTTTTGCTTAACAAGGCATCAATATATAAACCGTCTTTTTCATCGTTTAATACTGAAACAATAAAAGGAGTTTCGCCAGCAGGGGATAATACTCGGCCAATTAAATAGGCACCTTTATTACGGTAAAAAGTAAAATCTAAAATATCAAATTGTAAATCTTCTAATTTAAAGCGGGTTTTATGCGCTTTACGACGAAAGGCTTTGATTAAAATATCAACATCAGCACTTAAATCTCTAAAAGGCACTGTGCTTTTGTGCGCATTCATAATGTCGCAAACTGTTTCTTTTAAGCCTTTTATTTCTGGCTTATAGCTAGTGTAAATACTGGGTGTTGGTCTGTCATCAAGACGCTGAGCGGTACTTTCTACAAAAATATAATCATTATGATAATATCTGCGTTCAAACAACCAACAAAACACTGAGTTATAAAAAGTTTCTGCTAACTCGGGCTGCATGTGGTCGGCAAGTAACTCAATGTAGTTTTGCTTAACTTGCAGCCATAAATTATCATCGAGGGAGTCAATTAAAAAATCTTGCTTAATGGTGTCATACGTTTCTTTCACCCTTTCTTCATAAAAGGTGGTTCGCGCTTTAGCCGCTTTTTGTACTTCACTCCACTGGGATTTATGGAAGCGTTGTTGGGCTGATTTTGTTATTTCTATAAATAGGTGAATATGGCGGTCAAAGCCATTGATAATAGTGTTGGCTATGTCGCCAGCGAGATTTTGCATAAAGGCCTACTAACTAAATGGTTTTTCTAAGTTTAAAAAGCATACGCTAAAATAATGCCTAAGTGATCGTTTATCTAAAAATTTATTAAATACTGACTATAATCAGCGATAATAATGTTTAATATCAAATTATCAAGGTCTCACTAATAATTATCCAAGTAAATTTCCTTATTTAGCTTGCTATCAAAGGCTTCGGGCTCTAAGATCACGCGTTTTATTATATTATATCTGTTCCACCTTCCGGTGTGACGGGTATATAATTCACACCAAACAAGGCGCTTCTTAATATAATCATGCGTGTATCTGATTTTTCTTTCGATTTACCTACTGAGCTTATTGCTCGCTTCCCTAAAGCTGATCGTACTGGTAGTCGATTAATGTTGCTTGAAGGGGACTCTGGCGCGATAACTGATCTCGGTTTTAAAGATATCCTAGCACAATTAAATGCTGGCGATTTAATGGTCTTTAACAATACCCGAGTTATCCCTGCGCGTATGTTTGGACAAAAGGCTACTGGCGGTAAAATTGAAGTTTTGGTTGAGCGTCTAATCGACAAAAATACGGTGCTAGCTCACATTCGTTCCAGTAAATCGCCGAAAATTGGCGCCGAGTTGTTACTTGAAGGAACCGCTAAAGCAACAATGGTTGCCCGTCATGGTGCTTTGTTTGAACTGAAATTTCAGGGTGACCAATCAGTACTTTCAATATTAGATGATATTGGTCATATGCCATTACCTCCTTATATAGACAGACCTGATGAAGATAGCGACCGTGAGCGTTATCAAACGGTATACAATGAAAAACCTGGCGCAGTTGCTGCGCCGACAGCTGGTTTGCATTTTGATGATGCATTACTTGATCAGATTAAAAATAAGGGTGTTGAATTAGCTTTTGTTACCTTACATGTTGGCGCTGGTACATTTCAGCCAGTAAAAGTTGATGAAATTGCTGATCATATTATGCATGCTGAATATGTTGAAGTATCGCCTGAGGTGGTTGAGCAAATCAAAAGAACTAAAGCCAATGGTGGACGCGTTGTAGCTGTGGGTACAACATCGGTACGTTCGCTAGAAAGTGCGGCTAAATCGGCTGAAGTGGCGGGTAAAGAGTTAACGGCTTTTTATGGTGATACCGATATTTTTATCACGCCCGGATATGAATTTAAATTAGTAGACGCATTGTTAACTAACTTTCATTTATCAGAATCAACATTATTAATGCTGGTGAGCGCTTTTGCTGGTTATGACCATATTATGAATGCCTATCATCATGCTATAAGTGAACAATATCGCTTTTTTAGTTATGGTGATGCCATGTTTCTTACTAAAAAAACGTTCACGAATAAAAGTACCGTTTCCTAGTTTACTAAGTTATCCGTACACCAACCATCAGCCTGTTTCGCTGTTAGGAAAAATTGATGAAAAATAAAATGACATATGAATTAATGAACACCGACGGCAAAGCTCGTCGTGGCCGTTTAACCTTTCCACGGGGTGTGGTTGAAACACCCGCCTTTATGCCTGTAGGAACTTATGGCACGGTAAAGGGGATGAAAGCCGAAGAAGTTGAGGCAACAGGTGCCCACATTATATTGGGTAATACCTTTCATTTAATGTTGCGCCCAGGTACCGATATTATTGAACAACATGGCGGTTTACATGGGTTTATGAATTGGGACAAACCTATTTTAACTGACTCCGGTGGTTTTCAAGTATTCAGTCTAGGAAAAATGCGCAAAATTACGGAAGAAGGCGTTCGTTTTAGCTCGCCAGTTAATGGTGAAAAAATCATGTTAACACCTGAGCGCTCTATGGAAGTTCAGCGTAAATTGGGCTCAGATGTCGTAATGATTTTTGACGAGTGTACGCCACATCCTGCAACACATAAAGAATCACAAGATTCAATGGAGTTGTCACTTCGTTGGGCACAGCGTTCAAAAGATGCTCACGGCGATAATCCTTCAGCACTTTTTGGTATTGTGCAAGGCGGTATGTATGAAGATTTACGTGAAGTGTCGGTTAATGGCTTAAAGGCGATTGATTTTGATGGTTATGCCATTGGTGGTCTATCGGTAGGTGAGCCAAAAGAAGATATGATCCGCATATTAGATCATACAGTACCCTTGATTCCCGAAAATAAGCCCCGATACTTGATGGGAGTGGGAAAACCAGAAGATTTAGTTGAAGGTGTGCGTCGCGGTATTGATATGTTTGATTGTGTTATGCCAACCCGTAATGCGCGTAATGGACACTTATTCGTCAATACTGGTGTAGTTAAAATCAGAAATGCGACTAACAAAACAGATACCGGCCCCCTAGATACAACTTGTGACTGTTATACATGTAAAAATTATTCACGCGCCTATTTACATCATTTAGATAAGTGTAAAGAAATCTTAGGATCGCAATTAAACACCTTACATAACTTACATTTTTATCAAAAAGTAATGCAAGGTTTGCGTGAAGCTATTGAGCAGGGTAAATTAGACGACTTTGTTGAATGTTTTTATACGTTACGTGGTTTATCTGTGCCACCATTAGCGCAAGGTAGTAAGCAAATTTAGCTTATTCCAAAGTAAAAAAATAAATTTAAGTAATATGTGTAAGTAATATGTTTAAGTTATATATTTAAGTAAAGTAATTATCGAGTTTAATCAATATTGTGGCTTAGTATTTTGCCGGTATCTGGTTCAATTGAAATTAAAATGCACAAAGCTGACGTTAGTCAGTGAGTACCTTTGATGTATTAATTGATCGAAATAGCAATAAAATAAAGAGTCACTAACCCATTATAAGAAGAAGTAGAGGAATTTATGAGTTTATTTATCAGTACAGCCCACGCCGCAGACGCCCCAGCCATCGCCGGTGGTGGTATGGAAATGATCATTATGTTAGCGGTATTTGGTTTAGTCTTTTTCTTTATGATTTATCGTCCACAAGCTAAACGCGTTAAAGAACATAAAGGCTTAATGTCAGCATTAAGTAAGGGCGATGAAGTGTTAACACAAGGCGGTATTGTTGGCAAAATCGTTAAAGTATCTGATGAAAAAGAGTTTATTGTTATTAGCATTACTGAAGGTACAGAAGTAACTGTACAAAAAGGCGCGATTAACGCCGTACTTCCTAAAGGCACAATGAAGTCTTTGTAGCTTTACCATTGTTATTTGGCTTTATTTCATCATCAAAAGTACTCATTGGCTGTTGTCAATTGTGTGCGTTTTTTTGAACTAAAGCCATCTACCTTAGTTAAATCTATAAAGTGAATTATGAAAAATAAAAAGGACAAATTGTGTTAAACAAATACCCCTTATGGAAAACACTCATGGTGGCATTTATTGTTGCCATTGGTGCGCTCTATGCCACACCAAACTTATATGGTGAAGATCCTGCAGTACAAGTATCAGGATTACGCGGCGTTGAAGCGAATTTGGCAACGCTTGATGCCATTAAAACTAACCTCACAGATAATAGCATTGTCTTTACAGGTGTTGTGTTAGAAGACGGACAAGTATTAGCTCGCTTTAAAAATACCGAAGATCAATTAAAAGCTAGAGATGTGCTTGATGATCAATTAGGTAAAGAATATTCAGTAGCCCTTAATTTAACGCCGGCAACACCTGATTGGTTAGCTGCAATTGGTGGTACGCCAATGAAGTTAGGTTTAGATTTAAGCGGTGGTGTTAGCTTCTTAATGGAAGTGAACATGAAAGAAGCCATCAATAAAGCCAAAGTGGGTATGGTGGGTGATTTTCGTGGTGATTTACGTAATGAAAAAATTCGTTATCGCAGCGTAAAAGAAGATGGCGATGCCATTGTTATTAAATTTCGTAAAGTAGAAGACCTTGAAAAAGGTGAATTGTTGTTAAAAAAACGCTACAGAGACTTATTGTTAACCTCTGATGAGGATACCTTAACGCTCAGCGCACAAATGACAGCGCAAAAATTAAAAGAAACTCGTGAATACGCTTTACAGCAAAATATTACTATTATCCGCAACCGTGTTAACGAGCTTGGTGTTGCTGAGCCATTGGTTCAACGCCAAGGTAAAAAGCATATTGTTATTGAATTACCTGGCGTGCAAGACACAGCTAAAGCGAAAGAAATTCTTAATGCGACCGCCACTATAGAGTTTAGATTAGTTGACACTGAAGGCGATTTAAATGCCGCATTAAATGGACGTATTCCTGCTAGTTCTATTTTATTGAGAGAGAAAGACGGTAAACCTGTTTTATTAAATAAACGTATCATGCTAACGGGTGATCATATTACTGATGCTAAGTCTGGCTTTGATGAATACTCTCGCCCACAGGTCAATATTTCTTTAGATAGTGCTGGCGGTAGTAAAATGTCTAACGGCACCAAAAGCAATATTGGTAAGCCAATGGCAACAGTATTTATCGAATATAAGCCAACCGATAGACGAGATCTTGAAGGCAATTTGATTTTTGAAAAAGTACAAGAAGTTATCTCTGTTGCTACTATCCAATCTCGTTTGGGTAAAAGTTTTAGAATTACGGGTGCGGGTTCACAAACTGAAGCGCATAACCTAGCCTTGTTATTACGAGCGGGTGCATTAATTGCGCCGATCACTATTGTTGAAGAACGCACTGTTGGCCCAACATTAGGTGCTGAGAATGTACAACTAGGTTTTGAAGCTATTTTGATGGGCTTTGGTTTAGTCTTTATCTTTATGATCATCTACTATCGTGCTTTCGGTGTCGTGGCTAACTTGGCTCTTGGTGCTAACTTAGTGCTAATTATCGGTGTTATGTCGCTTATTCCAGGCGCAACATTAACACTACCGGGTATGGCGGGTATTGTACTTACGGTTGGTATGGCAGTTGATGCCAATGTTCTTATATTTGAACGTATTCGTGAAGAAATCCGTGAAGGAAAAAGTATTCAACAAGCAATACATCAAGGCTATGATGCCGCATTCTCAACCATTATAGATGCGAACATTACCACGTTAATTGCTGCACTTATTTTGTTTGCTATTGGTACAGGGCCAGTGAAGGGTTTTGCTGTAACGCTATCAATTGGTATTCTTACCTCAATGTTTACCTCTGTTGTGGGTACACGAGCAGTAGTTAATGCAATTTGGGGCGGTAAAAGTCTTAAAAAGCTATCTATATAGAAAAGGCGAGAATTTAAACTTATGCAAATTTTACAATTAAAAGAAACCGTCGCTTTTATGAGCTATCGGAAAATGGCGATGATTTTTAGTGCGCTATTAATGATTGCGTCGATAGTATCGCTAGCCACAAATAAACTAAATTTCGGTTTAGATTTTACCGGTGGTACTTTGATCGAGGTAGGCTTCGAGCAAGCCGCTGATTTGAAAAAAATACGTAAAGTCATGTCTGATAGTGGCTTTGACGACGCTAAAGTACAATTTTACGGTAGCAGCCGTGATGTTGTTATTCGTTTAGGCTTACGTGAAGATGTGAAAGCTGAAATGCTTGGCAATGAAGTGTTAGCCATTCTTGAGTCAGGCTCTGGTCAAAAAGTTGATATGCGCCGTATTGAGTTTGTTGGCGCGAGTGTTGGTGATGAATTAGCAGAGCAGGGTGGCTTAGCTATGTTAACTGCACTTATCTGTATTCTTGTTTATGTGGCTTTTCGCTTTGAATGGCGCTTTGCTGTTGGCTCTGTGGTTGCCTTATTCCATGATGTATTATTAACGCTTGGTCTATTTTCAGTGTTGCAGTTGGAATTTGATTTAACTGTACTAGCGGCGATACTTGCGGTTATTGGTTACTCGCTCAATGATACTATTGTTGTTTCGGATCGTATCCGAGAAAACTTTCGTAAAATTAGAGATGGCCAAGCTGAAGATGTTATCAATATTTCATTAACACAAACGCTAAGTCGTACTTTCATTACCTCAATAACAACCTTATTAGTATTAGCTGCCTTGTTCTTTAGAGGGGGTGAATTAATTCACGGTTTTGCAACGGCATTATTATTTGGTGTGTTTGTTGGTACTTATTCTTCTATTTATGTCGCTTCATTAGTGGCATTAGCCTTAGGTATTTCGAGAGAAGATTTGATACCAGAAGTTATTGAGAAAGAAGGTGAAGATCAAGAGCAAATGACACAGCAGTAATTAATTTATACGCTATTTGCTACAAGTAGTGATTTAAAAATAAAAGCCAAGTGGTATTAACCTCTTGGCTTTTATTTTATCTGGAAGAGCTATTTCTTTGCACTACACTTATCCTTACTGTATGCTGCACGCCTGCTTCTAGCACCAAATTTGTTACTCGAAAATCGATAGTGTAAAGTCGATATTCAACCCCTGTAACTTCCATACCAAGAGATAATTTATGAGTTTGATTTCCGCGGATACTGCTGAAAATACAATAAAGATGAGTTTTAACGATTTAGGTTTATCTGAGCCATTACTTAAAGCAGTGCGTGACCAAGGTTACGACACACCATCACCTATTCAGGCACAGGCTATTCCAGCGGTTCTTTCTGGTCGAGATGTCATGGCGGCAGCACAAACCGGTACCGGTAAAACTGCTGGTTTTACTCTACCTTTATTAGAGCGTTTATCTAAAGGCGGACGAGAAGAAAGTCGTGTGCAATCAAACAATGTTCGTGCGTTAGTATTAACGCCAACAAGAGAGCTAGCAGCACAAGTTAGTGACAGCATTGCTACCTATGGTAAATATTTAAATCTACACTCAACCGTGGTCTTTGGTGGGGTTAAAATAAACCCGCAAATGATGCGCCTTCGACAAGGTGTTGATGTACTTGTTGCAACGCCTGGCCGCTTAATGGATTTATGTAATCAAAAGGCAGTGAGATTTTCACAGCTTGAAGTACTTATTTTAGATGAAGCTGACCGTATGCTTGATATGGGCTTTATTCGCGATATTAAAAAAATCATTGCGCTTTTACCTAAACAGCGTCAAAACTTACTTTTTTCGGCAACATTTTCGTCGGATATACGTGCCTTAGCTAAAGGTATGGTGAACAACCCGTTAGAAATATCAGTTAACGCCGAAAACTCTACTGCTGAAAAAGTTACTCAATGGTTAGTGGCTGTTGATAAAAAGCGTAAACCTGCGCTATTAACGCATTTGATAAAAGAAAATAGTTGGAAACAAGTGTTAGTGTTTACTAAAACTAAACATGGTGCGAATAAGCTTACCCAATATTTAGAAGCAGAAGGACTAACTGCTGCGGCAATTCATGGTAACAAAAGTCAGGGCGCACGTACCAAAGCATTAGCTTCTTTTAAAGATGGTAGAGTACAAATCTTAGTGGCTACCGATATTGCAGCCCGTGGTATTGATATTGATTTATTACCACAAGTGGTTAATTTTGATTTACCGAATGTACCTGAGGATTATGTACATCGCATCGGTCGTACAGCCCGTGCAGGTAATACCGGCCAAGCGGTATCTTTAGTCTGTAATGACGATTTAAAATTGTTGTGGGATATTGAACAAGTCATTCAGCAACATATTGAACGTAAAGTTATCGACAGGTTTTTACCTGTGAATGACCTAGGTGAATCTCGTCCGATTAGATCATTAAAAGCGAAAAAGCCTAAGCAGTCGAATCATTCAAATAAAGCCAAGGTTGAACATAAAGATGGTCAACATTTGAATAAAGGTCATAAGCAGCAAGCAAACAGAAGTAATACAGCTAATAAACCTGACAATAACAGCAATAGAAGTCGTCGGTCTAAACCGGCTCAAAACAAGTAAGTTCATTATTAACTCTATTTAAGCTAAGTAATTAAAATAACGTATCAGTTAATTATTTATCGTTATATGAGTTAGCCAGCTCTGGCTAACTCAAGTTTTCTTATCAAACCATCAAACCATCAAACCAAAAATTATTTACTTGGGTGAGAAATAGCCTAAATTGGTCATATTCTGTGTTGAGAGCACATCAACCACATTACCTATAACGATGAGACTAGGTGGCTTTATTTTGTGTGATTTTACTAAGGTATCTAAGTTACACAACGTGCCTTTTACCACTTGTTGATCTGCATAAGTACCTTTGCGAATTAAGGCTGCGGGCGTATTTTTATCTCGACCTGCACTAATCAACTGCTCAATGATAATGGGTAAACTTTTTATGCCCATATAAAACACGATGGTTTGTTGATCATCATTTAATGTTTGCCAAGGTAAGTCTAGTGCACCATTATCTTGCACGTTGCCTGTAATAAATGTGCAGCTTCGTGCAACTTGTCGGTGCGTTAGTGGAATGCCTGCGTAGCTAGTACAAGCAGAAGCAGCTGTCATTCCAGGGACAATATGGCAAGCAACACCATTCGCTAATACAAACTGAGCTTCTTCACTGCCACGGCCAAAGACAAAAGGATCGCCCCCTTTTAGTCTCAATACCTTTTTACCTAACTTAGCATGCTTAACTAATAATTCGTTGATAGAATCTTGCGGTACACGGTGTACAGCTTGTCTTTTACCGACATATATTTTTTCACATTTGCTCGGTAATAATGCCATGATTTCGTCACTGACAAGGCGATCGTATATTACAATATCAGCTTGTTTAATAAAGCGAAATGCTTGTATCGTTAGTAAATCAGCATCACCAGGACCGGCACCTACTAAAGCGACTTCGCCTGCAATAAAAGCCTGCTTATTTAGACCAATGTTTTTCATTATGTATGACTACTTTTATTTATTAAACTCATTATGATAAGAACTAAAGCAAAAAAAGCGCCAATAGGCGCTTTTTTTTAATATAACATATTCGTTAGTTTTTTGTGTAGCTACTTATTTAAGGCTTCACCTAAATGTGGACGAATATCTTTTAAAATTTCTTTTAATAAACGCGTACTACTCGCGACAATGTTACCTGATTGAGCATGATTATGCCCACCAGTAAAATCAGTAACTAAGCCACCGGCTTCAATAACTAATAGTTCACCTGCTGCAGTGTCCCAAGGCTTCAAACCAATTTCAAAGTAACCATCTACTCGTCCAGCTGCAACATAAGCTAAATCAAGTGCGGGTGAGCCGGCACGACGTATATCAGATGTTTTCTCAAAAAGAGAAGTGAACATAGCCATATAAGGCTTAGTATGTTGTTTGTGCTTGAAAGGAAAACCAGTCGCTAAAATAGTAGCAGATAAATCTTTATGTGCTTTTACCCTGATACGCATGTTATTTAATTGAGCGCCTTTACCACGGCTTGCTGTGAATAGCTCACCACGAATAGGATCGAAAATAACAGCTTGGTCAAGTTTACCTTTCACTTTTAATGCAATAGAAACAGCAAAGTGAGGAATACCTTTAATGAAATTTGTGGTGCCATCTAATGGATCTATAATCCATTGATAATCATCGTCACTTCCTGTTAACACACCAGACTCTTCACCTATTATGGTGTGTTCTGGATATGATTTACGAATGGTCTCAATAATTGCTTGTTCAGAAGCAGTGTCAGCACTAGTAACAAAATCGTTAGAGCCTTTTGATTCAATTTCAACTTTATCAAGTTGCTCAAAAGAGCGAATAATAACTTTTCCTGCATTACGCGCTGCGCGCACAGCAATATTTAGCATGGGATGCATAACAGAGTACCTATTTGTAAATGACTTTTAAAAGAACGAGGTTGACTCAAACGCCACATGGTAAACAAGGGCTAAATGAAGCGCGCGGAGTATAGCAAAATACAACTCACTTGGCGATAGTAATCTTAAATAAAGAAAATGAATAACTTGCTGCGTTCAACTGCTCTCGATATCTTTATAAAAAAAAAGACTAATTAATAATAAATTACCCTAGTGATATCCGCAATTAAGCGTGCTTTTTGTTAAACACAGCAGTAATCTTCTATGGTAGAATTGTCAGTATAGAAACGAGTCATATCGCATAGAGATAAAAATGTCAGATCCCGAAAATAGTAAACCAGCAGGAAGCCTTTTAGATAAGGTTCGCATTGTTTTAGTTAATACATCAGATTGTCGAAATATTGGTAGTGCAGCACGTGCAATGAAAACCATGGGATTAAGCCAATTGGTTTTGGTTGATCCCATTGAAATGCCAAATGGTCAAGCGCAAGCCCTAGCAGCAGGAGCAACAGACGTTTTATCCAATGCAAGAGTTGTTAGCAGTTTAAGCGAAGCAATTGAGGATTGTGGTTTAGTTATTGGTACCAGTGCTCGCTCACGTACACTACCTTGGCCTATGTTAGAGCCACGAGGTTGTGGTGAAAAAATGATAATAGAAGCAAGTGAACATCCTGTCGCGTTAGTCTTTGGCCGTGAAAGTAGCGGTTTAACTAATGACGAGTTACAGCAGTGCCATTTTCACGTACAAATACCGGCAAATCCAGACTATAGTTCGCTTAATCTCGCTATGGCAGTACAAACATTAAGTTACGAAGTGCGCACAAGTTTCTTGCTTTCGTTAGACGAAGACAAGAAAGAGCGCAGTACAGGTAATGGGAGTTATATTGGAAAAAGCACTATTGCTAAAAATACATTTAATGCTAAAAGTGAAGATGATGAGCTTTACCCGGTAACGGGAGAAATAGAACGTTTTTATCAGCATTTTGACAATGCGCTAAAAGCGACAGGTTTTATTGGTGACAAGCATCCCGGTTTAGTGATGACTAAGTTAAGACGTTTATTTAACCGTGCCCGTCCTGATGTTAAAGAAATAAAAATGATGCGAGGGATTCTTGCTTCAGTAGAAAGAGCCGCAATAAAAGGGCAAAAACAGTAGTCGTTTTTTATAGAAAAACCAAAGAATAAATAAAAGGATATAATATGTTTAGCCGCACTATTGGCCGAATGAAAGAGGATATAAACAGTGTTTTTGATAGAGACCCTGCCGCGCGTACTACGTTTGAAGTATTGCTTAATTATCCTGGGTTACATGCAATTTGGATACATAGGTTAAGTCATCGATTATGGCTTGCTAACTGGAAGCTAATTGCCAGAATAGTGTCTACTTTTTCCCGTTGGTTGACGGGTGTGGAAATTCATCCAGGGGCTACTTTAGGACGTCGTTTCTTTATTGATCATGGTATGGGTGTTGTTATTGGTGAAACAGCTGAAATTGGTGATGATGTTACTTTGTATCACGGAGTCACGTTAGGTGGAACGAGTTGGCATTCGGGTAAGCGCCATCCTACCTTATCGGACAATGTTGTTATTGGTGCAGGCGCACAAGTCCTTGGTCCCATTACTATCGGTAAGGGAGGCAAAGTAGGGTCAAATTCTGTCGTGGTGAGAGACTTACCTGAAAATGCTACGGCTGTTGGTATTCCTGCACGTATTGTTAACTCTAACGATAGTAATGGTAGTTCTTTGCTTGATAATGATTTAGGCGAAAAACTTGATACCAGTTTAGGCAAAGATTCGCGTGATAAAGCCGCGAAAAAATTTGGTTTTGATGCTTATGCCGTTTCTGCAGATAACCCAGACCCAGTAGCTAAAGCTATTGGTCGCTTACTTGATCATATGCACCTGATGGATGATCGCGTGTCGATGTTATGCAAAGAAGTCAATAATTTAGGCGGTGATATTTGCCCTAATAATTTACCAGAGCTTAATATTGGTGAGTTTGTTGATGATGAAAAAGCAGCAGCTAAACGTAGAGAAAGTAAAGTCGAAAGCTTTGATCCTGAAATATAACTAAAAAACAATGTGTAGCAAGCTCAAAAGTAATACCTGAGTAATGTACTCAACTATTTCTTTTCGCTTCCAGATTATTAGTGTAGAATACTTGAGTATATTACTCAGGTATATATTTGACTATTTTGTAGGGTTATGTAAAATTGCGCGGAATTATCATTTTCGTAGCAACTTATGCTCTTAAAAAAGCTAAGTATAATCATTCAATACATACATTAAATTGAGCACATTATGAGATTAACCTCTAAAGGTCGTTATGCGGTGACAGCAATGTTAGATGTCACCATTCACGCCTCGCACGGACCAGTATCACTAGCTGATATTTCTGCGCGACAAGGTATCTCTCTGTCGTATTTAGAGCAATTATTTTCTAAATTACGTAAATATGGTTTAGTTAATAGTATTCGTGGTCCAGGAGGCGGTTACCTCTTGGGTAGGTGTTCAGCCGAGATAGCCGTTTCAGATGTCATTACTGCGGTTAACGAGAGCGTAGACGCCACAAAATGCCAAGGTAAAGGAAATTGCCAAGGTGGAGAGCAGTGCTTAACCCATTCTTTATGGGAAGGCTTAAGTGAGCGCATTGAAGGATTTTTGAAAAATATTACCTTAGCAGAGTTAGTCGCTAAAAATGATGTACAAGCTGTTTCTAAAAGGCAAGATGGTTTTCACATGCGCAGCAATAAAGAACAATCGTTAGAAACAATTATCCCCATAACTTTTTAAAGAACATAGTTTTAAGTGGAGAAACAGAGCAAATGAAGCTTCCTATTTATTTTGATTATTCAGCAACTACCCCTGTTGATAAACGCGTTGCAGAAAAAATGATGCAATATATGACCACTGATGGTCATTTCGGTAATCCTGCCTCACGCTCGCACAAGTTTGGCTGGCAAGCAGAAGAAGCAGTTGATATTGCACGTAGTCAAGTCGCTGAATTAATTAATGCAGACCCTCGTGAAATTGTTTTCACTTCCGGCGCAACAGAATCCAATAACCTTGCAATTAAAGGTGCTGCTAATTTTTATGACAAGAAAGGTAAACATATTATTACCTGTAAAACAGAGCATAAAGCTGTTTTAGATACCTGTCGAGAATTAGAACGTCAAGGTTTTGAAGTCACTTATCTTGACCCTGAAGACAATGGTTTAATTGACTTAAAAAAACTTGAAGCCGCTATGCGCGACGATACAGTTTTAGTTAGTATCATGCATGTAAATAATGAGATTGGTGTTATTCAAGATATCAGTGAAATTGGCGAAATGTGTCGTGCTCGTAAAATAGTATTTCATGTTGATGCCGCGCAAAGTGCGGGAAAAATCAATATTGATATGCAGCATTTAAAAGTTGATTTACTGTCTATTTCAGCACATAAATTGTATGGTCCAAAAGGTATTGGTGTTCTTTATGTTAGTCGTAAGCCGCGTATTCGTCTTGAAGCGCAAACTCACGGTGGCGGCCATGAACGTGGTATGCGCTCAGGCACTTTAGCAACTCATCAAATTGTTGGTATGGGTGAAGCTTGTAAGCTTGCGAAAGAAGAAATGGATCAAGATTTAGCACATGTAACTGCTATGCGTGACCGTTTATGGGCAGGCTTAAATGCAATGGAACAAGTATTTGTTAATGGTGATTTTGACAAACGTTACCCAGGTAACTTAAATGTTAGCTTCAACTTTGTTGAAGGCGAATCATTGATTATGGCATTGAAAGATTTAGCCGTATCGTCAGGTAGTGCTTGTACTTCAGCAAGTCTTGAGCCTTCGTATGTATTACGTGCATTAGGCTTAAATGATGAAATGGCTCATAGCTCAATACGCTTTAGTTTTGGTCGTTTCACTACAACAGAAGAAATAGATTACGCTATCGCGCTTATACAAAAATCTATTGGTCATTTACGTGACATGTCACCGCTTTGGGAAATGTTCAAAGACGGTATTGATTTAGACTCAATTGAATGGGCAGCACACTAGTTCTTTACTTATGTAATTAAGATAAATAAAGATAACGTACGCAGTTAGGAGAATATATTATGGCTTATAGCGAAAAAGTAATCGATCATTATGAAAACCCACGTAACGTTGGCTCAATGGATAAAAACGATCCATCAGTAGCGACAGGTATGGTTGGCGCACCCGCATGTGGTGATGTAATGAAGTTACAACTTAAAATATCTGCAGATGGTATTATTGAAGATGCTAAATTCAAAACTTACGGCTGTGGCTCTGCTATTGCTTCAAGCTCATTGGTTACTGAGTGGGTAAAGGGTAAGTCAATTGAAGAAGCTGGCGAAATTAAAAATACAGCGATTGCTGAAGAGTTAGCTTTGCCACCAGTAAAAATTCATTGCTCAATTTTAGCTGAAGATGCAATCAAAGCAGCGATTGAAGATTATAAAAGCAAACAAGTCTAATAATTTTCAAACGTTGGGCTACAAAAGAATAAAGTGAGAAAGTAGAATGGCAGTGACTATGACGCCAGAAGCAACGGAACGCGTTAAATCCTTTATGACAAACCGAGGTAAAGGCCTTGGCTTGCGTTTAGGAATTAAAACGACAGGTTGTTCAGGCTTAGCCTATGTACTTGAGTTTGTTGATGATTTGAATGAAGGTGACGAAGTTTTCAATATTGAAGACGTAAACATCATCATTGATGCAAAAAGCTTGGTGTACCTTGATGGCATTCAGTTAGACTTTGTTAAAGAAGGCCTCAATGAAGGCTTCAAATTCACCAATCCAAACGCCAAAGGTGAGTGTGGTTGCGGTGAGTCATTTAACGTTTAAAATTGTGATAACAAACTTATCTCTTTGCTATTTTGCCCAGTTGCAGTGGTCAAAGTACTGATTGACTAGCGTCAACTCCGTGCTTTCATTTTGCATCAGAACAAAGTATCTTTGAGCTAAATTTGTTATAGTTTAGTTAATTCTAGATTGCAATTCCTGAAATAAAATCAATGCACTAATCTACGAGAGCTATTTTGAATTACTTCCAGTTATTCGCCATCGAAATTTCTTTTGATGTCGATCTAAATAATCTATCGCAATCTTATCAAACGTTGCAAAAAACAGTTCACCCTGACAGATTCGCTCATGCTTCATCACAAGAGCAATTATTGGCAGTGCAAAAATCAGCTGAAATTAATGACGCTTATCAAACGTTGAAGCAACCGCTAAAGCGTGCTGAATATATATTAACGTTACGTGGTGTTGATATGCCTAATGAGCAACAATCATTTAGTGATACCAGTTTTTTAATGCAACAAATGGAACTGAGAGAAATGCTTGGTGAGGTGAAATTTGCCGATGATACTGAGTCAGCTTTCAATCATGCTCAACAGGTTTTAACACAAGAATATCAACAACTCGTTGATGTTATGCAACAACAAATACTTGAAAATAATACTGCAGCAAATGCGCTAGCATGCGATAATTTACGCAAGTTAAAGTTTTATCAAAAACTCAATGTTGAGCTTGATCGTCTCGAAGATAGTTTGTTGGACGGCTAATGAGTGCGAATGACTTAGTTAGAAAATAGCATTGTCGAGAAATTTAAATACAAAACCGAATTCATAAAATATGGCTTTATTACAAATTGCAGAACCCGGTCAAAGTACCGTTCCTCACGAACATCGTTTAGCCGCAGGTATTGACTTAGGCACAACTAACTCATTAATTGCCAGTGTACAAAGTGGCAATGCTATTACCTTAGCGGACCAACAGGGTCGTGATATTTTACCTTCTATTGTTAATTATCAAGATGCTACGCAAGACACTTCATCTGGCAACAATACCTCTATAGCTAATAATATTTTAGTTGGCGAAGCTGCAAAAGCACTCAGTGTTAGTGATCCACAAAATACCATTGTTTCAGCCAAACGTTTAATTGGCCGTTCATTGGCGGACATTAAAAGTAAATATCCCTCACTGCCGTATCAGTTTTGTGGAGATGAAAACCATCCTGAAATAGTCACTCGTCAAGGCAATATTAACCCGATACAAGTGTCAGCTGAAATATTAAAAACGTTAGCGCAGCGAGCAGAGCAAACATTAGGTGGTGAATTAACGGGTGTAGTGGTTACTGTGCCGGCCCACTTTGATGATGCCCAACGTCAAAGCACTAAAGACGCCGCTAAACTTGCGGGTGTTAATGTGATGCGTTTATTGAATGAACCCACTGCTGCCGCTTTAGCTTATGGCCTAGACTCGGGCCAAGAGGGCGTTATTGCCATCTATGACTTGGGTGGTGGTACCTTTGATATTTCTATTTTACGCTTAAATAAAGGCGTTTTTGAAGTGCTTGCTACCGGTGGTGATTCCGCGCTTGGTGGTGATGATTTTGATGTGGTGCTCGTTGATTATCTGGTTGAAAAAGCAGGTTTAACTAGACCCTTATCTCCGTCGTTAGAACGTCAATTGATGCAGCAAGCTTGTTCAGCTAAAGAACAACTAACAGAGCAAGAAAGTGTCGATGTTGTATTAACGCTAGACCCTCAATTAAACTCTGAGTCAGACTCTAAATTAGAGAAGAAACAAACTTGGACTACTACTTTAAGTAAAGAAACGTTTGATAGTTTAATTTCCGATTTAGTTAAAAAAACTTTACGTGCTTGTCGTCGTAGTTTAAAAGATGCGGAAATTAGTACTGCTGAGGTATTAGAAGTTGTTATGGTTGGTGGCTCTACACGTGTACCTTTGGTGCGTAGTGAAGTGGCAAAATATTTTAATAAAACACCATTAACTTCTATCGATCCAGATAAAGTTGTTGCCATCGGGGCAGCAATTCAAGCGGATATTTTAGCAGGTAATAAACCAGACAGTGATATGTTGTTGCTTGACGTAATACCATTATCGTTAGGTTTAGAGACGATGGGTGGCTTAGTTGAAAAAGTAATCCCGCGCAACACCACAATCCCGGTGTCAAAAGCGCAAGAGTTTACTACTTTTAAAGATGGTCAAACAGCAATGGCTGTTCATGTTCTACAAGGTGAGCGCGAGTTAGTTGACGGATGTCGTTCGTTAGCACGTTTCGAACTTCGTGGTATTCCACCCATGACGGCAGGAGCTGCACATATTCGTGTGACTTTTAAAGTCGATGCGGATGGTTTATTATCAGTTAGTGCGATGGAAAAATCATCTGGTGTTGAATCGAGTATTGAAGTTAAACCTTCTTTTGGCTTAGATGACAATAAAATAGCGCAAATGATTAAAGATTCAATGAACAATGCTAAAGCTGATATAGATGCGCGTATGTTGAAAGAACAGCAAGTAGAAGCAGCGCGTGTGATTGAGTCAATTCAAGCCGCGTTATCCACCGATAGCAACTTATTATCAGCAGAAGATATTAATGATATTAACGCTGCTATTAAAGCACTGGCACAAGCTAGTCAAGGCAGTGATGTCGGCGCTATTGAAGCAGCCATTAGTAAATTAGATCACAGTACAGCGATATTTGCAGAGCGTAGAATGGATAGCTCTATTAATAAAGCATTAGCAGGCCAATCGGTAGAGAAGCTTTAGTAAAAGCGACAAGAATAAAGAGATTAGATAAAATGCCAAAAATTATATTTTTACCCAATGCAGAGTTATGTCCAGATGGCGCAGTAGTTGACGCTGAAAAAGGTGAGAGCGTACTAAACGTTGCCTTAAGAAATGACATCGGCATTGAACATGCTTGCGAAAAAGTATGTGCATGCACAACGTGTCACGTTATTATTCGAGAAGGCTTTGACTCTATCGAAGAAGGCGATGAACTTGAAGATGACATGCTTGATAAAGCATGGGGATTAGAGCCAGAATCACGTCTTAGCTGCCAATCAATTGTTGGTGATGAAGATTTAGTGGTAGATATTCCGAAATACACTGTCAATATGGTGTCTGAGGTTCATTAATTAATTTTATCAAATTGATTATTAAAAAAGGCAGTAACAGAAATGTTACTGCCTTTTTTTGTTTAGGGGGTATTGAAACCCATCTTTCACTATTCTACAAAAATGATATAGGCTAGGGTTAAAAGCTTGTTAACCCTGCCATTACTTTAGTTTTACATTGGTTTTTTGTTCAATTAATTTTAATATTATTTCTAACATTTACAATCGGTTTTGACAGAGAATTCATTTGCGGTGAATTTTATGTTATTTTCTAAATAAAGACGTAACAAAAATTGATCTATTTCAAAAAATAGTTATTATGCCTGCCTAAACCATCACTCCGAAATTTAAGAGAAAAATCCATGTTTAAATATTTACTTATTATGATGCTTTGTATTTCAAGCATTACGGCACAAGCCAAAACTGTTTGGTCAGATTTTAGCGTAACTTACCTTAATGGTGGTGATTATGAAGTAGGAGATAAAGATCGTGAAGTTGTTACCTTTGAATATGCTAACGGCACTACTTGGGGCGATACTTTTATGTTTTTTGATCGTCTTAAATCATCTAACGGTGATGTTGAAACGTATGGTGAATTTAGTCCACGTATCAAAATTAAAGATTATAGCGATAGTTTCATTAAAAGTGTCTTTTTTGCGCCGTCAGTTGAATTTGGACCAGGAACCAACTATTTAGTAGGCGTAGGCTTGGATTTAGACATCAAATTCTTTGATTATTTCCAAGTGAATACTTACCTTAGAAATAACGATGATGGTGACAGAAGTGAGCAAGTGACATTGGTTTGGGGAATACCGTTAGGGCCTTTATATTACGACGGCTTTATGGATTACGCGACAGGTGTTGATAATACAGTAAACGGTGATACTAAAACTCAAATGAACTTTACTTCGCAACTAAAATATAATTTAGCTTCAATACTTGATTTAGATACTAAGCTTTATGTGGGAGTTGAGTATGCTTACTGGGTTAACAAATTTGGTATTGATGGCGTTGATGAAAACAATATTAATTTGTTAGTTAAATACCATTTTTAATGACGATATGGGTATTTAGTGAACAAACCATCAATCGGGTTTTTGCTCGTCATTAACCTTAGATTACTGAAATTATTAAGAAATAGGCATATGCATGAAAATGCCACTGCCTTTTTTGAATAAAATGAAATATATGAATAATCAGCAAACTTGTTTTACTTCCTTTAAACAGACTATTGAATGTTATGCTTTGCCTGAGCGTTTCACCTTTCCATTTTATTATGAGCCAAATCCACTGTGCCTATTGGCAATGGAAGAATTACAACAGCAATTAAGTGACAATGCTTATTACCAGCAAGAGTTTACTCAAACGGGTAAGATGTTTGGGGTGCTATTAGTTAAAAATGCGCAAGGTGAGGTGGGTTATCTTTGTGGTTTTTCGGGTAAGTTAGCAATAGATCAGGCTGAGACTAATCCGGATAGATTGAGTCAGGATATCATTAATTTTGTGCCACCTGTTTTTGATCCGTTTACGCAAGCAGAATTTTATCAAACGCAGAGTGTTATTATTAATCAACTGAATCAGCAATTACAGCAGTTGGAAGATAATGATGAACTGATACAAAGCAAAAAAATTCTCACTGATGTTGAGGATGAATATCAGCGAGATGTTAGTGCTTATCAACAGACAATGTCACTAAATCGAGCTAACAGGAAGCAGCAACGAAAGAACGCTGAACACTCGCTAAGTCAGCTCGACTTTATTGAAGTAAAAGCAGCGTTAGCCAAAGAAAGTGTTGTTGATAAAAACAGCTTACGTGATTTAAAAGCGCATTGGTTAGAAAAAATTAATTCGGCACAAGAATATCTTAATGTTTTTACTGATGAAATTACTCAGCTTAAAGATAAGCGCAAACAATTATCAAACGCTTTACAAAATAAATTATTTGAGCAATATCGCTTTCTAAATAGCGCAGCGATTGAAAAAAACCTCATCGAATTATTTCTAGACACACCTTATCAAACTCCACCAGCAGGCGCGGGAGATTGTGCTGCACCCAAGTTGTTACAATATGCTTTTAGTTGCGGACTGACACCTTTGGCTATGGCCGAGTTTTGGTGGGGACAAGCGCCTAAATCTGAAATACGGCAACATAAAAAAATTTATGGCGCCTGTATTGGTAAATGTAAACCTATTCTTGCTCATATGTTGTCAGGTATGGTGCTTGACGATGATCCTTTACTGATAAACCCTGCAGTAAATAAAACGCTTGAAATTGTTTTTCAAGACGATGCTATTGTCGTGGTTAATAAACCCAGTGGGCTGTTATCAGTACCGGGTAAAAATATTGAAGACTCAGTATATTCACGCATAAAGCAGCAGTTTCCTAACGCCACAGGTACATTGATTGTGCATCGATTAGATATGGCAACCTCAGGTTTAATGGTGTTAGCATTGACTCAACGAGCGCAAAAAAATCTACAGAAGCAATTTATTAGCCGTGTAATAAAAAAACGTTATGTGGCATTACTTGAAGGAAAAGTAGAAGGGCTAATTAATGAAAGTAAAACGGCCTTATCTGATAAAAAGCTAGGAGATATTACGTTGCCCCTTCGCGGTGACTTTGATGATAGGCCAAGACAGTTAGTGTGTTTTGAGCATGGCAAGGCGGCTAAAACTCAGTGGCAAGTTATCGAACAAATAGCGGGAAGAACTAAACTCTATTTATACCCTGAAACCGGCCGAACCCATCAACTTCGTATACATTGCGCACATCCATTAGGATTAAACCTACCTATATTGGGTGATGATTTATACGGCAGGAATAATCATTATAGTCACAATAATATGGACGATAAAAAAACTCAACGCTTGCACTTACACGCAGAAATGTTAACACTAAATCATCCAATCAACACAGACGTAATGACTTTTCAAACAGAAGCTGAATTTTAAAAATATTATTCAGCTTCATCTTGGAAAATTTGCTCTATAGTCATATTAAATAAACGTGCAGTTTTAAATGCCAGCGGTAAACTGGGATCAAATTTACCTTTTTCAATGGCGTTAATCGTTTGTCTGGAAACATCAAGAGCAGAGGCCAACTGAGCTTGAGTCCAATCTCGTTCGGCACGTAATACTTTTAAGCGGTTTTTCATTGATACTTCCTATTGCCAGCTTTAATGGCGCCGAAGTAAGTGAGACACATAATGATTACCAAATGCGGTATTTCTGGTTGAAAGGTAATGAGTTTAATATCTTCTAATAATTCATAACTTAGGCCGACTACCAAACCTACGCCTAAACATAACGCCATCGCATCCAACATTATCCTTTGCTGCATTTCATCTAGTCCTCTTAAGTACCGCCTATTGGCCACTAACATACCAAATCCTATTGCTACATGAATGATTACAGATAATACGGTAATAGTTGTATTAAAGTCCCACAAGTACTTAGGAGCAAATGTGGTAATCGCCATTGAAATTACCCAAGCAATAGTCCAGATTTTCAAATTACGGGTATTTTTACTATTACGATCTTTATATTTATTTGAAGCTGAATGATCAGGTCTACTCATGGGTAAACTCCTTTTTTTGATAATTATGTTATTTAGACTAACTTCACTTTATGTAAAGCTAACTTGACTTTTAATGTAAGTTTTATTTATATTCTTGTCAAGTTTGTTTTACATAAAGATTGGTTTTGATGACTTTTCTATTCATTCAGAAGATATTAAAATTGGTGGATTCCCCCTGATTTATTATTTCCATGGGTGGAAATCCACCCACAACTTAAGGGGTGATATTTATAGTTATTTCTCTTTAACTATTTTTAGTATATTAATTTCAATAAGATAGATTGTTGTAACTCATTGTAACCAAGTTGGCGCAAACCTTGCGATATAGATGATGTTGGTAAATTAAATTGTTTAGTAAACGTTAATACCAACATTATTAAAAATATTATAATTAGGGGAAAATCAGAATGATACTCAATAAAGTTACAGTGAAAAAATTTTGTTATGCAGGTTTATTAATGGTGGCATCTAATGCGGTTGTTGCAGAAGAAGTGAAAACGTCTTTTTATGGTTCATTACGTTTAGGGGGGGATTTTGTTGATGCAGGTACAGTGGATGACGCTGCTAATGGTCGAGACTTCTTAAGCAGAGTTGGTGCTAAAGCATCCGTTTCACTAACGGATAGTTTAACCGGTATTGGAAAAATTGAATACGGTCTTCGTGGTGATGATGGCGTTAATTTTGAGCAAAATGACAAACCTGGCATGCGTCAAGTTTATATAGGCTTAAAAGGTGACTTCGGTACGGTGACTTATGGCTCACAAACTATTTTATGGCATAAATTTGTTCGTAGTGCTTACTTTTCAGATGGACTAGATTCACTTCGTCAAGGTGCTATTCGTGATGATGACTTCTTACAATGGGAAAAAACTTCAGGACAATGGCGTTTTGGTGCGGCATTGCAAACTGAAAAGCAAGATGGTGATTCATTTGATCAATACCAACTAGCGGCACAATACACTACCGGACCTGTGAAGTTACAAGCGGCATTAGCGGCTGATCAGCGTGGTGAAAATACCGGTAACTTGTATGGCGTAAGAGCATGGTATGAGGTTTCTAATAGCGTAACTTTATCTGCATTTTATCATTTAGCTGAAGAAGACTTTGATCTGTATTCAGGAAACTCCTCTGGTAATGTTCGGTTAAAAAGTACAGCAGAATCTGGTGATAAAGGCGGTGTTAGTGCTTGTAAAACTGAAGAGCGCTCTACAGCAGGTCTTTATGGCAAGTGGAAAGTTGATAAAAATCAAGTGCATTTACGTTATGCGCTAAATACTTGTGACATACAAGGGGATGTTAGCTCAATCAAAGTTGAGTACGTTCGTTATTTGTCGAAAAAATTTAAAATGTGGGCTTCATTCGAACAACTTGATAGCGATAACAGCAGACTACCATCAACAGGCGAAGATATGTCTGAATTACAATTGGGTGCACGTTTCGATTTTTAGTTAAGTGATTTTAGCCTGAGTAATGCACACATTAACAAAGTATTACTCATTAAGTCATCAAGGTTAGCTTGTTATAAAATTTATTTTTTACAAGTTAATCGCCTCATACCCTAGCTACCTCAATATGTAGGAGCATATTCTCCTGAACAACCCTTAATAAAAAGATGCGCCTTGAACATGATTTTGTTCAGACGTCCTGAAACAGGCATCTTGAAGTGGCTTGGGTATACCTATATTAGGAAAAAATTATGTCCTTAAATAAAAAAATTATTGGTTTAGCAACAGGTATCATGTGTTCATTAACTTTTGTAGTGAACGCTGAGCCTATCGAAATTAAATTTTCTCATGTGGTTGCAGAAAATACTCCAAAAGGTCAAATGGCCCTTAAGTTTAAAGAGTTAGTTGAAAGTAAACTTTCAGGAAAAGTCACAGTAAACGTTTTCCCAAATTCACAGTTATTTGGCGATAATAAAGTGTTAGAAGCAATGCAATTAGGTGATGTGCAAATGGCGGCACCTTCGTTATCTAAATTTAAAAAATACACTAAAAAATTACAAATTTTTGACCTACCGTTTTTATTTACCGATATGGAAAGCGTTGAGCGTTTTCAAAAAGGGTCACTCGGTTTAAGGCTATTACGTTCTATGGAGCGAAAAGGGCTAATTGGTTTAGGATACTTACACAATGGTATGAAGCAGTTATCAGCAAGTTCTCCTTTGAAAGTGCCTAGTGATGCGAAAGGTAAAAAGTTTCGTATTATGTCGTCTGATGTTTTAGCTGCACAGTTTATGGCTTTAGATGCGATGCCGGTTAAAAAACCTTTTTCAGAAGTATTCACTTTATTACAAACTAAAGCGATTGATGGACAAGAAAATACTTGGTCAAATATTTATTCTAAAAAATTCTTTGAAGTACAAGATTATATTACTGAAAGTAATCACGGTGTTTTAGATTATATGGTGGTTACCTCTAAAGAGTTTTGGGACAGCTTACCCAAAGATATTCGTGGAGAAGTTGATGCGGCTTTATCGCAAGCAATTGTTTTTGGCAATAATATTGCGGCGAAAAAAGCACAGCAAGACAAACAAAAAATTATTGACTCAAACCGGTCAACTATTATTAGTTTAACAGCAGATCAGCGCAAGCTTTGGGTGGATGCTATGAAGCCAGTATGGAAACGCTTCGAAAGAAAAATTGGTAAAAACTACATTGATGCGGCTGTCGCAGCAAATACGGTTAATTAGAAAAATCACTAACTCTTTGCTGAGTAGTCTCAGCTTAGAGTTTTTTTATTTTTATCACTAGCTAAGTATAGTTAGTCATTGATTAGGTGTTTTTATCATGTTATCAAAAATCTCAAAATCTTTCGAGGAAAGCTTTGTTAGTCTACTTCTTGTTAGTATGACGCTCTTGGTTTTTTCAGAAGTTATTGCTCGTTTCCTATTTAATGTTGGCTTTTTATGGATGGAAGAAGTCACCTTAACATTAGGCGCATGGTTTGTACTTTTTGGCGCTTCTTACGGCGTTAAAGTGGGTGCCCATATTGGTGTTGATGCTTTTGTGCAAACCCTTCCTGTAAAAGCACGTAAAATAACGGCAGTTACTGCTATTTTACTATCCTTATGTTATTGCAGTTTATTTTTATATGGCAGCTGGACCTATTTAGCCAAAATGTACAGTATTGGTATCACCATGGAAGATGTTTACATGCCACAAGTCTTTATTGGGCTTTTTAATGAAGATACTTTATGGGATGTTTTTCGTATTGATGCTGAAGATCCATTAGTGCCATTATGGATCTCACAGTCCATTCTTTTAATTGGTTTTGTCTTATTATTTTATCGTTTTTTTCAACTGTTATTACAGGTCATTAGTGGTAAAGCAAATGGCTTTAAGTTTGCAGATGAAGCCGAAGAAAGTATGCATTTAATACAGGAAGATGAACCAGCCGATAGCGATTCAGCACAGCATTCTAATCTTGTTGACGCTCAGTTAACTGATGATCAAACCGAGGAGAAACGATAATGACTATCGCGGCCCTATTTATTACTTTACTCGGTTGTATGTTAATTGGTATGCCAATCGCTGTAGCCTTAGGATTTTCTAGTATGATAACCATACTATTTTTTTCTAATGACTCTTTAGCCTCTGTTGCGCTAAAAATGTATGAAGCGACATCAGAGCACTATACGTTACTTGCCATTCCTTTTTTCATTTTGTCTTCAGCTTTCTTATCAACGGGTGGTGTTGCCAGAAGAATTATAGATTTTGCTGTCGACAGTGTTGGTCATATTCGAGGTGGCTTAGCGATGGCATCTGTTTTGGCTTGTATGTTGTTTGCTGCCGTATCCGGTTCGTCACCAGCAACTGTTGCCGCAATTGGATCTATTTGTATTGTTGGTATGGTGCGCGCAGGCTATCCAGAAAGCTTTGCTGCAGGTGTGATTACTAATGCGGGCACGTTAGGTATATTAATTCCCCCTTCTATTGTCATGCTAGTTTATGCAGCGGCTACTGAAGTATCAGCCTCAAGAATGTTTATGGCAGGCTTAATTCCTGGCCTTATGATGGGCAGTATTTTAATGGTCGCCATTTACATTATTGCGCGTAAAAAGAATTTACCATCACGTCCATTCCCCGGTGTAAAAGCATTACTTCGCTCTGGAGGAATCGCTATGGGGGGGCTGATGCTGATTTTTATTGTACTTGGTGCTATTTATGGTGGTGTGGCAAGTCCAACTGAGGCCGCCGCGGTGGCAACAGTTTATGCCTATTTAGTTGCTGTATTTGGCTATCGTGATATCGGTCCATTAAAGGAAATTAAATGGCGTAATCATAAAGAAGCGATAGGTCAGGCAATCGTTAGAAACATTTCTTTAATGACGTTGGCTCTGCCAAAAAGTTTTGCCGATAAAGAAGTTAGAAAGGTGGTATTAGATGGCGCAAAAGTTAGCATTATGTTGTTATTTATTATTGCTAATGCGATGTTATTTGCCCATGTGTTAACCACTGAACGCATTCCACATGCTATTGCTGAAACGATTGTTGGTTGGGGACTACCCGCATGGGGATTTCTTATCATAATGAATATATTATTGCTTATTGCTGGTAATTTCATGGAACCATCAGCTATCTTATTAATTATGGCGCCAATTCTATTTCCTATTGCAACTCAATTAGGGATAGACCCTATTCACCTTGGTATTATTATGGTGGTAAATATGGAAATAGGTATGTTAACACCGCCCGTGGGGCTCAATCTCTTCGTCACTGCAGGTATTACAGGACGAAGTATGGGCTGGGTTATTAAGGCATGCCTACCTTGGCTGACGTTGCTATTAATGTTCTTAATATTAATTACCTATGTGCCACAAATATCATTGTTTTTACCTGAGTATATAGATAAATTGAATGGTTATTAGGTGAAACTATAGTAAAATCCTGCAGATGTTGCAGGATTTTTTAGTTAAGCTATTTTAATAAAAATCAAATGGGGATTTAATGACGAATAAAAAAATTATCACTAAGCGATACTTTATTTTTTTAATGCTCGTATTTGGTTTTATTCTAACAATTTATATAACGCAATTTATAGGCGTACGCAGTGCTTATAGTGAATTAAATAAACAATCAAATAGCCATTTAAACCATCTTATTTTCTATATCGAAAGTACGTTGGGCCGGTTTGAAAAAATTCCTGATGTTTTATCTAAACACCCATTGTTGCAAGAAGTTCTGCAAAAGCCTAATAATGACAATAGGGAGCGTTTGAACCTATTACTCGAAGAAATAGGGGGTGTCGCCCAAGCTTCTGATATTTATTTAATGGATAAAACAGGTTTAACATTAGCCTCAAGTAATTGGCAAAGTAAAAATACGTTTATTGGTATGGACTTTAGTTTTAGGCCTTATTTTCAGCAAGCAATAAAGGGACAATCGGCGCGATATTATGCGGTTGGCTTAAGTAGTAATAAGCGGGGTTATTATTTTACTTCTCCAGTAACAACTAACGGTGAAGTGATAGGTGTTATTGCAGTAAAAATAAGTATAGATGAAATTGAAAGTCAGCATAAAGAAGCGATAGGTGATATTGACTATAATTTTTTGATTGTTGCCCCTGATGATGTCGTTTTTATTTCCGATAAAAGTGAATGGCGTTTAAAAACTATCGGTAGTATTGGCGATAAAAAAGCGCAACAACTTAAGTATTCCACCCGCTACTCCGGTAGGGAAATAGCTATGTTGGATGTGCAATCGGTGCAAAGCATATACCTACCTAAAGATATTTCTGGTTCATTATTGAAACTAAAAGATAAAAATGAAAATAAACTTATTTTTACTCAAAAAAAACAAATGCTTGACGAGGGATGGCGAGTACATTTGTGGACATCACTAGATAATATCGAACAAAAAAAATCTTTTTTAACAATTTTTAGTGCGAGTGGTTATCTACTGATTATATTTTTGGTTTTGTTTGCTAAAGAACGAATGCGCAATGCAAAGAATCAACGCGATTCCAGACTTGTACTTGAGCAAAGAGTAGAAGAGCGTACTGCAGATTTAACCGCCAGTAATGCTCAACTTATTGCTGAAATTGAACAGCGTAAGCAAACCCAAGCCCAGCTAAATAAAACTCAAGATGAGTTAATTCAATCGGCTAAGTTGGCAGTAATTGGTAATATGTCTGCTAGCATCAACCATGAAATTAACCAACCATTAACCGCCTTACGTAGTTACTCGCAAAATGCGTTAAGCTACCAAGAGCGAGGCCAAGAAGATAAAACCAAACATAATTTAGAGTTGATTATTACGCTGGTTGACCGGCTTGCTGATATAGTCAGTCAATTTAAGCATTTCTCTAAAAAGAGTAGTGGCATTGCCACGCAGGTATACTTGCAAGAGTCTATTAATGCGGCAATAAGTATTGTTAAACATCAGGCTCAAAATGAATCAGTACAACTACGTGTTGATTTACCTGAAAATAAGATCTTTATTTTAGGTGATGATATTCGCTTAGAGCAGGTGTTAATTAATTTATTTAATAATGCTATTCAGGCAATGACTAATGAAAAAAATAAACGGCTTGATGTTAGTGTTACGCTGGTAGAAACTAAAGTTATTATTGCGATAAAAGATACTGGTCCTGGCATTTTGGCGAGTAATTTAGATAAAATATTTGAGCCTTTCTTTACTACTAAAGAAAGAATAGGTTTAGGATTGGGTTTATCTATTTCTCAAAGAATTATTGAGTTAATGCAAGGCTTGCTAGTGGTTGAGAATCATAATGACGGTGGCGCAGAATTTAAAATAGTTCTGCCTTTATATACCCGTTCCACTTGAAGATGCAGTTTCAGAGCGAAGCTAGGAAATCAGATCAAGGCGCGATACGCTGATAAGGGTTATTCCCTTATCGAGTAGTGCAACGCAGGACTGGTTTTCTAGCTTAGCTCCCTACGGGCAAGCCGATAAAGGGTCATCTCCTGCGTTATTGATTTCGACAATAGACTAACTATTCTCTTCAATCAATTCCTGGTAGCTAACCCTTTCTCAACTTGCTGAAATCTGCATCTTGAAGTGGAGCGGGTATATGACGTCTCAAATTAACATTTTACTATATTGAATTAATGGTTACGGTAGGTATGAAAGATAAATTATTAGAAAAAAACAACGATATTAATACGGTCTATATCATTGATGATGATGCGCATATATGTACCGCTATTGAGCAAATGTTAGAGCTTCAAGGCTTTGCTGTACAAACCTTTAATGATGCAACCCTTTTACTGGGTAAAATAGATAAACGATGGCCTGGGATTATTATTAGTGATATTAATATGCCCATTATGGATGGTCATCAACTAATGAATGAAGTCCATAAAATTGATGATGATCTGCCTATTATATTGTTAACCGGTTTCGGTGATATATCAATGGCAGTTAATGCGATTAGAAAAGGGGCTTATGACTTTATTGAAAAGCCTTTTAACAATGAACATTTATTAGATACAGTAAAACGTGCCTTAGATAAAAGAGCATTAGTATTAGAAAACCGCCACCTTAAAAAAGAGTTAGAAACACATTCCTCCCCAGGTCCTAGGATATTAGGTAACGCTCCATCCATCGTTCATATGCGCAATATGTTAAATCAAGTGATGGATGCCCCTGCAGATGTAATGATTGACGGCGAAACAGGAACAGGTAAAGAATTAGTTGCTCGGTATTTACATGATCACAGTATTCGTAAAGATAAAAACTTTGTTGCGCTAAATTGTGGTGCTATTCCTGAACATATTATTGAAAGTGAGCTATTTGGCGCTGAATCAGGTGCCTACACGGGCGCAGATAAACGCAGAATTGGTAAGTTTGAATATGCCAATGGCGGCACTATTTTTTTAGATGAAATTGAAAGCACGCCTATCTCATTACAGGTGAAATTGTTACGCGTATTAGAAGAGCGTAAAGTGGTGCGTTTAGGCTCAAATACGAGTATTAATTTAGATATTCGAATTATTGCGGCGACTAAAGTTGATTTACTGGCTTTATGCGATCAAGGAATATTTCGACATGACTTGTATTACCGCCTGAATTTGGTGACCATTGAAATCCCTCCCTTACGAAATCGTATTGAAGATATCCCCTTACTATTTTTACATTTTTCTCGTGTCGCATCAGCGCGTTATCATCGAGAGTTAATTCCACTTACTCAAGAGCATAAAGCAAGCTTGATTAGTCATCAATGGCCTGGAAATGTTCGTGAATTACGAAATTTAGCTGAGCGTTATGTTTTACTTGGATCGGATGCTGCTTTTAATCAGCAAGGGGCTACAGAGAAAGAAAAATCTATTATGAGCTTACCTGAGCGAGTTGAATTTTTTGAAAAATCACTCATTGAGGAAGCGTTAACTAATAATAATGGCAGTATTAAAGGCACCATGAATGAGTTGATGTTAGCGAGAAAAACTTTATACGATAAAATGAAAAAGTATGATTTAGTGAGGGAGAAGTTTCTTCCTTGAAGATATTCTTTGGTAACTTCTCGTTATTCTTATTTTGTAGTAGCTCAAACCTGAACTGAGGTTTTAAATCTATAATCAAACCTGACAGTCACAAAAAAACATAGCTGTCATAGATATTTTTAATCAAAGGAGCCGCTCTCACACGACAAGTTGGCGCAGTGAACATATGAACTACCTAGTGAAAACTGAGTAATAATACTTGTGCTGATTGATAAAAAATTATGGCGTTATAATGCTAAGGGGCGGA
>JBLIEW010000019.1:0-78224 GCA_047633255.1 Colwellia sp.
CTTGTAGGTGTCACATAAGTTCTACGTTGAAAACCTAACTAATACCATGTAATCCATGGGGTTTTTATAAAGATAAAGATGTGATTATATTTTGGTGTAATAGATATGCATGAGATTATTTTTATTATAAAATCATATTGTTTGAAATAATATGAAGGCTAAAGTATGAAATTAAAGAATGTAGCGTTAATTTTTTTTCTATTATTTATCAGTGATATAGCTATTGCTAAAGAGTCGATATTAGATACAGAAGCTATTTATGCTTGTGTGGCTGATTTAAGTCGTCATGTTAAAGATGATGTTGCTGTTGGTGATTTAAAAAAGCAATGCTACGAGAAAATACAAAACCCTTTAGAAAAACGTATGGTGCTAGAAAAAAGCGCATCATCTAATCCTTTTGCTATATTGCCTCACAAGCCTAATTATGTACTTCCATTTACATACTTTACTGCTAATGAAGTTCCTTACAATAATATTTTACAGGGCAGGGACTTTGATAATTTAGAGGTTAAATTTCAGGTTTCGCTAAAGTATGTCATTACAGAAAATATTTTTGTTAAAAACCTTGATTTAAATGCGGCATTTACTGCCACGAGTTGGTGGCAAGCATATAACTCAGATATATCAGCCGCTTTTCGAGAGACTAATTATGAGCCTGAGCTTATTTTGTCTTACAATACCCCTTGGTCTTTATTTGGAATGACGGTTGATCACAGTAAGCTTTCATTCACCCATCAGTCTAACGGACAAGCGGGGACTTTATCCCGTAGTTGGAATCGATTGATTGCAGGCTTTATAGTGGTTGATGATAATCTCATTTGGAACCTCGTCGCTTGGTATAGAATACCCGAAGAGGATAAATCAGGCGTTAATGACCCCGCAGGAGATGACAACCCTAACATTGAAAACTATATGGGCTATGGTGAATTAGGGCTTTTATGGAAAGTAAACGAGAATCACAACATCGATTTTATGTTTCGTAATAACTTAAAAAGTGACAATAAAGGGGCGGTAAAAATAGGTTGGTCTTTCCCTTTATCTAGCCATCTTCGAGGTTATGTTGAATACTTTAATGGTTATGGAGAAAGTCTTATTTACTATAATGAAACAATCTCTCGCATTGGTATTGGTGTTAAACTTACCGATTGGCTATAAACCTTGCACCACTATTTTTACACTCCCCGTAAACGAATTTGTCTAGGGGTGTGTGAATATTGTGCTTTAAAACAACGATTAAAATGTGATAAATCCCCAAAGCCCCATTCTAAAGCAATATTACTGATAGAGATGTTATTAAATTCTGGATTGGTTAAGTTTTTGTAGCACCCGTCCAACCGTAATTGTTGAATATACTTAGAAACAGAAATGTTTTGGCTTTTAAAAAGCATATGTAAATAGCGTTTACTAATGTTTTCAGTTTGAGCTATAAAGTCTACGCCAAGTCTAAAGTCTTTAATATGCATATTGATCATGCGTTTAATTCTTTGTAAGTGTTGTTCTGGTGAACTTTCTACAATTTTTTTATGACTGCTTTTTTGATTTTTAAGTGAGGTGATAAGTAGATCAAGCAGATTGGCTTCCATACTTTGTAAAGCTTCTGGGTTGAGTTGATTCATACGTTGCGACAACGAATAAACAAATTGGGCTAACATACCATTGGTCGGCTCTTCATTACCCATTCTTAAGCCTAAATAGTCATCAGGTGTTTGAAACATTTCTTGTAACGCTAATTGTGGCATGGCAAATACAGCTTGTTGATAATTTGTTTGAAACTCTAGTTGATAGGGCTCACTAGAGCTGCAAATAATAAAATCACCAGGGGATAGTCTTGCTTCTCTGCCGTAGTGTTTTGTGCTGCAGTTTCCTGTTAGTTGAAACTTAATTAAGTAATAGGCATCGGTAACCTTAGCAATATCCAACTTTGATCTTTGGGCAATAATTGGGTTACTTGATACTTTAGCTAGGCTAAAACGATTCAATCGTTTACTGCTTATTAAGGCATTAAACTCTTCTTTTTTAAGTTGAGATAACATACTACAACTCATAGGACAGAAACTATTTGATATTTCATTGTTGAATGAATCTAAACTAGTGATTAATGTTGTCATCTATCAAGTCCTCAATATATTTACTTATAAAACAGTTTGTTATGGTTTTTTAAACAAGTATTCGTTGTACTTTTATTTTTATTCTTTGCACTTTTAGTCAATATTATTGTTCTCTTTAGACCAAGATATTAAACAGTTAGCTTGCTTTAATAAGACGGTTAACACGTTAACAGTATTATATCTTAATGATAAATCAAAGGTGTTTTTATCATTTTTACTAAATATATTGTTAATGTATTAATTAAATGTGTTGTTATCTATTAAGTAAATAATTAGATCTAAAAATAACTAATAACTAGCAATTTATCCATCACTTGAATACACGGGGAAAGAAATGATAATGAATAAAGCTAAATTAGCCATGGCTATCAGTGCAGCGTTGACCATTTGTAGTTCTGTTGCAGTACAGGCAGAGAATGTCATAGAAAAAATAATGATTACCGCTTCAAAAAAGCAACAATCAATTCAAACCAGTAATGTGGCGGTAACCGCCTTTTCTGGTGATGCTTTACGCGAGCTAAATTTAACTGATAGCACAGATATTGCCAGTCAAACTCCGGGTTTGAACATAGGTACACCTGTTGGTGAAGGGAATAACCCTTCAATTAGTTTACGTGGTGTTGGTCTTAATGATTTTAATGACAATAACGAAGGGCCAATTGCGGTTTATCGTGATGAAGTTTATCAATCAGCCATGCCTGGTTTAACGTTTCAATTATTTGATTTAGAGCGTGTTGAAGTACTTAGAGGGCCACAAGGTACTCTTTATGGCCGAAATGCAACGGGTGGCTTAGTACATTTTATTTCTAAAAAACCAACAGATGAACTTGAAGGTTTTGCTAGTGTTACTTTTGCACAATATAACCAGATTAAAACAGAAGCGGCAATTTCGGGTGGTTTAACTGACGCTATTCAGGCTCGCTTGTCATTAGCGACAAATAATCATGATGGTTACGTCACTAACCGCATAGGTAAAGATGCCAATGAAGCGGATAATCAAGCTTATCGTTTGCAAGTTAATGTTGATTTAGCTGATAACTTTACTGCGTTGGTTAATGTTCATGGCGCTAAATCAGATACGATTGCGCCACAATATCAACATCAAGCAACAGATGATGGCTCAGGTACGGCTGGCGTAAGTGATTTTTATGGTTATAAAGACACTGACGGCGATGTATGGGCAGGTGAATATGACCGTGAAGGATTATTGAAAATTGATTCAAAAGGGGCATCTATTCACCTTGATTATGATGGCGGCGATTACACCCTAACATCAATAACAGCAGTTGAAGACGTTGAAAAAATTCATCAAGAAGATACTGATGTTGGGCCTTTTGATGGTATTACTCCACAGTTTGCTTCAGAGAATGAACAGTTCAGCCAAGAGTTTAGAGTTGCTTTCTCTACCGGTAAAATGGATTGGATGTTTGGTGCGTATTATTTTGAAAACGAAGTGACTGGCGCATTAGACTTAGCACTTAATTTTCCTGGCCCTTTAGTTGATGCTATTACTGGCGCACCAGAAGGATCTTTTGGACCAGACATGGTGAACTTTGTTGACTATGACGTAGATTATATTCAAGAAAGTGAATCGTCAGCAATTTTTGGTCAAGTTGAAATTCCACTAAATGAACAATTTAACTTAACTGTTGGGCTTCGATATACGACAGAAGAACGCACCATGGTTTATCAAAACAAAGCAACGGGCAATCCAGACGCCGTTGTTAATTCTTGTATAATTCCTGAAGGAGATGTTTGTGATTTTGGTTTTGGGTCAGACTTTCCAGGCACAGATAACTACATTAATTTTACGAGTAGTAACCCAGAAATTGGTAGCTTAGGTAAAATTGATGATGATAATATCTCTGGTCGTATTAGTCTAGATTACACGCCAACTGCAGACTTGTTAGTGTTCGCTAATGTCGCAACAGGCTTTAAAAGTGGCGGCTTTAATGGCGGCTTTTTAGATTTTACTGACGGTGTAACCGTTGAAGATGTGCCATTTAAACCGGAAGAATTACTCAGTTATGAAATTGGTTTTAAATCAACCCTAGCAGATGGTGATGTTCGTTTTAATGCGACGGCTTTTTATTATGATTATAAAAACTATCAAGCACTAACGTTTTCTGGTTTAAGTCAGTTTATTGATAATTCTGACGCGACAATTAATGGCGCTGATTTAGAGCTAATTTGGTTACCCGGACAAAATTGGGACATCAATTTAGGCGCCAGTATTATTAATTCAGACGTAAAAGAAATTACGGTACTTGGAGATAAATTTAATAATAATGAAATGGTGTTAGCACCACGCTATAGCCTTAATGGCTTAGTGCGTTATCAAGCAACAGAAGAGTTATCAGTACAGGTTGATTTTAATCACCAAGACGAACAGTTCTTTGATATTACCAACAGTGAAGTATCAAATGAGAGTGCTTATACCATTTTTAATGCCCGAATTGGTTATGACATCAATGAGAACTTATCTGTTTCAGCGTTTGTTAAAAATCTAACAAATGAAGAATATCGCGTATACAGCTTTGACTTTACTGGTGCTGCTGGTTACAACCAAAACTTTTATGCTGCACCTCGTTGGATAGGCGTAACCGTAAATTATACATTCGAATAGTGATGTTACTCTTTATACCTAAATTGCCTGAATGATGGATGTTCAAGTAGTTTAGGTAGGTAAGAACAAAATTTTGGTAAATATTAAAATTTAATAGGTGTGTTATGAACAAGTTTACAATGACGATAAATGGTCAGCAAAGCCAATCTACGCAGTATTTTGACGTAATTAACCCTGCAACAGGGCAAGCTTTTGCTCAGTGCCAGCAGGGAAATGTTGAAAGTTTAAATCAAGCCGTTGCAGCAGCAAAGAGCGCTTTTAAGTCGTGGAGTCAAACAAGCTCAGCAGAAAGAAAAACTAAAATGTTAGCATTGGCGAGTGCATTAGAAGCAAATATGCCAGAATTGATGAGCTTAATTACCCAAGAAACAGGGAAACCTATGGGGGGCTTGAACAATGTTGGCTCAGGCATGGAAGTAGGCGGCTCTATCGCTTGGACACAAATGACGGCAGAACTTGAACTAGCCGTTGATGTTGTTCAAGATAATGCTGACGCACGCATTGAAGTTCATCGCAAACCTTTAGGTGTGGTTGGTTCGATAACGCCATGGAATTGGCCGCTAATGATCGCTATATGGCATATTATTCCTGCGTTAAGAACAGGTAATACGGTGGTAATAAAACCGTCAGAGCTGACGCCATTATCAACATTACGATTTGTTGAACTGGCCAATGACATTCTCCCTCCTGGCGTACTTAATGTGGTTACCGGTGGCGGTGATGTGGGTCATGCGTTAACAACACATAAAGAGGTGAGTAAAATTATTTTTACTGGCTCAACGCCAACGGGTAAAAATATTATGAGTTCATCAGCCTGTAATCTTAAACGACTGACCTTAGAGTTAGGCGGGAATGATGCCGGTATTGTACTGCCCGACGTAGACGTTAAAGAAACAGCTAAGCAGCTATTTGCTGCGTGTTTTCATAATAATGGTCAAACCTGCGCTGCATTAAAAAGACTTTATGTTCATGAGTCTATTTATGAAGAAATGTGTGAAGAAATGGCGCAACTGGCGAAACAAGTTAATGTCGGTAATGGCTTGGAAGAGGGGGTTGAGTTAGGGCCTATTCAAAATGCTAAGCAATTACAAATTGTAGTCGATTTAGCTGCGGATGCGAAAGCTTGTGGTGGTCGTTTCTTAGCGGGCGGTAATAAAATTGCGGGTGAAGGTTACTTTTTTGAACCAACTATCGTTGCTGATTTAACTGATGGTTGTCGTTTGGTTGATGAAGAACCTTTTGGTCCTATTGTGCCTATTATTAAATTTTCTGATGTGGATGCCGTTATTGCAAAAGCGAATGAAAATGATGCCGGATTAGGTGGCTCAATATGGTCAGCCGATGTGGTTAAAGCAACCGAATTAGCTAAGCGAATGGAATGTGGCTCTGTGTGGATCAATACCCATGGTGCTATTCAGCCTAATGCTCCTTTTGGTGGCATTAAGCAGTCAGGCTTTGGGGTAGAATTTGGTCTTTATGGTTTGGAAGAATATACTTCAATACAGACATTGAGAATTCCTAAGTAGTTACTTAATTAATTCCTAAATAGCTACTAAACCATTAATTCAAGGAAAACAATATGAAAGTTTATACACACTTTAAGAAAATGTTTTTAGTGTGTTGCCTCTTTTTTTCAATGACCGTTTTTATGGCTGCACAGGCCAGCCAAAAAGCGGTTGATGATGTGGCACCAAGGACGGATTTGCCACCATTACCCATTGAAAAAACAGGTAACGTAAGAGTTTTGCCGAGTGAATTTCCAGAAACGTGGATGTTTGTCGATGAATCAAGCTTTATGAGTATGTTTGGCGGCAAAATGATTTTACTTGATGTCGCTGAAAGTAAACATGCTGATCGGATAAAAGGCACAGCAGATAAAAACTTGCTCGGTAATTTTATCCAGGCGAAAACCAGGCCTGAATTTTATATTATGGAGTCGTTTCATTCTAGGGGAGCAAGAGGGCCTAAAACAGATGTGCTAACTATCTATAACAAAACGACTATGGCGACGTCTAAAGAAATTATTTGGCCAGACACTCGTTTACAGTCTTTACCTAGGCGTCATGCAATGGCATTGACTCCGGATGAAAAGTTTTTGTTTGTTGCAAACTTTAGCCCTGCAGCCTCAATTACCGTGGTTGATTTAGACACCAAAGAAATTACCGCAACCATAGGAACTCCCGGTTGTGTGTTAACTTTTGCTACTGGTAAACGAAGTGTTTCTTCATTGTGTAGTAATGGCGGTATGTTAACAACCGTATTAAATGAGTCGGGTAAGCTTAAATCACAACACAGAATAAAAGCCTTTTTTGATACAGATAAAACGCCTATTTTTGAACGGCCTGTAATCATTAATGAGATTGCCTATTTTCCAAGCTTTACTGGCGAAGTGCATGTATTTGATTTTTCAGGTGAGGTCGCTAAGTATCTTGAACATTGGAGCTTAGTTACCGAAGATGAAAAGAAGAAAAACTGGCGACCAGGTGGTTTAGTGCTAAATGACACTGACGAACAAGGGATTATGTACCAAATTATGCACCCCGATGGCTATGACGGTTCACAAACTCATGGTGGCAGCCAAGTTTGGCTTTTTGATATGCAAACTAAGCAACGTCTTAAAGTAATTGATATCCCTAGTTGGGCAGTTTCTATCGGTGTAACAAGAGGTGAAAAACCGTTGATGGTTATTACTAATGGTGAGCTACAGCTTGATGTCTATAATCCTAGAACAGGAAAATTGATACAAACGATCAGTGATTTTGGTAACCATACCCCACTACTTGTTCATAAGGCGTATTAATTATGAGTTATGTATTTTCTGATGCTAGTGCGTTGTTTTTAATGTGGGTGTTTGCGCAGGCAGGCTTGCATAAGGTGCAGTCGGCTAACGGTTTATATTATGCTAATTTGATCGCACAATATTTAAATTTAGAGGCGTATACAGATCATAATATTCAAGCTAAATCACAGCTTAAAATACTTGCTAAAGGTATTGGCATAATAGAGGTAACAGTCGCTTTAGCCCTTGTTATACCCAATAGTAGAGCGGTTGCGGCAGTGTTAGCCATCGTACTATTAATGTCTTATCTTTTACTGATGTTGTTTCAAATAGTTCAGGGTAAGAAAAATTTAGATTGTGGTTGCATGGGGCCAGCAGGGCAGACGAATATTAGTGGCAGTTTATTATTACGTAATGCTATTTTTACTGTTTTTGCTTGCTTGTGTTTAACACCCGGAAACAGTTTTTTTACCAGTGCAATGGTGATGACGATAATTATCTCTTTGGTGATGATCTTATTAAATTTAACGTTTGAGCAGCTTATTGTTAATGCTCAACGCCTAAAAGTGCTTAGTCACTAAAAATTGAGGATGTAAAGATGGATTTATTAGTTATATCAAACATAGTTCTTTGGATCATAGTGGTAGTTTTTGCCGTGATTATTTATGCGCTCACTCGTCAAATAGGCGTGCTTTATGAGCGAGTTGCCCCTGCTGGCGCGCTAGCGATTAATCAAAAGGTTGAAGCTGGGCAAGTAGCCCCCGAGTTAACCTTACAAACAATGGGCTCAACGCTAGTTAATGTGGGTGGTAAGCGTGACAATAGTCACTCACAACTGCTATTTTTTATTTCGCCTACTTGCCCCGTGTGTAAAACCTTATTACCGGCAATAAAATCGGCTGCTAAAGCGGAAGCTGATTGGGTTGATGTGGTGTTTGCTAGTGATGGAAAAAATGATGACCATCAAGGATTGATTGACAAGCAGGGCTTAGCAAACTTTCCTTATATTGTTTCAGAAGTACTGGGTAAAAGTTTTGGTATTGCCAAACTGCCTTATGCGGTATTGATTACTAAAGACGGTGTTATTGCATCAATGGGCATTATTAACTCAAGAGAACATATCGATAGTCTGTTTGAAGCGAAAGAGCATAACGTCGCTTCTATACAAGAGTTTATGTCTAAACAAGCCTACCCAGCTAAATAATGGAAATTTACATATGAATTTTATTGATAAATTTTTTGAAAAAAAAGCACGTAATGTTGCCCAACTGAGCAATCGCAGAGGTTTCATTAAAGGGATTGCTGCAAGTTTAGTGGGTGCCTCTACTATTCCTTTATTACCGGTTGCAAGAGCAGCTGATGCACCTGTACTTCCACAAGAAGCAGGCGATCCATCCAGTTGTGATTATTGGCGTTATTGCGCCATTGATGGTTTTTTATGTGATTGTTGTGGTGGTAGTTACAATACTTGCCCCCCAGGAACTGAAATGTCACCCATCACGTGGATAGGCACATGTCGTAATCCCATTGACGGTCGTAATTATGTTATTTCATATAATGACTGTTGTGGTAAAACGCAATGTGGCACCTGTTTATGTCAACGAGATGAAGGTGATAGACCATTATATCGCTCAGATAAATCTAACGATGTTAATTGGTGTTTAGGCGCAACTAGTTCTGTATATCACTGTTCTACCGCAATAGTAGTCGGTATAGCTTTTGATGAAAGTAGTAGCAAGTGAGTGCGTTAAGTCGGTTCACAAAACGCATTGTTTGGGGACTATTTATTTTATGTAGTTTTCAAACGATTGCTGCTGATAACCTGCTGAAGATAAATACCGACAGAGCTAAGTTTAATTATCAAATGCTTTGCCAAGGTTGTCATACGCCCGATGGTACTGGGGGTAAATCAGTGCCGAAAATTAAAGACTTTATTGGTTATTTTCTACAAAAGGAAATAGCTAGAGAGTATTTAGTTAAAGTTCCGGGCTCTGCTAACTCGTCGTTAAATGATGCACAGTTGGCCGAAGTACTTAACTGGATGATTATTGAATTTGGTGGTGAGAGCGTGCCAAAAAACATGCAATATTTTACTACTAATGAAGTGGCTACGTTGCGAGAGCAGCCATTATTTGAAGTGGTTGAGTATAGAAAGATGTTAATAAAGCAATTAACCTTAAGCAATAGGACAGTCGATGAAACTAGTGACCAAAAATAAATTTAATAAAATAGCACCGATTGCTTTTTTAACCTGTTTTGTTATGAATCAACCAGCCGTTGCTAGTGAACACGGCAATGTGAATGATTTAGCGAAACCTTGTATGACATGTCATGGTGTAAAGGGTGTTTCTACCAACACAATTCACCCCAACTTAGCAGGACAAAAACAGGGCTATCTGAATAAAGAGATTACCGCTTTTCGTGATGGCAAGCGTCATAATCCGCAGATGTTGCCTTACGTTAAGATGCTCAGTGATGACGATATTACCGTTTTAGCGCATTATTTTTCACAACAGAAAAACGATAGCAAAGCGAGTGAAACGTATAATAAAAAAGGAGAAAATGTTCGGGCTCGTTGTATTTCTTGCCATGGTATGACAGGGATTACTGTGACTGAGTTATGGCCTAATTTAGCAGGGCAGCAGGCTATGTATTTAGAGAAACAATTGCATGCTTTTAAAAGTGGTGAAAGGCAGTCGCCAATAATGCAGGTTATTGCGCAAGAGTTAAGCGATGAGCAGATAAAAGCCGTTGCTGAGTATTATAGTCAGCAAGCGGCTAGTCAGTAGGTTTATTTATCCATTAGGTTTGTAAATTATTAAGAGTGTTTATTTACCTAATGGGATAATTAACAGGGGTCTTTTGGTGTTTAACATGACTTTATTAGCGGTAGACCCAGAGAAAAATTGTCCTACAGCTGAATGAGTACGGGTACCCATAACAATCACATCCGCGTCTATTTCATTGGCTACTTTAATGATCGTTTCCCAAGCAACGCCTTCTTCAATGCGAGACTCTACTTTACTGGTTTCAAGGCTGTCATGAAATTCAATTTCTTGTTCGAAAAATCGACTAATGCGTTGCTCTATTTTAACTTTTAAATTAATCAAACTTTTTTGATAGATGCCATCAACATCGTCGGTATCAACTAGGTTTTTAATCAGGTTTTGTGCTGAGCTAGATAACGGCTCCAATATGTGTAAGTACGTTATTTCAGAGCCATACTTGCCACATAAGCTCATTGCTGCACGAAAGGCAGGTCTTGAGCCTTTTTCTATATCAGAGGCATACAGGATTTTATTGATTTTGGTTTTACTATTCGTTTTAGCTGTCATGATCTTCCTTTCAAATATGTCGATTTTATTACACAGGGCTAAAAATGAAAAAGGTAACAAGGTTAAGTAAAATCAACCTATGTTACCTTGGGTATTTTATTATCGGTAGAGCCAAATGGGTAGGGCTAGCGCGATAGGTGCAACTAACGTGATTAATAATAAACGTAATATATCGGCACACCAAAAGGGCGTTACGCCTTTGAATATAGTGCTTGCTTTGACGTCTTTTAATACGGCACTGAGTACAAATACATTCATACCAACGGGCGGTGTTATTAAACTAATCTCGGTAACAACCACAACCACAATACCAAACCAAACCAAATCAAACCCCATGCTTTGCACTAGCGGGTAGAAAATAGGTACAGTTAACAGCATCATAGATAAGCTTTCAAAAACCATACCCAGTACAATGTAAATTGCCAAAATAGCGAATATGACCAACATAGGAGAAACCTCAAGGCCGCTCACTAAGTTGAATAAATCAGTTGGTAAACCCGCACGGTTAATGAAATCAGAAAAAATTAACGCACCAATCAGTACGGTAAACAACATGGTGGTTGTTCTAGCTGTATCTGACAGTGTTTCAAAAAGTGTTCTGATGGAGAGTGACTTTCTAGCCAATGCAATGATAAATGCACCACCAGCGCCAACGCCTGCCGCTTCTGTTGGCGTAAATATGCCGATATAAATACCGCCCATTACTACTGTGAATAATGTCAGTACACCCCAAACGCCTTTCAATGCAATGATACGCTCAGGCCATGACATTTTTTCGCCACAAGGTCCTGTTGATGGATCACGCCACACGGTATATTTCACTGCGCCAAGATACATTAATATGCCGATGAAGCCTGGAATAAAACCTGCCGCAAATAATTCACGAATACTGGTTTCAGTCATTAATCCGTACAGTACTAAAATAACACTGGGTGGGATCAAAATACCTAAGGTGCCACCAGCCGCAATAGAAGCCGTTGCTAAAGAATCGGCATAACCGTATTTACGCATCGGTGGCATAGCCACTTTTGCCATAGTCGCTGACGTGGCTAAACTTGAGCCACAAATAGCAGAAAAACCACCACAAGCAACAACAGTTGCCATTGATAATCCGCCTTTTTTATGGCCTAAAAAGGCATAAGAGGCATGGTATAGCTCTTGAGATAATCCTGACTTGGTGACTAAATTACCCATTAAAATAAATAACGGAATAACAGATAAACTGTATTCTTGTGCAGTATCAGTGATCCGTACTGCCGCCATAGATAGACTTGCTGTCCAGTTAAAATCTACAATATTTTCCAGTGACAGACCTTGCAATATAGCAAAACCACCAAAGCCAACAATGCCCATAGAAAAAGCAATAGGAATGCGTACGATAATAATAAGTACTAATAATATAGCAAAACCAATGAGTGCAACGGTCATATTATTTCGCCTCCTTTGAGCTTGATACAGATGACTCTGTTTGTTTTGTCGGATTGTTCGGGAAAAGTAAAATATAAATGCCGTAAGTAATAACAGCGCCAGCCGTGATCCAACTCATAATGGCTATATATTGCACTATATGACCCATGGGAATAGCAAGGTATTCACTTTCTTCGCCACGTCGAATTGAACGTGAACCGATGTAAAATATGCGATGAGCAACATAATAAAGCGAGCTCGACATTACGAAAATGGATAACAAACCCAATATTTTGATAGCTTTTTGACCTATAAATCTATCTAAAATATCAACAACAACATGCCCCCCGCGCCACGTGATGATAGGCATTTCAGCAAATACCAAAATAGCGATGCATATTTCCGTCATTTCTGACGCTGCATCTAATGAGTTATCAAATAAATACCGACCTAACACATCGGTACACGTAAGTAGCATTAAGAATAATAAGGTTAGGGCCGCAATAACTTCTAGAAAAAAGGCTAGCCATTTGACTAGCCCTCTTTCTTCGTAGTGCGTTGATAACCAAGCACTAAAAGACATAGAAAAACCCCCTATTTACCATAGCTTCGAGCGATTTTACGTAATTCTTTTAATGCAGCTTTAGCGTCAACGCCTGTCCCTTTAACGCTTTTTACCCATTCATCATCTAAGCCTTTACTGTATTGTTTAAACTCTTCGCCTAATTGTTTATTACTCGTAACCGTAACGCCGTTCTTTTCAGCAAAAGTTAAGCCAATAGCGTCAGCATTATCCCAAGTACTACCAGCCATGGCTGAAAGTTTTTCACCTGAAACGTTCATGATAGCGTCACGATCTTTTTTCGATAACTTAGCTAAGAAGTCAGGGTTAATGAAAATTGAGAAACTACCTAGGTACATGCCACCGGGTACCGCTAATATGTTAGGTGCTACTTCATATAAACGTAGTGATTTTTGTTCACCCATTGGCATAAATACACCATCAATTACGCCTTGTTGTAACATTTCATATACTTTAGAGCCAGGCGCTGCGATGGGGGTTATTGCAAGGCGTTCACCTAAGTCACTTTGAATACCACCACCGATACGAATTTTTTTACCTTTCAAGTCAGCTAAGGTAGAGATTGGGTTGATAGTATGAACATAACCAGGACCATGGGTAAATATGGCAGCTAACGTTAAACCTTGAAACTCATTCGCTTTTTTAAAGTATTTATCTTGTACACGCCAAAGGGCAACAGAGGCCGCTTCAGCATTAACACCTAGACCTGGTTGTTCTGCAATTTGTGGTAATTTAAAACGACCAGGTACATAACCATGATAGCTCCAACTCGCATCTACTACACCGTCTTCTACTAGATCAAACATACTTTTTGGATGACCCATACCGTATTCTAGTTTTATTTTTACTCGGCCTTCAGTTGCTTCTTCAACCCATTTTCCCCAAGTAGGCCACATTTCTGCATTCATCGCATGTCCTGGTGGTAACCAAGTGGCGACACGTAAAACCGTGTCAGCAACAGCTGATGCTGATAGTGCTACGCATAAACTTAATGCGGCAGTGATTTTCATTAGAGGTGCTTTATTCATAGTGTTCTCTCCTAAATTTTATGTTTTATTATGTTTTTATATAATTATTATCAGATTTATTCATGGTATTAAGTGATGAATTTATTTTAGTACTGCTCCTAAGACTCAAGTGAATAATGACTATTTTTCTAGTAAAACTTATTGTGTAGTTCATCCAGTAAATCGGTATGGTTATCACCATCAGCAATTACTTTTGTACCTTCATCAATACCTACTTTGATATAACTGGTCACTTTTTGCCAGTGTTGTTTTGATATTAGGGTACCAACTTTAGGACTAGTACTTATAGGGTCTCCAACTAATATTAACTGGGTTATTTCTGTAAATTAAGTAACAAATTTTTAATGATTTTTCACTTAATTTAATTTATTAATTTTTTAACCATTGACTAATAAGTAGGCTACCAAGTAATATTAGTTAACATATTAATTAATATTGCATTTTGTGTTACTACTTGTCAACTAGTTAATATGATAATTAAATTACCCAGTACTTAACGTGTTAACTATTTTTAGCTTTTCCTTGCGATATTGTCAACAATTTATTTTACTGATCAGTTTGTAAACAGAGTGGGGGTAACTAATTTTTATTATTATTAACAGTGAGATAATGGCTTGTTAAAGCAAAAATAGGCGCTAAAAAAATAATAAAAAATAAAGATTTTATATTGTAATCTATCAACAGAGGAACTAATTGAGCAACAGAAGCGCCAATGATTAGCTGTATAAATCCTAGCAAGCCAGAGGCAGTTCCTGCTCTAGATAAAGCACAAGCAATAGCAGCTGACTGAGCACTGGGTTGGCTGAGACCGCGGCCAAAAGTGAGTAGTGACATGGGTATGAACAAGCTGAAATAATTTAATAGTTCAACATAGTTAAGTAAGAATAAAAGCGTGGCACCTAACAACGATATAGTATGACCTAAATAGATCATGGTGTTTATAGTAATACGTTTTGTTAATGTGCCAGAACAAAGGCTACCTAGCATAAAGGCAAGGGCAACTATTAAGAACCAATTGCCAAAATCAGCTGAATTTCCCCCTAAATTATTAACAACAATATAGGGTGCACTGCCGATAAAAATATAGAAAGCACAAGCAATAAAAGTGCTTGATAAAGCATAACCAATATATTGATTTGATTTTAATACCTGTGAATACTGATGTAAAACTTCACTTACTTTTAAGCTAGTACTTTTTTTTGGGCAGGTTTCTGTTAATCGCTTGATGGCCAATACGCAAATACAAAAAGCAATAGATGACGAAATGACAAAGATAGCTTGCCAGTTGAAATATAAATTAACATAACCACCTAATGTGGGGGCAAGGGTTTGAGATAACGCGATAGCCATCACTAAATAACTCATTTTACTGGCTGATTTCTCTCGACCATAAAGATCTAATGTCATCGTTCGTGCCATTGACATACAGGCACTGCCACCTAATGCTTGTAATACTCTGGCTGCTATTAATAGATTAATATCATCTGCTAAGATCGCAAAAATACAGCCGCAAAAATGAATAATTAACCCAGTAACTAAAACTGGATAACGGCCAAAGTAATCAGCTAAAGGGCCTGATATTAATTGCCCAAAAGCTAACGTTAATAAAAAGCAACTATAGGTTAATTGCATTGTTGCAATATCGGTGTGTAAGGCTATTACTGCAGAGGGCATTGCGGGAATGAATAAATTTAACGCCAATGGGCTAGTCATGGCAATAACAATAAGCAATATTAATGAAGGTTGCTTATTGTTGGTATGAGTTGTCATAGGTTAGACCCGTCCCACTTCAAAATGCTTTGTCTTTCCCAAGGGCCTGGTTTAGAAGCGTTTACTTAGTCAACTGAAACATGAGGTTAGTTGACTAATAGATGTTTAAAAAAGGGTGTTAATATCTGATTCTATACCATTATTTTCAGTTGCTATTTAAGGTTTTACTGTCGCCATTAATTCAAGTAACTCTTTGAACTCCTCCATTTTCTCTTGACCAAATTGTTCGGTCATTTTACTGTAACGTTCTTCGAAGCGTGGACTAATATCATCGAAAACTTTTTGAGCATGATCCGTTAAACTAAGTAAAACACGACGCTTATCTTTACTCGATTTTTGACGTTGAACAAAATTTTGTTGTTCTAAGCGCGTGATAATACCGGTTAAACTAGGGCTAAGAATACAGCTGCATTCGGCTAATTGTTTTGATTCTAAAGCGCCAAATTCATTTAAAGCACGGATCACTCGCCATTGTTGCTCTGTTAATGATATTTCTTTTAGCAGAGGGCGAAAATGGTTTAAGGCAGCTTCACGTGCTTTTAATAGTTTTAATGGGAGAGAATCGTCAAATTTACGCATTACTGAGCATATTCCTATTGTTGTAAAAGGTTAATATTGTTTAACTTACGAGTCTAAATTATGAAGTTTTTATAGGAAACATAATTACAATATCTTAACAAGTATACTACATTTTGTTAGATAACTAATATATTAAATAGGTGGTTTGAAAAGTATTTAATGTATTAAGTATTCTATTTGAAAATTAAACATTAACTCAACCGCAATTTATTTAGATAATTCTGCTAACGAAAAATCAATAAAACACCTCACTTTTTTTGCAACATATTTACGATGAGGGTAAATAGCAAAAAGGCCGAATTCTAAGGTGGTATAGTCGGGTAAAATAGGTACTAATCTCCCCAATTTTATTGCATCTTCTACAATAAAATTGGGTGTCATGGCAACACCGCCGCCGGCAATGGCTATTTCTCTCACCGCCTGTGGACTATTTACGGCGACAATCGACTGTACATTAATTGTCTCGGCTTTTCCCTTGGAGGATATCATAGGCCATTGTTTACCCATTCTAAAATTACTGTCAATAATGCAGTGATGCTCGTTAACTTGCTGGGGCGTTTTAGGTAAGCCATATTGTTGAATGTAGCTTGGTGAGGCAGATAAAATCAAAGGAAATGTTTTTAAATGTCTTGCTATCATGTTTGAGTCATCAATATCTCCTATACGTAAGCGCACATCAATACCTTCTTCAAGCATATCAATCGCGCCATTTGTTAATACTAATTCAATTTTTAAGTTGGGATATAGGCGTAAAAATTTGGGCAGTAATGGTGCTAATATCATTTCTCCAAAGGTTACAGGAGCACTGATTCTTAGTAAGCCTTGTGGTTTAGTTTGCTCGCCGGTGACCTTGTCGACTAAAGCGCTATATTGTTCCAGTAAAACAACAGACTCTTGATAATATCGACGACCTGCTTCAGTTAAAGCAAGCTGGCGTGTGGTGCGATTAAAAAGTCGAATACCTAAATTACGTTCAACTTCACCAACATACTTACTCACCAAGGCTTTGGATAGTCCAAGTCGTTCACTTGCCGCGGTAAATGAACTGGTCTCAACAACGGCCACGACTGTTTTTAGCCCATCTAAAGTATCCATAACTCTCTCTCTGCGGTATAAATTGTCAACACTACGTTGACAATGATTCAATATCAACACTATTTATCAATGTGTTGTTGAGGTAGATAATAGCTTCATCAATTAGCAAGCACGACAACAGATCAATCTAACCTATTTATATCAATAATTTAAAGGAAAATATGATGATAACTTTTAATAGAGATATTTCAAAAAAAAACATAAAAAGTAATCCAAAAAACGCCCCATTTACAAGCACCTTAATGGCAGCAACAGGGATATTACTGTTTAGCTTTGCCGGTATCACCGAAGTTAAAGCAGCACAAACGTTATATAAAACTATTAAAGTACAAAACCAAGATGTTTTTTATCGTGAAGCCGGTGCAGAGCACAAAGAAACTATTGTGTTATTACATGGTTTTCCAACATCGTCACATATGTATCGTGACTTAATTCCTAAATTATCAGAAAAGTATCATGTTATTGCACCGGACTACCCCGGATTTGGTAACAGTTCTATGCCAGCAGTTAATGAATTTGAATACAGCTTTGATAACTTGGCTAACATCACTGATGCTTTTTTAGAAAAGATGGGGGCAGAGGAATATACCCTGTACGTAATGGATTACGGCGCACCTATCGGTTTTAGAATTGCGACAGAACACCCTGAACGAGTAAAGGGACTTATTATTCAAAATGGTAATGCTTACGATGAAGGTTTACGTGATTTTTGGCAGCCCATTAAAGCCTACTGGCAAGATAAAACCCCAGAAAATGCCAAAGTCTTGAAAGATAATCTTTTAACTATTGGTGCAACCGAGTGGCAATATACTAATGGAACTCGCAATAAAGAAGCGATTAGCCCTGATAACTGGATAGTTGACCAAGCTAAATTAGACCGCCCAGGCAATAAAGAAATTCAGCTAGAATTGTTTTACTCTTACGGTACTAATCCGGCGCTTTACCCAGAATGGCAAGCGTATTTTAGAGAGCACCAACCACCAGCGTTATTGATGTGGGGTAAAGGTGACTATATTTTTCCTGAAGAAGGAGCACATCCATACAAACGTGATTTAAAAAACTTAGATTTTAATATTTTAGACACCGGACACTTTGCGTTAGAAGAAGATGGCGATATTATTGCAAACCATATACTTAAATTTATGAAAAAGAATAATTAGTCGTCAATAATCCTCATTGCGTTGTCGCTTTTAGATTTAAGTTGCAACGTGTTTTTATTTTATTTTCACAATGATTACGGATATGAATATTTGCAACTATTTGTTGTGGGTGATGCAAATAATACGTTAACGTTATCACAAGAAACGCCTAATGTTGACAAAGTTGCAGTCAGCAAAGCAGGCAGTTATGCTGTTAAAGTATTCGCCTTTGCCACCATTATTGGTAGTATATTATTATGGATTAACCCGTTTGATGCATTATTTGGTCAATCAGAAATACAATTAATCCCAACAATATTAACTTATTGTCTTTTTTCTTGGTAATAGGCAGGGTATGAAAATACAAAATAAGGGGTCTAAATGTTAAACATGAACTTTGAGCAAAAAGTTGTTATTGAAACGCATCAACAACCTTGGATCGCTAGCCCTAAAGCCGGTGTATGGCGTAAACCTTTAGCAAGAGAAGATGCCGAAAAAGGCCATGCGACTAGCTTAGTTAAATTTGAAGCGGGCGCTAGCTTTAGTGAACACGATCATCCTTTAGGTGAAGAGATATTAGTGTTATCAGGCACTTTTTCAGACCACAGCGGTGATTACCAGGCAGGCAGTTATTTTAGAAATACCGAAGGCTATAAGCATGCACCTTTTAGTAAAGAGGGTTGTGTATTGTTCGTCAAGTTACATCAGTTTACCCCCGGTGATGATGAACACGTTGTCACGGATACCAAAAAAACAGACTGGTCTCCAGGGATCGGTGGTTTATCTGTTATGCCTTTACACAGCTACCAAGGCGAATCTACCGCGTTAGTTAAATGGCCTAAAGGAGAACGTTTTCAACCACATCAACATTTTGGTGGTGAAGAGGTCTTTGTCATTAGTGGTGAATTCATCGATGAGCACGGTCGTTATCCTCAAGGAACGTGGATCCGTAGTCCGCACTTAAGTAAACATTGTCCTTATGTAGAGCAAGAAACAATTATATTGGTGAAAGTAGGGCACTTACTAAAGTAGGCCCTGTAACAATATTTGTTAAAGGGCCATAAATTATAAAATACCCACCAAATTTAATTAAGTCGTTCTGTTATAAAAGCCATTTTTATCAAACAAATTCTTCAAACGCTTTATCAACAGGCGTATCAGCCAAGTGATTGATATAGTTGCTCATCACTTTTTGTGAAACCCCTAAAACTATCTCTAATAATTGACGATTTTCATATCCAGCTTGATAGAAGTTATCAACAACTGTTTGATCTGGTTGGCCTTTATCACGAACTATCGCCAACGTGGTTTCATGTAATGTTTGTAACTTTTTAGAGGGTAATTGGGTGCGCTGTCTTAAGGCATCAGTAATCGCATCATCTATGCCCATCATTTTAGCAATGCCGGTGTGCGCTGGCACACAGTAGAGACATGCATTTTCAACGTTAATTGTTTGCCAAATTACGGTTAGCTCTTCATTATTAAAGCTAGTATCTTGAAATAAGTTATGTAGTAATTTATATGCTTTTAATACATTTGGCGCTTCAGCCATTATCGCGTGTAGGTTTGGGACCATGCCAAAAGATTTTAGTGAATCATCTAATAGCGCTTTACTGGCAAAAGGTGCCGATTCTTGAGTATGCATCGTAAAAGTCATATGAATATTTCCTATTAAAAATTTATGTGGAGTATGAAAATTCAATTGTGTTAAGAAGGTTTATCCAACTAATTGGAATTGACTGTCCATGCCTTGATCTCGTGTCGAGATAAGCGCCTGATAATCCTCTGAGTGATACCAGTTATAGGCATTTTCTCTGGTAGAGAATGCTAAAATCACTTGTACCTTATAATTAAATTGGCCATGTAATTGCTCAACGGGTCCTTTAACTAACACCTCACCAGAATACTTGGCTAGTGTCGGCGGGACACTAGCGCCATATTGCTGTAATTTTTCGGCATCTTTTGGTGATAATCCAACAATAATATATGCAGTCATACTTTTTCCTTTCTAGCTAACATCAACTAAATCGGTGTGACTTAGTTGATAAAGTCATTGTATGCCTGTCTTTTATAATGGACAATATTGATAAGGTTTATTCACTGTATAGATTTTATGGACAATATAAAGCAGCTCTCTCGATTAATGGTTTTTGCAGAAGTTGTTCAGCAAGGCTCTTTTACCGGTGCAGCAAAAAAGCTAGGTATAACTAAATCTGCAGTTAGTCAACAAGTTAAAGCGCTTGAAACCGATATGGATATTCGAATTTTAAACCGTACCACCCGAGGTGTGTCTACTACCGCTTTAGGGCAAAAGTTGTTATCAAGATGTCAGATACTAAAAGATCAAGTTGACTTGGTTTTAAAAGATATTGCTAACGCAGAGGAAAACCCGAAAGGACGTTTTTCTATTACCTTGCCACATGCTTTAGAAAGTAATGTGGTGATGCCTGCCATTGAACAGTTGTGTTTAGAATATCCAGGCCTTGAGCCGGAAATTATTGTAAGTGACAGCAGTTTAGATTTGGTAGAGCATCATTTAGATGTTGCTATTCATGCTGGGGAATTACCTGATAGTAGTTATCGCGCTTTACCAATTGGCACTATCACGGAGATATTTTGTGCTAGTCCCCTGTATTTGCATAAAAATATCACCCCAAAAAAAGTAACTGATTTAAGTCAATTAAAATGGATAGCGACCAGTTGGCAAAAACAAAAAATGCCGGTATACGATATTGCGACTCAAGAGAAAACCATTGTTGAATTGACCCAGTTTTCAAAGGTAAACATTTTTCCTAGTGCGTTATCGATGGCGCTTCGTCATTTAGGCATGGTGTTATTACCTGATCATATTGCTAGACCATTGATTAAATCGGGTGAGCTCGTTCATCTAATGACACAATTCACCGGTCCAATATGGCCTTTACATACGTTACATGCCTATGATAGAGAAAAGCCAATACACTTAACAAGGTTTCATCAATTGGTATGTAATAATTTCAATAACCTAATATAATAATTCTTATTTTTGTACTAAATTTTTCTCTGTGTTTTTTATCATTAATTTCATTTTACTTACTTTACTTTCTTAATTTCATTAACCACTCTTTAGGTGATACGCCCATTTTTTTCCTGAAAACTCTAGCTAGGGCTGAGCCGTGTTCATAGCCTACTTCATTAGCGACAAGGCTGACCGGCAGATCTTTTTTTAGTAGCCCTTGAGCTAAGGCAATACGCAAATCTGTTAGGTAATCACTGGGCGCTTGACCAACAGTTTCTCTAAATAATGCCGCGAACTTAGCGCGTGACATTAAGGCCTTTTCGGCCATTAAATCAACAGTCCAAGGTTCTTCAGGTTTTTCATGAATAGCGGTCATTAATGTTGATAATTGTGGATGTGCCATGCCCGACAACATACCTTGAACAACAATCCCATTGTGGAGAATATGACGCAAAATTTGCACTAAAAAAATATCACCGAGTTTATTAACAATTATTTGCTGTCCTGCTTGAGAGTTAAAGGCCTCTTCAAATAACCAATGTGCTGTTTTTCCTAATGAGTCATTTTTTTCAATGTTCAAACAGATTAATTTGGGCAAGGCATTGACTAATGCGCTACCACTACCCGAATGAAAGTCGATATCTACACACACTAATTCTGCCTGACTTGATTCACTGGCAATCACTTGATGTTTAGTCGAGCTAGGCATAAAAATGACCGACGGTTTATCTAAAGTCACTTTATGACCTTCTTCACAAACCATTGTTAATACACCTGTTCTCAGTAGATGTAAGTGACCTTTCTCACTATCAGAGCCACCTAAACTTTGAATACCACATAAGTTACCGCTGAAAAACACATCAGCATTAAAAGATAAATTTTGTAAAATTTTGCTTAATTGGTCCATAAGTAACCTTTTTAGACGATTGGTTTCAAATTAAAGAGTTATAGCCGCATTTGTGTTGAGTAGCCTTGCTAAAGTTCATCACATGGCGAAGGGCAGGAGAATACACACCTTAAGTCTACCAATTTATTTCTGCATAACAAAACCTTATGCACTAATCATACAACAAAGCATCTAGGAACTTTTCATGAAAATTATACACCTAATTAAATCTGTCACCGTTGCCGCCACTTTAGTCATGAGTAGTTTAAGTTTTGCTGCTGATATTGATGTTAACGCTAATGCTAATGACCTAGCTATTCATGGCTATGATGCTGTTTCATATTTTACTGATAGTAAAGCATCCAAGGGAAATCATAAGTATACGGCAACCTACAAAAGTGCTATTTATCAATTTAGCAGTAAAGAAAACCGTGAGATTTTTCAAGATAACCCTGAAAAATTTGCACCACAATTTGGTGGCTTTTGTGCAATGGGTGTCGTGTTTAATAAAAAATTAGACACTGACCCAACAGCATGGAAAATTGTTGACGGTAAACTTTACTTAAATCTCAACAAAGCCGTTCAGAAAAAATGGTTGTCTGATGTGCCTGCTCATGTAGAAAAAGCTGATCGTGTCTGGTCAGGCATTCAAGGTGTATCAATTACTCAGTTAAATGCTGACTAATTTACTGACAACTATTATTCTAATAATTGAAAGTGATATGAAAGATAAAGCAAACTTCCAAGGTCTTAAAGCATTAGAACATAAACAACCATGGGTACTTTTATATTTTAGTACTTCATGGTGTGCGCCATGTAAAGATATGGCGCTTATTATGGACGACGTTTCAATACAATACGTTGATCAATTAAAAATGGTTAACATTGATGTTGATAATGACATTCAATTAGCGAAAGAATGTGGTGTAAAAGGTGTTCCTACGTTGGTGTTGTTGGATAAATCGAACAACAAGTCTAGCTTGATTGGTGGAGTCTCAGGCGCACAAGTGAAAGATTGGTTAGATACAAAGCTTAGCGCTACGTCTAAAAAATCAAATTAATTTATACATAAATTTTAATACAAACTAAATAGAGGTTTACATGATGAACAAAAAACAATTATTAGCTAGTGCAGCACTTGCTGTAACCATTGCCACAACAGTTGCCGCTCCTGCACAAGCTGGCAGTAAAGAGAAGTGTTATGGCGTTGCTATGGCAGGTCAAAATGACTGTGCCAACTTAGCGGGAACTCACTCATGTGCTGGACAATCATCGTTAGATAACGATTTTGGTGAGTGGAAACTTGTTGCCAAAGGTACTTGTGAAGATCTTGGCGGCTTATTAAAAGCTGATGCGAAAAAGAAATTTAAAGCAAAAAAATCATAATAATAGGTATCACAGCTTTAACGTTAAAGCGTATTAATCTATTTGAAACTTAGCTTATAGCCAAGGATGGCGCCTTCAAATACAACAGAGATACAGTTAAAAATATTTATTTATTTTATTTTATTGAATTAGGAAACACCATGACAACGTTAACTCAACGCTTTATAAAACCATATTACCAAGGCAGTAATTTGCTTAACTATTTACAACCGTTAGCATTACTTGCCGCAAGGTTTTATGTTGCTTGGGTGTTTTTTGCTTCAGGTCTAACTAAATTAAAAGATTGGGATACCACGTTATTTTTATTCGAAGAGGAATACAATGTCCCTTTTATTCCTTTTGAATTAGCGGCTTATTTAGGTACAGCAGGAGAGATAATATTACCCATTATATTAGTGTTGGGTATAGCAAGTCGCTTTGGTGCATTAAGCTTAAGCCTTGTTAATATTGTTGCAGTTGTTAGCTTGGCAGAAATAGCACCAGCGGCACTTTATGGTCATGTCATCTGGGGATTATTGTTGATACAAATAGCGCTTTTTGGAGCTGGAAAGTTATCAGCAGATCACTTGATTGAGAAAAAGTTGTTCAATAAAGTATAGGTTTTCAGGGTAACTGATCGATAAATAATCGTTTAAATTGTAAGGTGATCCAGCGTTAGATATTTTTACTCGCTATGTATTTTATCGCTTCTGGATCACTATTTATTTGGCGTTCGATTATTGTTAGTAATTTTGATTTGGGTACATATGAAATAAAAGAACCCCCATCAGCATTAACTAAACAACCAATAAAAACACTCATTGTTACCATATCTAAATACAGATTATTTATACCAAATAATCGAAGACACACAAATATAATAAGCATTAAAGTAGCTAAAATGGTAATAGCTTTCCCTACTTTTGATTGCCGTTTAGCTTTAAGGTAAATATCAATTTCTTTTTCATAAATCATACGCCCAAACTCCATTTGATGATTAACATATAACGCCCATTTAAGGGACTAATAATGGTTTACTAAAATGTTTAGCTAAGTGAAACCGAGCTAACTGTTAAAAATTATACCTCATTTACTTGCTAAGTACTTACTTTAAACCAAAACTCTACTTGATCAGTTTCTACTTAAAAATGTGCAGAATGCTGTATACCTGTTCCACTTGAAGATGCAGTTTCTAGCTTAGCTCCCTACGGGCAAGTCGATAAAGGGTCATCTCCTGCGTTATTGATTTCGACAATAGAATAACTATTCTCTTCAATCAATGCCTTGTAGCTAACCCTTTCTCATCTTGCTGAAATCTGCATCTTCAAGTGGAGCGGGTATAGATTTACTAAACTCAATGATCTTTCAATGGAAATTGCTGAATGTGCATCATTTGCGGCATATAAAATCTGACTTTTTTTCAGAGGATAAGCACCCCAGTTTGATTTCTGGGCTCCTTTGCCTAAACGAAATTTAAGAACCATTGCCACAGCAGCGCGTGCGCCAATGCTGTTTTTTTCCCCAACTAAATCTTTCAACCTAACAGATAAGTCTTCTGTATTTACTATGTCTATATTTAGTTTGGTACGCAGTTCTTTATTGTCTCCCTTGATGCCGAATCCTACTTTTTTTATATTTGGATTACTTAATATTTGCATCGCTGAAGAGACTGCAGAAGGAAATCTGGTTGGGAATAAAAACGCCTTGGACTCAGTAGAAAGCTGTATTAACGTAGGACCAGGGCTAATTTCACCTTTACGAAAAATAGGCTTACTTTCAGTATCAAATCCCAGGCAAACTTCATCTTTTAGTGCTATTAATGCATTAGCTGCATCCAGCTCATTTTCAATGATCTTTATATCGACAAGACCTAGCCCAACATACAAAGGTAATGCTCTTATCTGTTCCTTAGTAGGACGCTCCATATTATATCTCTTTAATATCAACACCCCATTAAGAGGCAAAGTAATGTTGGCTAAAATGAGTGAGGTACGAACGTAGCCAACGTTACGTATCTCTATTGAAGTGGAGCGGTTATATAAAGTGCGCTTAACTTATTAATTACTTTAATATTATCCGGTATTGTTCCTATATGATTTTGTGTAAACCAGATAGGTTGAATGCCTACAGAAATTGCAGGTTTAATATCTTTTTCAAAATTATCACCAACCATCGCAACATTCACCGCAGGAGTATTGAGTTTAACGAGAATAGATTCTAGAAATTCAGGACTGCCTTTTGATAAGCCTAAGTTAGCTTTACAAAAATAACCTGATATAAATTGAGATAAACCTACACGGTCGAAAGCCAATTTAATTTCTAGTTCGGTTGAATCGGCAGCACCCGTGGCTATATATATTTGTGAATGTTTTGAAAGCACCTCTAAGGCCTTTTTAGCTCCAGAAACAGCTTCAACAATATCCCAGTCATACATTTTGCCAGTAACACCAGGGAAATCGACCATTAACGTGTCGCCCCAGTCAAATAGGTAAACGTTTATCATCAAACCCCCGTGTTCTTTTTTTTACTCGTTAGCTAGCATTTGAGCGCAATAATGCGACGTGCTTATCATAGCCAATTTGATTAAAATTGCTAGAATAATAATTCATAAAACCATGTAAGTATTCAACTTGTGTTGTTATTACATTCTGTTTTTTTGTAAGCTCTTTTTTAAGCTTAGACACATCAAAATGTGATTCACTTTTAGGAAATACTAAATGTATTTTAAAACAAGGCTCTATTTTGGTGAAATTCCTTATTTGTGAACCATAAAAGCAAAATGCTTGTTTAATAATATGATCCTCATTTTTTATGGGGAGTCTCCAAATTGCTGAAGCGCCTACACTGAAACCAATTAGCGTTGTTTGATTGTTGAGAGACACCAATGTTTTTAACACTTTTGAAACGTAGCTATCAAGTCCAACCGTATTAATAAAACATGAATAGGCCTCAGTTTCATTATTAAAAGCCATACTTTTACCTTTGTATGGATCAATAATAATACTTGCCCCTAGTTTATCTTTTAGCTTTAATAAAGCAGGCGTAATACCAAAAACATCTGAAACTAGAATTATACTCATAAATAATTTTTTTTATTTTATTAGCCCAAGGGCATTGCAAGTTATCATTAAAAGATGACTATTCCGTGTACTTGTTTATTTTCTTATCGAGAGTAGACTCAACCGACATTGCTATTTTTTCAATACCATGAAAAGGGGTCCATCTTTTAAATTCAACAAAGCCATGTTTCTTGTATAAATTTATGGCGGGTAAATTTACAACAGCGGTTTCTACAATAGCTTTTGAAAAATCAATTGTCTCTAGAACATAGCTTATTAATTTACTTGCAATACCTTTCCTAAAATAATTTGGATCAACAGTTAAACTATTAATATCTAAGAGTTGTCCTTCTATAACAATCTCTATAATTGCAGTTATGCATTCACTTTCAATAAAACCATAAAATTGTGTTGTTGAGTTTTCTATATTTTTAACACTTCGCCATAGCGGAGGAAAATTAAACGTTCCTATAAGTTCAGCTTCAATTTTATAAGAACTTTGAAAAACAGTAAAAATATTATTGGCAACTTCTTCATTTGAATTATCAAGTTTTGTTATCATACTAAGCCTATAATAAAAATTTATATTGCTCTCTAACGCCACGTTATTTTTTCATTTGAACGCATTATTATATGCAATTTTGACATGTTACTTAGGTGCAATAATATCGTCTTTGGTCGCTAAATAGATAACATAGATAATACCTAAAACAGGTATTACTGAAAATACAAAGCCCAAAGCACTGGCTTTTATAGGTGAATTCGTTTTGCGTATCCCTAAAAAGTAGCTAATAACTCCGATAATGCACATCACAGTTAAAACCATTAAACCTAATTGTGTAGTACTAAAGTTCATGATGAATACTCAGTTGCCTATAACGAGCTTGTAGAATAACTCGTTTATGATGAATTACCCCATAAATTAAGCGACGAGGGAGAAAAAATCAACTGTTATTTGTTATGGTAAACGCGGGTTAGTAATCGACTTTCACCGTCAATATCGATTGCGTAATACGCACCAAAATGAGTAGATACTTTAACCTCTTGTCGCTTTGGTTGAAGCCAATCAAGCGGTCATTGAATGATTTTTTGTAGCAAAAGCCACTCAGCATTTTCATGGCGGAGATCAAATACGACTTTAAATTCCGAACAATTGAATTGCCTGAGGTTCACTTGGTTAATCTCCTAGAATGCTAACGAATTAAGAGGCAAAATAGTGGGCTAAAATGTGTAAGTCATTAACAACAGCCAATTGTATTTTTTACCTTCGAAGCTCTTGTATGTAATTAGTTAACCTTAATAGGGCCTTTGTCAGCTTGCATAACTATTGTATAAGGTAAAGCAATAGTATCTGAGACCGCAGAAAAAGCAGTATCAATAACAACAAAAGGTACATTGTTAAAAGAGCTACCTATATTTACGCTTTTACTTGGCTCTCCATACAAAAGGCAGACGTTATACGAAATACCACTATAAATTCTTGGTATATTTTCACAATAACTTTTTTTCCCATAATGAGAAATATTAATATGGTTTTTTGGTGGATCAATCGTTTTAATTGTTGCACATGAGGATGTACACAAAGCGAATAAAATACATGTGAACCCTTTCATAAATCTATACTCCTCACGATTCAGCGATTATTTGAATGAATTTTTTCGCTAACTCTGACAATGTATCTTCAGTGATAATCTCAACGTTATTTTGGTCAGCTATATTTCCATGGTTAATTAACACCGTTCTTGGATAACCGTGTCCACCAAATTGAGTGGTAATTTTTTCATGTTCAACACTAATAAAATCTCCTCTTAGCAATTGGACATTAACTTGAAGTACATCCACACCATGAGATTTCATTTTCTGTGCAAAGCTACCAATATGTAGCTTTTGACTTTCTGTGCAATCAGGGCACCATGCTGTTACTACATTCACAACAAAAGTGTCACCCGTAGCCATGCGACGATTGACTTCATCTGGCTCAACGAGTTGAATAAGGCTAGTTGACTGATTTTTGCCATTAGTGCTAGATTCTATTTCCATATTTATTTAGTCCTCTCAATTATTTCGGTGCAGCCTCATTAAGAGGCAATAAAATAGTTAGCTAAAATAAGCGACGAAGAAGTAAAAAGTCAGCTGTTTTTAGTTTTTGTTGATTTGTTTAGGCTTTTATTACACCTTGCCAATAACCTACATCCTTCCACTGGTTAAATTTAAAACCAACTTCTTTAAAATGAGCTACTTTTTCTAAGCCAAACTTTTCATGCAAAGCAACACTGGCCTGATTAGGTAATGTAATACCACCAATCACAGAATGTATTGAGCGATGCTTTAACTCTGTGAATAATGCTTCGTACAATTGGGATCCCAAACCATGACCCAACGCGTTAGGCGACAAATATACGGTTACCTCTACTGAAAAACGGTAAGCAAAACGTTCTCTCCATTTGCTAGCGTATGCATAACCAATTACTTTACCCATATCATCCTCGGCAATCAGCCAAGGTAAATCCTCTGACTGGATTTTACATATACGCTTAAGTATATCTTCGGAGCTTATAGTTTCAGTTTCGAATGTAACGACAGTATCAGAAATATAATGGTTGTATATTTTAGCAATAGAAATTGCATCTTTATCAAGTGCGCTTCTAATCACAATGCCTCCTGAAAGACTAATGCCCTCATAAGGGGCTAAAAATTGTTGGCCAAAATCAGCAAAGCACGAGCATAACTGTTTTTGTCCTTTCAAACGACCGTCGATAATCAATAATAACATTGTCATCTCTAGGATGCGTTATTGGGGTATAGCCCATGAATACACCACAAGAGAAACGCTACAATTATCTTTATGAACAATATCTTATCAATCTTCGTTTGCAAGGTAAACGTTCTTCAACTATTGACGGTTATTCACGTGCTGTTCGCCGTACTGCCTGATAAAGACATTATTGCGCATGAACAAGACAACGTCACCTTTCGCTATAAATACAGTACAATAAATAAAATAACACCCCGTGCATTGCGAATATTTAAGTTCTTACTGCTTATCCTGCAACATTTTCTTCCTAAAATTCTACAGCAGGTACGTGATTATGGGCTGCTATCTACAGGAGCTAAAAAGCTACGCTTGATTATTCAACTGTTCTTATTACCTGTGCACAGTTGCCAAACAAGGTAACCCTTTTTTCCAATGCTATAGTGTTGATTGTAATCGGGATTGTTTTTGCTGTATTGGGCATTATGCAGTTTGATCAAATTGCGGTATTTCAAGCGGTTGGATATTGGATAGTTATTAGTATTTCTGGTTATTTTGTTTACACACCAATCTTGTGCTGGGGAAATAAGTATTTTCAACAAGCTAGGATACACTGGTTTTGGCGGCTTACCTGCTTATCAGTTATTACCAATAAAACCCTTGAATAAAGTCAGCACCACTGTTCATTGCGGTTAAGGCTTCTTTTTCGTTTTCGAACAGTGATGCCATCCATCATTAATTCTTTAAATGCAGCCTTCCTATCATAAATAGAAAAAATAACAGCAGTCCAATTCGCCTTAATAAACCCTAATTGAGAAGGTAATTCGCTATACGTTGTCATCGGTAGCGCCATTGTCTGATTTATTATTTTTGTAAGGATTGTTGGAGTTGTTCAACTTGATAGCTAAAAACCTGATTTAACTTTTCCATGGTGTCAGTAGCAAGTTCAAAGTACACAGTTCGGTCGATAACTATTTTATCCACATCTAAAATATCGTTGGTAATTGTAGTGGTTAAGCAATGAGTGCTGGTTAAGCTTTGCTCGACAAGGTCAACAAACTTTCTTTGTTGACTATTATCTAATAATGTTTTGAGTACTTCTTCTGACACAACAGAGATATGTTGCTGTAAAAATTTTAGTTTGATTTTGTCAACGCTAGAGCAATATTTAATTGTGACGGTTCGAGTGCCTACGGCACGTGATTGACCTACACTTTCAATGATGGCTAATAATTCACGCCACAAAAAACCAATATTTACAAAGTCAGCAAGATACTCTTTCGTCAGAGAATGCTGTTCTGCAACATCTTCTAATAAGTATAAAATGTTAGCAATAATATTAGTGTGTTGTTTAAAGCTATTGTCAGCAGAAATCCCCTTTTGATGTTGAGAAAGCCTTGACCAATGATCGTTAAAACTGAGCCAGCGTCCACTGTAGTTCATGTTGGGTAGTTTATTTAATTTTGAAATTAACGATCTAATATTATTCACTAATTGCCCTAACTCGCGGACAACACTATCATCGCCACTACACAATGCTGCGCTAAGACCTCGATGTTTTTGTAATAACTTAACTAAATCATTTATATTGATAATCGAGTTAACCCCAGTTAGTTGTTTATTAATTAATACCCTTTTTTGTCTTTTTATACCGAATAGCACAGCAATAACTAAACTTAAAACAAGGCCTAAAATTAAAATATTTATCATTATTAATTTTCCTTTAAAGCGATACAGTTAGGTTGATTGGGTTAGGTTTTTAAGATGGAACGCAACATGCTCAGCTTGTTTTGCTATGTCGGCATTAGATCGTGCTCCTTCGACAACTAGTTCTACATGCTCTGAAATTTCTAAGGTTGCTGTTTTTTGTTGATCGGCATTAACAGAGATAACGCTCATTTCTTCCTTAACATTACGGGTTTCTTTTTCAATAACCGCCAAGGCGTTATCAACCGTATTTGATTGGCGAATGCAATGGTGTGTGCGAGTTACCACATCAGCCATGCTTGCAACAATAGTTTGGCTTTGTTCACGAACCTTTGTCACACTCTTAATGATATTGATTGCACTATCGTTACTTTTTTTGGCTAACGCTCTAACTTCTTCAGCGACAACCGAAAAACCACGCCCAAGATCTCCGGCTCTTGCGGCTTCAATAGAAGCATTCAACGCTAATAAGTTTGTTTGTTTAGATATTTGCTGAATAGATTCGGTCATCTTTAGTACTGTTTCACTAGATTTATCCAGTAAAATCATCTCTTGCTGAGTGCGTTTGGCGCAACTTTCCACATGACTAATTTCATTATGCAATGCAGTCACATCTTTTCTTCCCTTTTTAGCTACTAAGCTTGCTTGGTTTGCTGCATCGTGCACTGAATTTATTTTGTCACTAACATCAGCTAACGATTGACTCATTTCAACAATGGCTGCAGCGGTAGAGTGGGTTGAGTCTGATTGTTTTTTTACGTTATCAGCAACTTGATTTGCTGTATGAATCACTTGAACAGATGAATGTTCCACTTCACTCATGCGTGCTGAATAGGCTGTGTTGATACGTGATAATTCTCTATAAGTTCGCAACAACTCAGTTAACGATGAGGAAAATAACCAAGAGCTAGCACCAATGTTACGATAATCAAAATCTTTGGCATTAATATTGGTTAACAGTAACTTAAACTGATTTATTTCATGGGTAATAGAAAGAAAAACCCCACTAAAAATATAGAAAAACACACTACTTAGCACGATAAAGGATTGTTGATTAAAATAAAAATTTGCACTGATACAAAGCATAAAAAGCAGTAGCATAAGCCAAATAGTGGCGTTAAGACCAAGGCCTTTTATCAAATAACCCACGGGGTAAAATAAATGTCTCATCATGTAGGATCTCTAGTTAAAAGGTAATCGATAGGAGTTAAAAAAAATTTTAAGTGAAGTTTTAACGGTTAATATCAAGGCAAAGAATCTGTTGTTTATTTTGTACGTTAAACGACATGGAAAGCGTGATGCACATAACATCTCCGGTTATTGAGCGATACGGATCTGAAATACAGATACGTAGGTGATTTTTTATTGCCTGAATCACATAATGTTTTCGATACCAATTGGCTTTCTCACTTTCTTGCAACTGTGAAAATTTACCTTTTCCTTGTTCTTTATTAAAGACGATAGTTTTTTCAATTTGATCTCCGATATGATCAAGTAAATAACAGCGCTTAGTATCCATTAATAAGCTAAAGTCTGCTGTTGCTTCAGCAAATTTTTTTCCGTGTTGCAGGTTAATAACACACTGTTTGAAACAGTCTACATATTGCTTGTCCTGTTGGTTTTCATTTATTACTCTTAGTTGTTCCATAGCAATAAATTTATTTGACAATTGTTTGAAAACTTTCGACTTATCAAAACCTAATTGTTGAAACACTTGCGGTTTAGCAAAATAAAACCCTTGAATAAAGTCAGCACCACTGCTCATCGCCGTTAAGGCTTCCTGTTCGTTTTCAACGCCTTCAATAACAACTAAACAATTGGCTTGATGTAATACGTTGACGATGCTGTTCAACATTTGTCGTTTAATATCAGATCCTGTAGCACGAAGAATCATTGAACGATCAAGTTTGACAATATCAGGCTGTAAGCTCCATACCCGTTCAAAATTTGAGTGGCCGGCACCAAAGTCATCAATTGCGATCATGCAGCCCATGTCTTTATAGTAATTTATGGCGTCGAGTAACTTGCCTTTATCGGTTGCTGCATCTTCAATAATTTCAACGACTACGTTACTGGCTTGTATATTGAATTTCTCTAATAATTCAGCAAAAAAACTACCGTATTCTCGACCTTTTTCTGATGCAAGCGCTGATATATTGATGAATAACCAACAGTTATCGTTGATTATTTGATGAAAGTTAGCCAGATGAGTAAATCGACAAAGCCTATCTAAGTAAATAGCGTCTTGTTCATTCGTGGGCATAGCTAATAAAGTGAGCGGGGATATATTTTTACCATCAGGTGACGTTGCTCTAACTAAAGCCTCATAACCGATAGTGCGTTGATGGTCGATGCTGTAAATGGGCTGAATAGCTGTTGTTAGGTTTAGCCCTTGATAGTGTGAAATATGTTGACGCTTTGTTTCGCTTAACACCTCTTCAAAAATATGTAGATTTGATACAAAAGAACTATTATTAACGTTTATTAATAGTTCATGTGGCACGACTAGATTAGTTGTCATTAGATGTCATAAGGTATAATCCTATCATTAGTCCATAAGTGTATACCTATGTTCTAAAGCAACTAGCATACCAACTAATTTTACGGTATAGCCTTGGTTAATTTTATTATAATTCAGTTGGTTATGTTTTTATTTTTATTCATCCATGGTAGCGATAAGTTTTTATTCACACTTTAGCCACAATGAATGTATCAAAGTAGTGCAACAGAGACTGTCACCAAAACGGTGCGACAGTGCTTTTATAGACAGGCTAGCCTTTGGCGTGGAGTGAGGGGTAGTCGCTAAAAGTTAGGCCACTAAATAGATCTGCTATTAAACGCGTTATATTATAGAAAGTAGCATTTTAAAACTCAGTAAAATTAGTAAGAGTGCAAACACTTTTTTTAATATATTTACCGGTAAATGTTGCGCTAACTTAGCGCCGTATGGTGCGGTGAAAAAGCTGGTAATAGAAATTAAAAATACAGCAGGTAGGTAAATGAAACCTAATGTGTATTCGTAGTTTAGGTTAGTATTCCAACCGTTAATTAAATAACCTATTGTTCCTGCTATCGATATAGGCAAACCTATTGCTGCAGATGTACCTATGGCTTTTTTTACATCAATGCCTTTTGATACTAGATAAGGCACGGTTAGTGAGCCACCACCAATGGAAACTAACGCGGATATTGCACCGATTCCGCTAGCAGAAAAAAGTAAGTTCTTATTACTTATATGACAATTATCAGCATTAATCTGCTTTTTGATTAATAGTTTTATTGCCACATACGCCATAAATAACGTAAAGAATATGGCTAAATAAAGAGAACTTAACTGAGAAGCTAAAAAAGTACCCAGAAATGTGCCTACCACAACACCCAATGACATCAGTTTTACTATGGTCCAATTTACTGCGCCATGCGATTGGTGTGCTCGTAAACTTGAAAGGGAGGTGAAAATAATAGAAGCCATTGAGGTGCCTAACGCTAAATGCATTACAGAATCTGAATGTACGCCTTGATGTAAAAAAATTAGGGTTAATAGGGGAACCATTATTCCGCCGCCGCCAACACCTAATAATCCGGCAACAAATCCAACTAAAGAGCCTAATAAGAGAAATGATAATACCCATTCAAACGCTAACACGTGCAATTCCTTAACCGTTATTTACAACAATTTCTCTACTATTTTTATACACTTTGGCGGCATAGATAAATCATGGCTTACATAAGCCATGCTGATAGCACCTTCTTTTAGAATACAGATAGTGTCTAGGAGTTCGGTGTTTGACGTTGATAAATGTTCACCAATTAATCGTCGCACTTGCTGCTTATGATCTAGACAGTATTGTGAGATTTTACTGTTCGGATCGCTAAACTCTGCTGACGTATTGATAAAAAAGCACCCCCGAAATTTTCCTAGCTCAATAGCCGTGTTTGAAAACCAAGCAGATAAGCCATTAAACAGTTTATTCACCACTTCAATGTCAGTGTTGGCTTCTTTAAGGCTCATAGTTAACCAAGCTATAAAATTATCATTACGCTGTTCAAGCGCCGCCAATACTAGCTCTTCTTTGCTAGTAAAGTGGTTATATAAGGTTTTTTTTGCAATACCAGAAACGCTAAGTACTTCGTTAATACCAACAGAGTTAATACCTCTTTCGTAAAATAGCTGTAAGGCGGTATCGATTAATTGCTGACGTTTTTTACTTATATTACTCATATTGCTTAGGTTACTCAGGCTACTTAGTTTTTTTATATTAATTTATGAACATATATTGACATTTGTAGACAAGTTTGTCTATACTTGCTCTGTATGTAGACAGGTCGGTCTACTCTGGTGGTGATTCAATATCGATCATGTGAGTAAAGCGAGTTAAATAGCGCTTTTTTGAACAAAATATAAGGGTGAGATGATGGGACATAAATTTGCAGAAATAGCGTTCACAACAGCAGTTAAAAAAGTACAAAGTGAACAAAAAAGCAGAGCCGGTTATGTACGTTGGGAAAATAGCCTTGACGTTAATCACCTACTTAGCCAACAAGAAACAGACTTTATTCGTACTAGAGATAGCTTTTACATGGCCAGTGTTAGTGAAACCAACTGGCCTTATGTTCAGCATAGGGGAGGGCCAGAAGGCTTTTTAAAAGTCATTGATGAAAATACAATTGGCTTTGCAGATTATGCTGGTAATCGTCAGTACATCAGTACAGGAAATTTTATAAATAACGATCGTGTCTCACTTTTTCTTATGGACTACCCGAGTAAATCTCGGCTTAAAATTTTGGGTAGAATAAAAACTATAAGTGGAGATAATACTGATGAATTATCTCCCTTAGTAAGCAGCGACTTTAGCGCACGTATCGAACGAGGCTTTATTATTCACATTGAAGGGTTTGACTGGAATTGCCCTAAATATATCACGCCAAGATATACCGAAACTCAAATGAAAAATATTATCGAGCCAATTCAAAAAGAGAATGCACGGTTAAAAACATTATTAGCTCAACAGACACAGAATCAGATAGGAACAAAAAATGAAAGCTGAAATAGAGATGAAAAAACCATTACCGCCTTTTACCCATGTAACAGCGTTACAAAAAATTCGCATGGCGGAAGATGGATGGAATGGACAAAACCCTGAAAAAATAGCACTGGCTTATTCGCAAGACAGTATATGGCGTAATCGAAGTGAATTTGTCACCGGGCGAGAGGAGATCATTCAGCTACTCACGCGTAAATGGCAAAAAGAGTGTAACTACCGCTTAATTAAAGAGCTTTGGGCCTATAGTGATAATCGTATTGCGGTGCGTTTTGCCTACGAATATCAAGATACACAAGCACAATGGTTTAGAGCGTATGGTAATGAAAATTGGGAATTTAACGAACAAGGATTAATGACTCATCGCCATGCGAGTATTAATGATATAAAAATAGCTGAAAGCGAACGAAAATTTTATTGGCCACTAGGGGTAAGACCTTTAGAACACGATAGCTTGAGTGAATTGGGTTTGTAATTATTTTGAGCTATTATATTAAGTAATAAGTTAGCTAAATAATTTGGTTTAGTAAAAAAATTATAACTTTTTTGAAATTTTTTTATTGTTCACACACTCTTTTATCTTGAAGCATATATCTACTCCAACTTAATCGAGAGTGTTTAAATGGAAAGGGTGTGTAGCTTAACTTAATTTATCAAGGAATTATTATGAATACTAAAACAATAGCAACAACAGCAATTTCTAGCCTTTTCGCTTTAGGTGTTTTAACGGCAACTACCGCAAATGCAGTGCCTAACCAACCGAGCGCTTGGGAAAAATGTGCAGGCATTGCCAAAGCAGGTAAAAATGATTGCGGTTCATTAAATGGTAGCCATGGTTGCGCAGGCCAAGCAACAGCAGATAATGATGACAATGAGTGGGTTTATGCACCGAAAGGCACCTGTGAAAAAATCACTGGCGGCGTAGTTAAAGCAGAGAAGCCAGCTAAAAATAGTTGATTATACCCATTGGTATACATTTCTTGGTGAAACGTGGCAAAGTGTGTTGCTTACAATATTGCTTGCTACGTTTACCTCATTAATGAAAAGGTGTCATGACAATGGAAAAAATTAAAGGTGTTGGTTTGGGATTACGGCACCGACATTTTCAGGAATTTATTGAAAACAAACCTGATGTCTCTTGGCTTGAAGTTCACACTGAAAATTTTTTTAGTCAACACAGTACCTCATCAAAATATCTAGCTAAAATTCGCCAAGACTATCCCATATCTGCCCATTGTGTCGGCTTGTCCTTAGGCTCTGCAAGCGTGGCATGTCCTGTACGAGAAAAACATTTACAGCAAATTAAAAAAACGATTGATTGGCTACAGCCGTCAATGGTTTCAGATCACCTTTCATGGAGTGCTTCTGATGGTGTTCATTATTTGCCCGATTTATTACCCATTCCTTATACCGAAGAGGCCTTTGAGGTAGTGACTAAAAATATCAACCACGTACAAGATGTGTTGCAAAGACAGATCTTGGTTGAAAACCCGTCGAGTTATTTAAGTTTTAATGACTCAACTATACTCGAATGGGATTTTCTTGCAGAGCTGAGTAAAACCACCGGCTGTGGTCTTTTGCTTGATGTTAATAATATCTATGTCAGTGCTTTTAACCATAATTTTGATGCGTTAGCCTATCTCGAAAGTTTACCCGTAGAGGCGGTTAAAGAAATACATTTGGCTGGTTACAGTATTGATATTATTGAAGGTAAAGAAGTGTATATTGATACCCATGGTCAAAAAGTTTATGACGGTGTGTGGCAATTATATGAAAAAGCGATAAAGCGCTTTGGTGAAGTACCGACATTAATTGAATGGGACACAGATGTACCTGAGTTGTCTGTATTGTTGACTGAAAAAGAGAAAGCAGAAGCTATCATTGCCAAAGTACTTAATGAGCAGGTTGCCTAATGTCTAAACCTATCAAACCTATCCAGCTTAGCCAACCGAGTCAAGTGACGACGTTAGCTCAGCTGCAACGTAACTTTATCAGTGATTGCTTATCGGGCAAGCTCAGACAAGATCATAATCTCTTAACAAAAAATATTGATAGCAGTATCATTTCAGCCCAAGGGTTGATGGGCATATATCAAAATAGTGCGATTGCTAATATCACCCATTCACTAATACTGACTTACCCGGTGATTGAAAAATTGGTTGGAGAAGCATTTTTTAGTGCTATGTGCCGAGAGTATATTTTTTTGACCTGGCCTCAAAGCGGTAATATGGACGACTACGGCGTAGAGTTTTCTGAATTTTTAGCCGAGTTTGAACATGCCAAACACCTTATTTACCTTAAAGATGTTGCTCGTTTAGAGTGGGCATTTCATCAAAGCTCATTAGCAGAAGATGCACCTATCACTGATTGGTCGACACTGGCACAAGCGAGTGATATTTTGCAGTTGAAATTTTTAGTGGCGCCCTCATTATCACTGATTAGTTCTACTTTTCCTATCGATAAAATTTGGCACTTAAATCAAGATAACACTCCGCTTGATACCGAAATAGAGTTTGCTGATGAGCAAGATAATGATACTTTTATCGTTTTGTTTCGCCAGCAATTAAAAACAGTAGTATTACCCATAACTGCAGGTGATTTTGCGTTATTAAATGCTTTTGACAACGGAGAAACGTTTGAAAAATCCATTGTTATTGCATCTGCTAAGCAAGCTGGTTTTTCTGTAGATGATAGCCTAAAAAAATTTATTGAGTTGGGTATTATTAGTGGTTTTGTAGAAGGTATTGCGACCTCATCATAAATAACCCAATTATATGACATTAACCTTTAAGGAAAAATATTGAGTACTGTTTTATCTAAAAATGTTATTAATTGTCAAAATGTGCACGAACTTGGGAAAAGGATACTTATCGCATGGCCTGAGTTTGATCTAGAGAGTTTTGATAGCGAAGTAGCTAAAAATATTTCATCTCAAGGGCTCAGTGAGCGTATCCAACAAGTGAGAAAGTCTCTTTTTAATCAGTTACCTAAATGTTATCAACAGTCATTGGCGATACTGTTAAAATCGCTCCCTGGCATATTACCTAACGATGCCTTTGATACTAAATTAGATTTAGCCTCACAAAATGGTTTCATCATGATGTCGTTAACGTCTTTTGTCTCTCGTTATGGCATTGAGCATTATCAGCTTTCAATGGATGCATTAAAAGAAATGACTAAACGTTTCTCGGCTGAAGGCTCTATTCGTTATTTTATTATTAGGTATCCAACGCAGGTATTGGAAACTTTTTCTAGCTGGGTAACAGATGATTCAGTACACGTTAGACGTTTAGTGTCTGAAAGCACTAGGCCTCGACTGCCTATGATGATGGCTTTACCTGAATTTAAGAAAGATCCAAGTCCAATCCTACCTTTTTTAGATAGTTTAAAAAATGATCGTGAATTATTCATACGTCGTTCTGTTGCTAATAACCTTAATGATATTGCGAAAGATAACCCCGACATAGTAACAAGTTTATTAAAGCAATGGAGCCATAATAAATCGAAAAATATGACCTGGTTAATAAAGCATGCGTTAAGAACATTAGAAAAAAAAGGAGATGTTAATGCATTAAAGCTGCTAGGTTTTTCTCATAATCCACAAATTAGTGTTGAACAGTTCACGCTGAAAACATCACAAATAAACTTAGGAGAACAATTAGAGCTCTCAGTACTGCTTAAGTCTAGTGCTAGTAATGAAGAAAGCTTATTAATCGATTATGTTATTTACCATATGAAAGCCAACGGTAAATTGATGCCAAAAGTATTTAAATGGACTAAGAAAAAAACAGCAAAAAATAGCTATTTATGCCTGACTAAAAAACATAACATTAAACCTATATCCACGCGAAAATATTATGCGGGTCGGCATGAAGTTCATCTGCAAATTAATGGTAAGTCCATGGCTAAAATTGAATTTTTCTTAATAATATAATGTCGATTATCACCGCAGAAGTGGTTGTTCTGTGAATTTTTAGTTGATGAAATACACGGTAAATATAACCTTATTGTTGACAAATTATTTAGAATCGAGTTTGATAGCTCATGAAGAGAATAATTATTAGTCTATTTAGTCGGTAGAATTCTAGCAGGTTATTAGTTTTTTCTTTTGATAAAAAATAAAACCAGATCAATAGATTAAGGCCTTTAAGTCATTTATTAGTGCGTTAAGTAATATTTTAAACCTCAACCCCAACAAGCGGAGAAAATACTATGCCCAGATATGTAATAGAAAGAGACATTCCAGAAATAGGTTCAGCCGAGCGTGAAGATCTTCGGGGTGCTGCCCAGAAGTCTAATGGTGTGCTTAACGCAATGCAGGCAGAACAGAAGAAGATTCAATGGGAACATTCTTATGTTGCTGGTGATAAGACATTCTGTATTTACTTAGCTGATGATGTCGCACTTATTGAAGAGCACGCAGAACGAAGCGGCTTTCCTGCTACCAAAGTAACTGAAGTACGGAAGATGATTGATCCCGTAACAGCAGAAGACTAAAGCTTATCGTTATAAATGCTTGCAGTGGCTCTGGCTAACGCCAGACCTCTATAGCAAGACATTACCAACACAATTCATTACCACAGTATCGAAACACAAGTATCGAACGCTTTTAAATACCATTGTTTAGCATCCTTTTAACGTAACTTTTGCTGTTAACGCCGGTAATTGTGAACCAGAAATCTTAGTTCTGCTAAGCCAGTTGTTGCAATCCCTTTTAAATAGCTACCAAAATTAGTAATAGCACTACGAACATACTTAAAAATACCACTTCTCTTTTAGCCATATATATATTCCATTTTATTTTACTTAACTCAAGTTAAGCTTAGGGTTGGTATAATTTTAATCCGTTTTCAACTGAATCTACTATCATTACTTGTTTGACTATTTTTAAATTACATTAGTATTTCAATAAGCTCAGCCTAATATAAGGCTGAACTGTATATTAAAATATAATAAAATCTAATAATTATTTACTATTTTAGAATTAACGCTCCACTGCTAAAGCAACACCCATACCACCACCAATACATAAAGTAGCGATACCTTTTTTAGCATCACGTTTAATCATTTCGTGAACTAAAGTCACAAGAACACGTGCACCTGAAGCACCAATTGGATGGCCAAGTGCGATCGCACCGCCATTAACATTTACTTTGTTGGTATCCCAGGCTAAATCACGGTTCACTGAAATGGCTTGTGCTGCAAAGGCTTCATTCGCTTCAATTAAGTCAAGATCATCAACTGTCCAACCGGCCTTTTTAAGACAACGTTTAACCGCAGGAATAGGACCTGTGCCCATAATTGAAGGATCTACACCAGAATTAGCATAAGCTTTAATTTTAACGAGAACTTCAAGACCAAGCTCAGCCGCTTTTGTTGCACTCATCATGATTACACCAGCAGCACCATCATTAATACCTGATGAAGTACCCGCAGTTACCGTACCGTCTCTTTTAAAAGCCGGACGAAGTTTTGCTAAGCCTTCAGCGGTTACGCCATGCTTAGGAAACTCATCTTTATCGAAAACTACTGGGTCACCACGGCGCTGTGGAATGACAACAGGGATGATCTCATCGTCAAAACGTCCAGACTTTTGAGCAGCCTCAGCTTTATTTTGTGAGGCAGCAGCAAAAGCATCCTGCTCTTCACGAGAAATATCATATTTAGCGGCAATATTCTCAGTGGTAATACCCATATGATAGCCTTCGAATGTATCGGTAAGACCATCGCTAAGCATTGTATCAACCGCCTTCCAGTCACCCATTTTTACGCCATCACGGCTACCAGGTAACACGTGAGCTGATTGACTCATGCTTTCTTGACCACCAGCAATAACGATATCGGCATCACCACACGCTATTGATTGGGCTGCTAAATGAAGAGCTTTAAGACCAGAGCCACAGACTTTACTGATACCCATTGCTGGTGTTGTATGAGGTAAGCCTGCATTTACTGACGCCTTACGTGCTGGATTTTGTCCCATACCGGCGGTTAATACTTGGCCTAAAATAACTTCATCTACTAGCTCTGGCGCAATACCAGTTTTTGCTAGCAAGGCTTTAATTACGGTGGTACCAAGAACATCTGCAGGTACTTTAGCTAATGAACCGCTGAAATTACCAATTGCCGTTCTTCCGGCTGCGACGATTACTACATCTTCCATATCTTTACCTCAATTGATTTGAGCGCAAAATTGCACCGTTTTATAATTTGTAGATAACTTTAAATACGTTAAAGAAATCCACGAGTTTGTCATAATTCAATAATAAAAAACTATCAGACCAAATTTATGTGAAGGGCCCACTCATACGAGTTAACTTATTTCAAGACCCTGTTTCTCTCAATTCTAATCGCTATTTATTCTTAATACAGTGGCTTAGCCAAATTTATTTTTCGGCACAAAACAATATCAAGCATTATTACCAAGCAAGCTATTTTAAAACTGCATTTCTGGAACGTTTTCAGGAATGACAAGCTCACCCGCGGTCAATTCTATAATTTCTTTAACAGAGACCCCCGGTGCTCTTTCAATCAAGTGAAACTTACCGTCTTTAATTTCTATATAGGCAAGGTCAGTGATAACTTTTTTGATACATCCTTTACCCGTTAATGGCAAAGTGCAGTTACTTAATAGTTTTGATACACCATGTTTAGATGCATGAGTCATTGTTACTATAATGTTATCAGCACCGGCCACTAAATCCATAGCGCCGCCCATTCCTTTAATCAATTTTCCAGGGATCATATAAGAAGCAATATTACCATTAACATCAACTTCAAAAGCACCTAGTACGGTTAAATCTACATGCCCACCGCGTATCATCGCAAAAGAGGTGGCACTATCAAATAACGATGCCCCGGTAGCCATGGTAACTGTTTGTTTACCTGCATTGATTAGATCCGCATCTATCTCATCTTCGGTGGGAAATTGTCCCATGCCCAAAAGACCATTTTCAGATTGTAGCATTACTTCCATGCCTTCAGGCACATAGTTTGCGACTAAGGTTGGAATACCAATACCTAGGTTAACGTAATAGCCATCTTGTAATTCTTGTGCGACTCTTTGAGCCAATTGTTCTCGAGTTAATGCCATAAGTATTCTCCTTAAGCTGAACGAACGGTGCGTTGTTCTATGCGTTTCTCAAAGTTGCCTTTGATTAAGCGGTTAACGTAAATACCAGGGGTATGGATTTCATTAGGATCTAATTCACCGGGTTCAACAATTTCTTCTACTTCTACTACCGTGATCTTACCGGCTGTTGCCGCCATTGGATTGAAGTTACGCGCCGTATGGCGAAACACTAAATTGCCATAGCGATCTGCTTTCCATGCCTTTACGATAGCAAAGTCACCGGTAATGGCTTCTTCCAAAATATAATCTCTGCCGTTTATATTACGCTCTTCTTTTCCTTCTGCTACAGGCGTGCCTACACCGGTTGCAGTGAAAAAGGCAGGAATACCTGCGCCGCCAGCTCGCATTTGTTCTGCTAACGTTCCTTGTGGGGTCAGTTGAACTTCTAATTCACCAGACATCATTTGACGTTCAAATTCTGCATTTTCACCAACGTATGATGCAATGATTTTTTTTATTTGACGGTTTGGTAATAATAAACCTAAGCCAAAATTATCAACACCACAGTTATTCGAAGCAACCGTTAGTCCTTTTGTACCCATTTTTTGTATCTGCGCTATTAACCCTTCCGGAATACCACATAAGCCAAAGCCACCCGCAATAACCGTCATGTTATCTTCAAGACCCGCCATTGCTTCTTCATAGCTTGTCACTACTTTATCAAATCCAGACATGTATTTATCCTTGTGAGGTTTATTCTGTAAAAATATTGACTGTAATAATCAATTATGATGAAATATTTATCAAATTAATTTTTTGTAATGATTAATAAATAATTTAAATATTTAAAAAGAAGTTTGTTATGAATAATGCCACGATAAAACAATTGCGAGCCTTTGTTACTGTTGTTGACTCAGGAAGCTTTGCAGAAGCCTGTGTGCTGTTGCATCTATCGCAGCCGGCCTTAAGTATTGCAATAAAAAACTTGGAACAGGGGATGGGGGGAAAATTATTAATTCGTTCTACTAAAACCTCTGTGCTAACGCCTGAAGGGAAAGAGTTTTATCCTACGGCAAAACTGTTAATTAATGACTGGGACAATGCATTTAACGATTTGAATGACTTGTTTTCTTTAAAGCGAGGGAAGTTAGATCTTGCCGCTATGCCTTCGGTTGGCAGCAGTTTGCTACCAGGGTATTTAAAACTATTTCGCGATAAATACCCTAATATTAATATAAGAGTTCATGATGTTATAGCTGAAGATGCGATTGCCATGGTGCGGGCTGGCAGAGTTGAACTTGCGGTAACTTTTGATCCCGGTGATTGTGATGATTTAACCTTCTATCCTTTATTTAGCGATAACTTCATCGTCGCTCTTCCTAAAAATCATCCATTGCTTAGCTGTAAAGATATTTCTTGGCAGGCAATTTCTCAATATCCATTTATCGCATTATTAAAACCATCGAGTATTCGTGAGCTCATTGAAAGAACCATTAAAACGAACAATATACAAATAAATATAGAGTTTGAAGCAAATCAATTAGCGACGATCGGAAAAATGGTTGCCGAAGAACTTGGCGTTAGTGTTATGCCATCATTATGTAAACCGCAATTACAATCACAAGGAGTCATGTGTCGCCCACTTAAATCGCCTTTGGTGAGTCGCAGGGTTGGTATTGTCAAAAAGAGACGAATTCCATTATCCTCGACAGCTCAAGCTTTAGTGAACATTATAAAAACACATGCGGATAATATGATTGAAAAAAATAATTATAATCAATAATTATAATCAATAATTATAATCAATAATTATAATCAATAATTATAATCAATAATTATAATCAATAATTATAATCAATTTGACGCGATAAATTCTTTATTTGTGCAACTTACTGAGTTCATTGGTACAGCATTGAGGGTAAGTATTCGATATACAAATAAAATTAAGGGTGTACCTGGAGCGGATGTACAAAAACATGCTGCACCAGTAACAATGATTGTTTCGTCTTTCTTATGTTTGCCAATATTAAACAAGCCTTGTGTTGCTGTTAATCCAGGCAATGTAAAAAATTGACAATACGGCTTCTTAATTACTACCCAGCTATCACCACCACAAATAACGGCACATAAAGTGATAAAAAATATATCACTTAATTTATGCAATAGCTTTCTTTGAATACGTGGATCGGAAATATCTATGAAATGCACCTTAAGTGTGGGCTTGTGTTTTATCATTTTACTGTGCTTAAAGGGAAGTAAAATGATAAAATTAGGGAATTTGTGCGAAGCTATTTTTAATGTAATTGCCCGGGTACTTGGCATCATCAGGCTATTATAATACCTAACGATTTGTTAACATATCTATATTGGTTTGTAATTAATGTTCTTCATTTTAAAGATAAATATGAATTTAAAATATATGCGATATACTACTGAATACCTTAGATTAAAAGTGATAAAAAATAGTTTTTTTTTTTCAGTCTTAGCATCAGTGCTGCTAATGAGCGGCTGTTGGGATCAATCAGAGAAAGTACCACAAGCTAATTTAGTACAATCTTTTCGACTCAGTGACGGCTTAGAAATGAGTCTAATCCCGCCCGACAACTTTACTATAACAGCTGAGCATTTTGGCTTCACCCAAGCTGAAAGCTTTACTCGCATTAAAATATCAGAAATAGAAACACCCTACGCCAGTTATATAACAATGTTAACAGCAGAGAATTTACTAAAAAACAAACTTGAGCTACTCAATAGTGAGCAAATAAAAATTAAGGGTGCTTGGTGTACATTACTTACTTTAAGAGAAAATATAGCGGGTACTTATTTTGAAAAACGTTGGTTAATTTCTGGAGATAAGCTATCGAGTATAAAAATAGAAGCTAGCTACCCAGAAGGAGCAGGCCAAGGATTTAAACAAAAAATTAAAGAGAGCTTATTAACCTTATCGGTAAAGACAGATGATGATAAGCGGATATACACCGGACTACCGTTCAATCTAACTGAAACTACCAATTTTAAAGTAAAAAAACGTTTCGCCAATTCAATCGTATTAGAATCCATAGATGACACGAAAAAATCAAATGTAGTCGTGATAAGCCACGGGAAAACCAAAACAATTATTGATGATAGGCAACAGCTTGCCAATCATTTTTTGAAAAATAATAAAAACTATGAAGACGTTGAAATTATCAAAAACAACGAGATTAAGCAGGCTGGTATTCCTGCACTGGCAACCACAGCTTATGCTGAGAATAATGATCAGACGTACTGGATATATCAAGTATTGGTTTATCAAAAAGAACGTTTTTTACTGGTACAGGGCCAAAGTCTAAAAGAAGATAAACGTCAATTTTCAGAGAGCGTTAATGAATTATTAACGCATCTTAAGTTTAAATAATTGGATTGGCAGGAACAAAGAAGCTGAGTTTTTCGGGCAGTAAACACATAGTATGGTTGCAAGCCTGAAGGCTAAGCTCTACCACTTCACCGGATGCTGAATTTCCTGAATAGTCAGCTTGAATTTTAAATCTGTCTTCAAATAAACTTAAATATGACTTATTAAATCGCATCATTTTAACAACAGGTTGCGGGTATTGAATATTGAAAAGTTTCCCTTGTGGGGCAACTAATTTTGTTGCTATTAGGTCTTTTTGTATCGGTGTCATAGAGTTAATATGCCATCCTGCACCAAGACTGATATTAAAAACTAAGGTTTTATTCTTTTGAATAGTAAAGCTTACTCTACCATTACCTTTGGCAAAGGATTGTAGTGTGTCAAAGTGACTATTTTTCAAGGCTAATAATAACTGGTTTGCAGCGTAGCTGTTACCTGAGTTATTCATCATTGCTTTTTTAATGGCCGATATTTGTGGTTTTAGCTGTTTGTTTACTCGTTTACCTAAATGCCGTAACCCAATACCTGCATTGGTCAATTCAACATGCGGTGAGATCAGCTCACCATCAGTTAATAGCGTATTAGTGTTAGCTAATTCCCCGCGATAATTTTTACCAAAAAGCTCAGAGCCCTTTTTATAGTAATTAAGGGCTGCAGATAAATAGGCTGCTTGCTGTGTTATGCGATAAAGTTTTAACATAGCCGAAGACATATAGGCATAATCATTGAGCATGGCTTTACCCGCTAATGTCCCTTCAAAATTGGCTCTAAACAATGTATAGCCTTTATCAGGAGCCGATTGTAACGTTGTTGATAGCGCAATGGCTGCCTTTAAATATTTATCATCCTTAAAACTGATATATGCATCTAGGTAAGCACTCACTAGCAATGCATTCCATGAAGTAATTATCTTTTTATCGATGTAGGGTGACTTCAACTTAGCTTTTACCGTCAATAATGCCTTTCTAGCCATCAAGGTAGGTATACCATCGGTGCGCAGTACAGGTAGCCTGAAATGACTGCCTTCAAATGGATTCCAGTTAAATTGCATTTTATATTGCTGAGGAATCAGTGATAATTCATCAGGTGAAAACAAATAATACTCGCCTTCTTGGCCGTTATGATCGGCATCGGTAGCGCTGTAATAGCCACCCTCTTTATTTTTAAATTTTTCCTCTAAAAAAAGAAAAGTATCTTCAACGACTTCCTGATATACCTCCTTGTTGAAAACCTGATAAGCCTTACTGAATACTGATATTAACAAAGCTTGGTTATAAAGCATTTTTTCAAAATGAGGCTGTTCCCAGGCACTATCCGTTGCATAACGGTGAAAACCGCCATTAACATGATCTCGTATGCCCCCCGTCACCAGGCTATTGAGTACTAGGTCTAGCTGCTGCTTTAAAGATATTGACGGTTGCAACTGATATCCATACAGTAATAACTGTAATAAAGACGCATCTGGAAACTTAGGCGCACCAGCTTTGCCACCATGCTTTTGATCTAACTGTGAAATGTGATTATTAAGCAACTTAGCAGGTACCTTGTCTGACCAACGTTCAGGCTCATCAAGTGCTTGAGTCTTCATTTGCTGGTTTAGATTTTTAGCTATTTGCTTGAGTGTAGCGGGGCGTTTTTTCCATAGTAAATTTAGCCTATTTAGAGTCTTCAAAAGCTTATCTTTACTTATATAAGACTCTATCCAAATAGGATCACCTTGGGGGGTTAATACGGCTGTGATCGGCCAGCCAGCACTGCCTTTAACTAATTCTAGCGTATGGGATAAAAACTGATCCAAATCTGGATTTAGTTCACGATCTACTTTAATTGAAGTGAAAGCGCTGTTTAAACTGGTTGCTACAGCCAGGTCGTTGAAGCTTTCTTTTTCCATAACGTGACACCAGTGACAGGTTGAATAACCGACAGAAATAAAAATAAGTTGTTGCTTTTCCTGTGCAGATTCAAGCACTGATTGCTCCCAAATCTGCCAGTTTATTGGATTAATGGCGTGTTTAAGCAAATAAGGTGATGCTTCATTTATAAGGCCGTTAAGGTAAAAAGGAGGTGCCCATCGTTGACCTGTGTCTGTGACTAGTTGGCTGATAGTTTGTTGTTTTTGATTGAAGCTCTGTTGCCATAGCGTAAAGGTCTCGGTTTTAATATTTGCGTTTATCGGCGGAAAAACATCTTGGGCCCGTATTAGGGGAGATATAAAAAATAAAAATAAAATAAAAGATAATTGTTGCAAAGTTGCTCCTAAAAAAAGTTAAGATGAGTCGTTATTTTAAATTTTATAGCTGAATTTCAAACAACTGATCTACTTTTATGTCATTCAAGTATTGTTTTTTACCATTTGGCCAGATAACTTTTACTTGTACCCTTTGTGCATCGCCCAAACCAAAGTGTTGAACTTTAGGGTGGACAGACATATAACCATCGGTACTTCGTATTTCTCGCCAGAGGATTTTTCCGTTAGGTAAAGTAACGATCACTTTCGCGCCTATAGCATCACGCGTGACATTTTTCTCAGGGTTTCCATGCAATTTAATTTTAAGCCAATGGCGGTGTTCAGCCGTTAAGTTGTTGTTAAACAATACGGCTGGCTCGTGATAGTTATTAACAATAATATCAAGATCACCATCATTGTCACTGTCAAAATAACTCGCGCTGCGTGAGTTACCGAGTAAATCTAAGCCAGTTTCCTTGCTTTTGTTATTAAGCGTGCCATGACTGTTTTCAAAAAAAACATTTCTTTCTTGGCTGCTTACCGGTATTAAAGCCTGCGTAAGAGCGTTGTTATTAGGATCACGATAATAAGGATTTCTACTGCTGTATAAGTTAAATTCGTTCATACCGTTCAATACATAAAGATCATCATCGCCGTCGAGATCATAGTCAAAAAAATCAGCATCCCACGACCAGCCAGTAGAAGAATAACCTCGTCCGACAGTATGGCTGACTTGATAGGCTAGTTCACCTTGTTTTTGATTAGAAATAAACAGGTCATTGGCTTCAATAACTCGCATATGAGCCAACTTATCTAAATCGAATTTTAATACCGTATCTTGATTTGGCAGGATATAAGATTCATCTTTATTCATAATAACGATGTTTGATACATAAATATCTGGCAGTTGATCTGCGTTGAGATCAGCAATACCTATACCCATAGTATAAGACGGTTTATCGGTACCAAGCTGATTGGATACCTCTTTAAAACGTCCGTTCTTTTGATTGATATAATAGGCATTTACCCCAAAATCATTACCAACGATTAGATCTTGCCAGTTATCATTATTGAGATCGGTATGGGTGACCGCCTGTGACCAACCAGTATTATCTACCCCTGAATTTTGAGTAATATTTTTAAATTGAAAGCCGCCAATATTTTCAAATAACTGGTTAGCAAGTCCGTTACTATTGTCACGTTTTAAGGTAGGTAAATCACCTTTGATATAGTTACCAAAATAAGTAATGTAAAGATCTAAGTCACCATCATTATCTAAATCAAACAAGGTTGCCGGTCCTCCCACTAAATCAGTTCCGTTGAGCTTAGCGATACTCGACATATCTTCAAAACGCTTGCCCTGAATATTTTTATAAACGCGATGTTGATCATTGACATAAGTAATAATGATATCTTGCCAGCCATCATTGTCGATATCGGCAATAAGTGGTTGACGTACTTCACCGGGCAGGTTGTCTTGTGGACGTACCCAGTTGAGACCATATTCTTTACTTTTTTCTAGGAAGGAACCGTCTTGCTGATTTATATAAAGTTTATTTCCTCTTCCTCCCAATAAAAGCACATCAACATAACCATCATTATTTATGTCTTCTGCTGCGACGCCAGAGCCACCAAAAGCGGGTGGAATGGTAATAATACCTGTTAATGCATCTTTCTTAATAAAGGAACGTAACTGACGATTAAGCCAGTCAGATGACTTGTGCTCAAATAGAATTCCAGATGCGGCGGTGACGTCTGAAAAACTTTGGCTTTTTGATTGCTCAGCGGCTGATGCCAGCGCAATAATACTTTCCTTGTGTGGTTTTGTGCTGTGGTGCAATGCCGTTTTTTGTGCAAGAATTTCTTTAGCTTGTGTTAGATGAGATGCTTTAAGGCGTTCTTCATTTTGTTGTACGGCATATTCACCAGCGATGCGTAATAACAATACCCCATATTGGGCAATATTTTCGACCAATAATTCGGCTGCAAAAGGATCGGGTTCAATATAAGTTTTGAAATCGGGTGAAAGTACCGCCTGCGTAAGGTATTGCCAGTGAATACCCGCATCGCGAAAGGCATCCATATCATAAGACTCAATGTAAACTTGCTGTTTTTTCACTAGGTTATGAAAAAATAAAGCATCTTCATATTCATTGATTTTATGTGGAATAAACTGCATTGAAAAATCATACACAGATTCTTCAGATATTGTTGATAGCCCTTTTTTCATTGCTATCGCTTGAGCACCACTATATAAGTTGGCGCTAAACGCGGTCATTAAAGAGGTGAAGTCAGCAATGATGGCCTCAGATTCTTTTTTATCTGTCGGCCAACTGATTCTGGCAAAGTAAACTTGCAGATTACGTAAAAATAACTGATTGTTAACTTTATTATAGGCGGCATAAGCAGTCAGTTTTTTTTCAGCTGCTTGCTTAAGTAAATACGGGTCGATTAATGGGTAATCTCGTTTTGGCGCTACATCGGGTGTTTTCTTAAAGTTAGCCAAAGATTGCCAAATATTGTTGATATTGACAACGGTAATGACTCTTTCATTTTGTATTTTTGCCTTGTTATCTGCAAGTTTTAGTACTGATAAACTATAAAAATCCAAGCTATTTTTGAGCTTGTCAATGGCCTTTTCTGTGAGTGGTAATAAATCAAAATCAACATCAATATTGAGCAAGGCTGCTTGTTGTACAGCCAATATTGCTCTTAACGAATAGGCTATACTGGCATATTGTCGTTTATCATCTTTATGCAAAGTAATACTTGAACCTTGGCCAAATATTAGTGTCCAGTGGTTGTTTTTATCTTTTTTGACAGTGAAAATTTCCGTGACGGCTGTTGTTATATGCTGTTTTAAAACCGTGTATTCGCCGTCAGCTTTGGCTAATTTAGCTGCTTTAATCCAGATATTTTCAATGAACTGCTTTTGGAGGATATTTTTAGCAAAACGCGCATCGCTATCAAGAGGAGTGCCAAACATAAAATCTTCGAGACGAGAGGCTGTTGCATAACACTTGGGCTCTGACTTCTTCTCAAGTAAATTGATGGCATTTAAAATAGTATTAAGTGAGTTGTCATCAGCATAAGCGTTAGCCGTGAGCAATAGTCCAAAAATAAAAGCTTTTGCCAGTATGTTAATTTTCATGGTTTTTCTCAAGCCAAACAGTATTGGCTTTATTATTTATCAGTTTAAAACCGATACGGGTCAAAAAACGAATGTCGGCATTATCAATTTCAGTCAATTTTTATCGGTGAATTCTACGGCGGCGGCCAGTACAGATAAAAGCAAAAATCATTATTAATAAAACGCCCATGCTTCCCCCTGAACTATTTTTAACCTTAACCGTTTTATATGCCGTAACCGTGATATTGACGCTACTGCTACTTTCTCCACCCTGGCCATCACTAATGCGGTAACTGACCATATCAGTACCATCAAAGCCCAGTTTTGGCTGATAAACCAACTGATTATTGTCAATGCTGGCAACGCCGTACTGAGCTATGGCGTCAATAAGGGTTAAATCATCATTATCACTATCGGTATCATTACTTAATACATTAATGATAATGCTATCGCGATCTGTCGTGGTAGCACTATCATTTTTCGCCTCAGGTGCTCGGTTACTCTGGATAATATCTAGGCGTAGTGCCGCACCACCGAGTCCGCCCTGACCATCGTTGACAACGTACTCTATACGCACACTGCCAATATGACCAAGTTCAGGCTGATAATACAGTTCGTTGTCAACCACTTGCACACTGCCTTGGCTGGTACTGGCACTTTCAATAAATAATGTATCGCCATCGGGATCAGTGTCATTGGCCAGCACATCGATAGTAATGCCTGTGGCATCATTGCCACTGGCATTATCGTCTAATGCCTGTGGTAATTGATTATAATCTAACACTAATATAGTAACAATCGCCGCTGCACTACCACCATTACCATCGCTGATACTATAAACAAGTCGATCACTGCCGATATAATTTGTTGGCGGTGTATATAAAAGGCTTTCACCTTGTATCATCGCTATGCCTAAATCGGCATTGACACTGGTTAAGCTGAGGGTGTTGCTGTCTGCATCTAAATCATTGTCCAGCACATTAATGACTACCTGACTATTATCTTTTGTGACAGTAAGCATATCGTCAACAGCCTCAGGGAAGTTATTATTACTCACGGGTACGGCCATTGCTACCGGATCAATAATAACACCGTTTTCAAGTCCATCGTCATCGTTCGGGCCACCATCTCTTAAGGTGATTTGTATACACCAGTCTCCTTCGGTTAAGCCGGGGAGCCATTTGCTATTGTTTCCCGGAGGTGGACAGAAACCGCGTTCACCTTTAGTTGAGCGGATCATGTCTGTATCGGTTATTTCAGTGAAACCTCTCCAGTGCTGCCCCCCCAGTTCATCCTCAGAATGCTTTCTAAGTATTGCTCCTCTGGGTATCGCGCGTTGTTGCGGGAAGACAATATTGTAACTTTGACCTGGCTCAGGCAAGCCGTTGGCAATAAAGTCGAAGATGCCACCAACATTTTTAGCATTTTCATCTAGTATTAGATCAGTGGCTTCAATTTGAATACCCGCATTATCACTGAGCAATGCTTTATCGCCCAGTTGCAAATTAACGCCGGGATCACCTTCAACCAGGAACTGCTGCTGATTATTTCCTTTTGCCGGTAAAACATTATTTACGGCGATAGCATCTTGATAATCAGGAATGCCGTCATTGTCCTCATCCTGGTAACCTTCTTCGTTATCAGGAATGCCGTCACCATCGCTATCCGTTGTCGTCAAGGTTTGCAACGCCGCAATCACCTTGATTGATATATAGCCAGAGTCACTTAAACCGAGATCATCAGTAACCTTAACGTTAACTCGGTACAGACCAACAGTTAAATAGGCTGGATCAAAGATAAAACTCAGTTCATCCGAAGATTGATTTACCAGTGCGCGATTACTGTCGTTCCAGTCGATATTATGGTTATCATCCGTATTGGGATCAAAGATTGATAAGTTTACCGTCACCAGCCCATTGTTCTGTGCTGCGGTTAACGTGTTAATATTATTTTGCATCGCGTTTAATGTCAGTGCCGGTGCAATATTTTGTTCCGCAATCAGTATTCTATGAATTATTTTACTGCCAAGGTTCAAACTTGTGTCCAAGGTAATAATGATATCTTCATCGCCTTCGTTGCTGTCTTCATCGGTCAGTATGTTAAAGCTGATCTCGCCTCGGGTACCTGCTTCGATAACGATGAAGCCATCGGACAGGTCATAATCGAGCTCTTCACCGGCACTACCGCTCACCGTATAAGGTATGGTCAATGGGTAAACTGGCGATTCACCATTAAGTAATACCTCCACGGTTACCAGATCACCCTCAGTCACGGTCTGATTGTTGCCCAGTGATATCAGTGGATGTATATTCACCCTTTGCTTTACACTGGCTGTGCGTCCGGAGGCATCTTCTGCTTTCCAAATCGCAAAGTTAATACCGGGTTGGTAAAATGGGGTACCATCGAGAAATACGGGCAGGGGATTACCAAAGCGGTCGGTCGCGTTGGCAACGCCTAAATTGACTCGGGTATACAGTGCTGTTGCGTTTAAGATCAGCTCTTGCGGTGCAATAACGACGGGTGGATCGACCAATAACTGATCAACCAGTAGGTTGATGTTGACACTTGCCTGAGCGGTTTCACCCATATTGTCGGTAATAGTATAAGATACTTGGGTTTCACCAACAAAATTAGCAATAGCTTGATAGCTGAGTTTATTATCTTCAATCGTCACACTGCCGCGCCCAGCGGTTGCGTTAACTAAAGTTAATTCATCGCCATCAATATCACTATCATTAGCTAAGGGATCAATCAACGCCGATTGGCCTTCGATCACACTAATGGTATCATTTTCAGCCAGTGGTGCATCGTTCACCTGTGTTACGACAATACTAATAGTTTGCTCTTGAGAGGTAAACTCTCCGTCGGTAACGCTAAAGCTAAGGCTATCTGTTCCTGCATAGTTTTCATTTGGCGTATAAGTTAGCTCGGGTAGTCTACCAGACAAAATACCGTTTATCGGCTGTTTGATAAGCATATAAGTTAAACTATCACCATTAGGATCAGTACCCGTTAGAGTTATGGTAGCAAGGCTATCTTCTAGCACCGTGATCTGTTGGGCATCGGCAACAGGGGTTTTATCAAGACTCAATACCTCAATATTGAAAGCGGTTAAACTGGCTGTCTCAGTGGTAGTGTCGGTGACCGAAATTACAATATTTGTGTAATTAGCCACATTGTTATTGTTGGGTTGCCCGGTTAATGCGCCAGTTGCTTTGTCAAAGCTTGTCCAGTCAGGTTTATTACTAATGGTAAAGCGTAATGTATCGCCATCAAGATCTTCAACACTTGGCATAAAGTTATATTCATCACCACTAAGCACAGAGGTTTGTGGCTTACCGCTGATGGTTGGCGCTGTATTGGTATTTGTTACAGTAATATTGACTAAGGCAATCTCTGAACTGGCTCCTAGATCATCAATGACTTGATAACTAAAGCTGACGTTACCATCAAAACCAAAGACCGGAGTATAAAGTATGCTGTTATCAGGGCTAAGGATTAACTCGCCTGAGGCGGGCTGCTCTATAATCTCAATGCTGGCGATATTGCCGTCAACATCGCGGTCATTGCCGAGCAGTTTTATACTCACACTGGTATTTTCATCCAAGTGGGCAAAATCATTTTGAGCAAATGGCACATCATTAACTGGGCGTACTTCGATACTGACGGTTGCCACTTCGGAGTGGCTGATATTATCTTCGGCAATGTAGTTAAAACTATCAACCCCATGGAAGTTCGCATTGGGCGTATAGATCCATTGCTCACCGCTAGTATCTAGCTGGCCATTTAGGGGTTGTGTTTGCGCACTAAAAGTAAGGTTATTCAGATCGGCATCACTGGCGGTTGGCGTAATGCTCACCTGAGTGTCTTCGTCTAAGGTTAATGCTATATTATCGGCAATTGGTGCATCATTGATATTGTTAACCACTAAAGTGAATACTTGAATATCAGTAATATTGCCACTATCGGTTACCATCAGGCTGATCACATGATCACCCACCTGGCTGTTATCTGGTGTACCCGTTAACAATGCGCTACCGTCACTATTATCAGTTAAGTTTAACCATTGTGGTAACTTTCCTGTGATGGTTAAGTTATCGCTAATACTGATATCTTGCGTGTCAATATCGACCGCCACAATGCTGTAACTGTAAAGGTTATCTTCATCAACTTGGGTAATGGCATCTGAAGTAAATTCAGGAGCATCGTTGACCGAAGTTATGCTAATGGTTACCTCTACTTCGTTAGAAACACCACCTTCATTATCAGCTACGCTATAGCTGAAGCTGTCGTTACCGACGTAGTTGCTTACTGGCGTATAGTTTACTGTGCCATCGTTATTGTCGACAAGTTTACCATGAGCCACAGTCGTTATGATAGCAAGGGTACTTGTATCTAAAACCCCATCAATATCGGCATCATTGGCTAAGATAGCTAAATTTGAATCGCCGTCTTCTGCAATGATAAAAGAATCAGGGTTTACAATAGGCAAATCATTCACGCTTTGTACGGTTAAGCGCACGTTGGCAATATTGGATAGACCACCTTCGCTGTCTTCTACGCGGTAGCTGAAGCTGTCATCACCAAAGAAATTAGCTGCTGGCGTATAGCTGAACTTTCCGCTTTGTGAGTCCAGACTAACCTGACCTTGCTCTGGCTGGCTAACTAGGGTGACAGTACTGGCATCGATACCTTGTTCAACATCGGTATCATTACCCAATACATTGATAAGGTGCAATATATCCTCTTGTAATACCACAATATCATCATTTGCTACTGGTGCATCGTTCACGCTGATGACTGTGATCTTGACTGCAGCCTCATTGGAGGTGGCATCCAAAGAATCTTTAACGACATAACCAAAGTGATCGCTACCATTAAAGTGCTCATTTGGGGTGTAGAGAATGTCACCAGTGACGGCATCAATATTGATTGCACCATGTTGGGCGGAAGTAATAATGCTGATGCTGGTGGCATCTAACTCACTGTCAATATCGCTATCGTTAGTCAAGACATTGAGTGTAACGCCAGTATCCTCATTGGTAGTGATAGCATCGTCAATTGCCACTGGTGCATCATTGCTACCGCTTATATTAAGGGTAACGGTCGCAGCCTCGCCGAAGGCACCTGTGCTATCAGCGACTCTATAGGTAAAGCTATCGCTACCATTAAAGTCGGCGACGGGTGTATAGCTAATTTGGCCGTCAATTACTTGTGCTTCACCATTAACCGGCTCGGTAACTAGGACTAAGCTGTTGCTGTTTAAGCTATCATCAATATCGGTATCATTTGCCAGTACATTAATGATCACCGTCATATCTTCTTCCGTTACCTGCAGATCATTAGCCAGTACCGGTAAATCATTTTGAGCATTAATGGTGACAATCACTTGAGTAACCGCAGAGGTAGCACCCTGGAAATCGGATACCTGATAGGAAAAGCTATCACTACCATTGAAGTCAGCCGCAGGCGTATAGGTAATAACACCATTGGCGGTATTAACGCTGGTTTGGCCATTAGTTGACTTATCTACTACGGTAACACTTGACGCTGTTAAGAAACCCTCGCTATCGCTGTCGTTATCTAGCACTGCAATGGCAACTGAGCCATCTTCATCAACACTGGCTTCATCGCTCGTGGTTACAGGTGCATTATTTACCGTAATGAAGATCAATTGGCTCTCACTCAAGCCGCTAAAAGCATTAGCATATATATCGGCAAATACCGTATCACTAACACGTAAACCATACTGTCTATCTGGTATTAAGGTGTTGTTGAAATCAAGCGTAGCTGTGTTATTGTTTATAGTGACTTGCGGGCTTGAACTAGCTAAATCTAAGCTTTCAGCAATCGTGTTATCACTGAGATCAACCAACTCAATTACGCCAAAATTAGTTTGTAGTTCAATTGCTTCATTAAAGTTTAATAGAATAGTTAAATCGTTAATTATCACTTCGGTATTTTGATGGCTTGGCGAGCTTGATACCAGCTTAGGTGCCGTGTTATCTAAATGTATTTCAAGCGCAGCGGCCACGCTGTTATCGTTACCGCTAGCATCCTGGGCAACACCGGCAAGCACATCAATGCTTATATCGATAATTTCCACTTCTGGTGTCACTAGTGCCGTATATACAGCACCTTCTTGGGTAAGGGTACTCAAGTTACCACTGCTTAACGAAATATCATCAATAGTAAAACCACTGACCTCTTCACTAAAGGTAATTGTTAAAGTAAAACCAGTTATCGACTGTGGCGTTGCATCACTGCTAAGCGTGACAGTTGGTAATGTAACATCATAGTCAACCGTATATTGAAGTGCGGCACTGTTATTATTGCTAGCACTGTCCTGTGCTACATTAGCTGCCACATCGACACTCGCCACACCATCTGCAATAGGGGTAATCGTTGCGGTATAAACACTACCACTACCGGCGAAATTACTAGCAGTAGCATTAACAAGAATAATATCTGCTAAGAAAAAGTCTGTGACCGCTTCACTAAAGGTAAAGGCAGCGGTAAAGCTGGCATTAGTGGGGTTGATGGCATCACTACTGATCACCAATGTTGGCATAGTCGCATCATAGTTAATCGCATATTGAAGCGCAGTAGCGTTATTATTGCCGGCAAGATTGATAGCCACATTGGCTGGCACATCGACACTTACTACACCATCTGCAGCAGGGGTGATCGTTGCGCTGTAAACATTGCCACTAGCTGATAAATTACTAGCACTGCCATTTGCAACGGTAATATCAGCTAAAGCAAAGCCCGTGACCGCTTCACTAAAAGTAAAGGTAGCGATAAAGCTGGTATTAGTGATAGTGCTAGCATTACTACTGATCACTAACGTTGGCACCGTGGGATCATAATTAACCGTGTACTGTGTTGCCGCGCTGTTATTATTACTGGCACTGTCCTGAGCCACACTAGCGGCAACATCGACACTCACCACGCCAAGAGTACTTGGGGTAATTGTTGCGGTATAAGCATTGCCGTTACTGGCGAAGTTACTGGCACTTGCATTAGCAACGTTAATATCTGTTAAAGTAAAACCTGTAACCGCTTCACTGAAGGTAAAGCTCGCGGTAAAGCTAGCGTTGGTGGGGTTGGTAGCATTACTATTGATCACCAATGTTGGCACTGTTTGATCATGGTTAATCGTGTATTGGCTTGCGGCACTGTTATTATTACCGGCACTGTCCTGTGCTACATTAGCTGCCACATCGACACTCACTATACCATCTGCAGTAGGGGTGATCGTTGCGGTATAAACACTGCCACTACCAGCGAAATTACTGGCATGACCATTGGTAACGGTAATATCTGTTAAGACAAAGTCGTTAACCGCTTCACTGAAGGTAAAGGTCGCGGTAAAGCTGGTATTAGTGGGGTTGGCGGTATCACTACTGATCACCAACGTTGGTACTGTATGATCGTAGTTAATCGTGTATTGCGTTGCCGCGCTGTTATTATTACCGGCACTGTCCTGTGCCACATCGGCTGCCACATCGACACTCACCACGCCATTTGCACTAGGGGTGATCGTTACGGTATAAACACTGCCACTACCGGCGAAATTACTGGCATGACCATTGGTCACGGTAATATCTGCTAAAACAAAGTCTGTGACTGCTTCACTGAGGGTAAAGGTTGCAGTAAAATTGGTATTAGTGTCGTTGGCGGCATCACTACTGATCACCAACGTTGGTACTGTGACATCATAAGTGACACTGTATTGCGTTGCCGCGTTGTTGTTATTACCGGCACTGTCCTGTGCTACGTCGGCTGAGACATCAACAGTCACTGCACCATTTGCTGCAGGGGTAATCAGTACGGTATAAACACTGCCACTACCGGCGAAATTACTGGCACTGCCATTGGTAACGGTAATATCTCTTAAGGCAAAGCCTATAACCGTTTCACTCAAGGTAAAGGTCGCGGTAAAGCTGGTGTTAGTGAGGGTGGCGGCATCACTACTGATCACCAACGTTGGCACTGTGGCATCATAGTTAATCGTATATTGCGTTGCGGCACTGTTGTTATTACCGGCACTGTCCTGTGCCGCATCAGCTGCCACATCGACACTCACCACACCATTTTCAGCAGGGGTCATCGTTGCGGTATAAACACGGCCATTACCGGCGAAGTTACTGGCGCTGCCATTGGCAACAGTAATATCTGTTAAGGCAAAACCGCTGACCGTTTCACTGAAGGTAAAGGTCGCGGTAAAGCTGGTATTAGTGGGGTTGGCGGTATCACTACTGATCACCAACGTTGGCACTGTGGCATCATAAGTGACACTGTATTGCGTTGCCGCACTGTTATTATTACCGGCACTGTCCTGTGTTACATCGGCGGCGACATCGACACTCACTACACCATCTGTAGTAGGGGTGATCGTTGCGGTATAAACATTGGCGCTACCAGCGAAATTACTGGCATGACCATTTACAACGGTAATATCTGCTAAGGCAAAGCCAGTGACCGCTTCACTGAAGGTAAAGGTTGCAGTAAAGCCGGCTTTGGTGGGGGTGCTGGCATTGCTAGTGATCACCAACGTTGGCACTGTGGCATCATAAGTGACATTGTATTGTGTTGCCGCACTGTTATTATTACCGGCACTGTCCTGTGTTACATCAGCTGCGACATCGATATTGACCACACCATTTTCAATAGGGGTGATTGTTACGGTATAAACACTGCCACTACCGACGAAATTACTGGCATGACCATTGGTAACGGTAATATCTGCTAAGGCAAAGCCGGTGACCACTTCACTCAAGGTCAAAGTGGCGGTAAATGGTGCATTGATCGGAACGGCTGAGCCACTGATGGTGATCGTGGGTTGGGTGATATCAGACGTTATACTGTATTGGCTTGCAGCACGGTTATTATTACCGGCACTGTCCTGTGCTACATCGGCGGCCACATCGATATTCACCACACCATCCGCAGCAGGAATAATTGTGGCGGTATAAACACTGCCACTACTGGTGAAGTTACTGGCATGACCATTGGTAACAGTAATATCGGCTAAGGCAAAGCCGTTGACCGCTTCACTGAAGGTAAAGGTAGTAGTAACGCTGGTATTAGTGGGGTTGGCGGCATCACTACTGATCACCAACGTTGGTACAATGACATCATAAGTGACAGTGTATTGGGTTGCGGTACTGTTATTATTACCGGCACTGTCCTGTGCTACATCGGCTGCGACATCGACACTCATTACACCATCTGTAGTAGGGGTGATCGTTGCGGTATAAACACTGCCACTACCAGCGAAATTACTGGCATACCCATTGGCAACGGTAATATCGGCTAAGGCAAAGCCGGTGACTGCTTCACTCAAGGTAAAGGTGGCAGTAAAGCTGGTATTAGTGGCGTTGCTGGCGTTGCTAGTGATCACCAACGTTGGCACTGTGACATCATAAGTGACACTGTATTGCGTTGCGGCACTGTTATTATTACCGGCACTGTCCTGTGTTACATCGGCTGCGACATCGATATTGACTACACCATCCGCAGTAGGGGTGATCGTTGCGGTATAAACACTGCCACTACCGGCAAAATTACTGGCATGACCATTGGTCACAGTAATATCGGCTAAGGCAAAGTTGGTGACCGCTTCACTCAAGGTAAAGGTCGCAGTAAAGCTGATATTAGTGGGGTTGTTGGCATCACTATTGATCACCAACGTTGGCACTGTATGATCATAGTTAACCGTGTATTGCGTTGCGGCACTGTTATTATTACCGGTACTGTCCTGTGCGACATCGGCTGCCACATCGACATTGACTACACCATCTGCAGTAGGGTTGATCGTTGCGGTATAAACACTGCCACTACCGGCGAAATTACTGGCATGACCATTGGTAACGGTTATATCTATTAAGGTAAAGCCGCTGATCGCTTCACTCAAGGTAAAAGTGGCGGTAAATGGCGCATTGACCGGAACGCTTGAACCACTAATGGTGATTGTGGGTTGGGTGATATCATAAGTGATACTGTATTGACTTGCGGCACTGTTATTATTACCTACACTGTCCTGTGCGACATTGGCTGCGACATCGACATTGACTACACCCTCTGCAGCTGGGGTAATCGTTACGGTATAAACACTGCCACTACCAGCGAAGTTACTGGCACTGCCATTGGCAACGGTAATGTCGGCTAAAGCAAAGCTTGTGACCGTTTCACTAAAGGTAAAGGTTGCAGTAACGCTGGTATTAGTGAAGTTGCTGGTATTACTACTGATCACCAATGTTGGCACTGTGACATCATAAGTAACACTGTATTGGCTTGCGGAACTGTTATTATTACCGGCACTGTCCTGTGCGATATCAGCGGCCACATCGACACTCACTAAACCCTCTGTAGTAGGGGTGATCGTTGCGGTATAAACACTGCCACTACCAGCGAAGTTACTGGCATGACCATTGGCAATGCTAATATCGGCTAAAGCAAAGCCTGTAACTGTTTCACTGAAGATTAAGGTCGCAGTAAAGCTGGTGTTGGTGGGGGTGTTGGCATTACTGGTGATCACCAACGTTGGTACTGTGACATCATAAGTAACACTGTATTGGGTTGCGGCACTGTTATTATTACCGGCACTGTCCTGTGCGATATCGGCTGCGACATCGATATTGACTACACCATCTGCAGTAGGGATGATCGTTGCGGTATAAACACTGCCACTACCGGCGAAATTACTGGCATGACCATTGGTAACGCTAATATCTGCTAAGGCAAAGCCAGTGACCGCTTCACTGAAGGTAAAAGTGACGATAAATGGCGCATTGACCGGAACGCCTGAGCCACTGATGGTGACTGTGGGTTGGGTGACATCAGAAGTGATACTGTATTGGGTTGCCGCACTGTTATTATTACCAGCACTGTCCTGTGCTACATCGGCTGCCACATCGACACTCATCGCACCACTTGCACTAGGGGTGATCGTTGCGGTATAAATACTGTCGCTACCAGCGAAGTTACTGGCACTGCCATTGGCAACGACAATATCTGCTGAGGCAAAGCCGGTGACTGCTTCACTGAAGGTAAAGGTAGCGGTAAAGCTGGTATTAGTGGGAGTGGAGGCATCACTACTAATCACCAACGTTGCCACTGTGACATCATAACTGACACTGTATTGCGTTGCGGCACTGTTATTATTACCGGCACTGTCCTGTGCTACATCGGCAGCCACATCGACACTCACTACACCATCTACAGTGGGAGTAATCGTTGCCGTATAAACACTGCCACTACCGGTGAAGTTACTGGCATGACCATTGGTAACGGTAATATCTGCTAAGGCAAAGCCTGTAAATGCTTCACTCAAGGTAAAGGTTGCAGTAAAGCTAGTATTAGTGGGGTTGGCGGTATCACTACTGATCACCAACGTTGGCACTGTGGCATCATAAGTGACATTGTATTGCGTTGCCGCACTGTTATTATTACCGGCACTGTCCTTTGCCACATCGGCTGCGACATCGACATTGACTATACCATCTGCAGCAGGGGTAATCGTTGCGGTATAAACATTGGCGCTACCAGCGAAATTACTGGCACTGCCATTGGCAACGATAATATCGGCTAAAGTAAAACCTGTGACCGCTTCACTCAAGGTAAAGGTGGCGGTAAATGGTGCATTGACCGGAACGCTTGAGGCACTGATGGTGACTGTGGGTTTGCGGGTTTCATAAAGCACACTGTATTGAGTTGCCGCTGTATTACCATTAGTAGCACTATCTTGAGCGATATCGGCGGCTACATTTAGGGTCACAGTACCATCGGCTGTTGGTGTCACGGTTACCGTGTAGATCAGAGCACTAGTGCTGACAAAATTACTTAAACTGGCATTCGTGGCAATAATGTCTGCTTGCGCCAAGCCTGTAACACCTTTATTGAAGGTTAGGGTGGCGGTAAATGGCGTATTGATCGGAACGCTTGAGGCACTGATGCTGAGCGTGGGTTTACTTGTGTCATAAGTGACACTGTATTGTGTTGCCGCGGTATTGCCATTGTTAACGCTGTCTGCTGCAGCATCTCCCGCTACATTTAAGGTTACTTCACCATTATTGTTCGGCGTTACCGTTGCCGTATAAACTTTAGCATTGCTGGCTGAAAAGCTACTTAAATTGGCATTCGTTACACTAATATCTGATTGTTCAAAGCCGGTGACATCCTCACTAAAGGTGAAGGTTGCGGTATAACTTGTATTAACAGCAGCTGCAACCGTATCGGTAATACTAATACTGGCTTTAGTGTTATCAACTGTAAATGCAGTACTAGGTCCAACTGCTGGCGCTGAATTGATATCATTACGCGCTGAGCTTGCGCCAATACTTATGCCTAAACTACCATCACCTGAAATATCCGATAAGGTAACGGTAGGGGTATTTGTGCTGCCATTGGTTACAGTTATGGTTGCATTGGTGCCTGTTTTATTTAACGTTATATGGTTACTGGTTAAATTTACTTTTTCTGCATCTGTGTAAGTAACCGTATAAGTGATCGGGCCGGTGTTGATTTTAGTCTGACTCGGCGCTGAAATAGTTAGGCTGGGCGTCGCAATGGCCGGTGTAGCGCTAAATTGCAAAGACAGTTGCGTTGCGGCTGGATTTTTAACCGTACCACTTATCGCATCATCGACCATATCGGCGGGAAGATCAATGGTTACCGAGCCATCGGCAGTCGGTGTAATATCAGCGGTGTAAGATTTTCCTGAGCCGGAGAAATTACTGGTGCTACCATTGCCAATAACTAGATCACCAGCGACAAAATTAGTCACGTCACGGCTAAAGTCAATCTTGACAGGAATAGGGCTGTCTGATGTTGGGCTTGATGCTGTACTGGAAAGATGAACCGTTAATTGTTCAATTGTTAATATCGCGCTAGCTGCGGGCGTAATGGTATTATTACCATTAATGGTCGCATACATTGCTTCGGTGGCACTATTATATAGGCCTGAGGAAGCGCCAGAAGGCGCTAATATCGGGATGTCGAAAGTACAGCTCTCACCGGGAGCAAGTTCACCACCACTAAATGTTAAAGAAGTTGTTCCTGACAATACTGAACTTGGTCCACAAGGCGATGAAGGCAGGCTAGTTGCGGCCAAGCCAGGGAGAGCTTTGTGTAAGTAATCCTTTAATTGGATATCTGTAGCGGTTGAGGCAGAAGCGGCATTGCTTATGGTATACCTTAGTGTCAGGGCCGAACTCGGCAGTGCAGGAGAACCGATAAAAGACTTAGCTAATGTTAATCCTGTAATAGTCAAGCTATCTGATGCTGCCGCAGATTTTACCGAACTTCCTGAAGTCGTCGCCGTGATCGCTGAACTGACCGCTGTGATTAGACCGGGGGTGGCACCCGCAGGTACCTGTAATGTGACACTGAAGGTACAACGGGTGTCTGGTGACAAAGAGCCGCCACTAAAAGTCAATATTGAAGTACCACTGACGCTAGAGCCTGTGCCGCAAATATCATTTTGTGTCGCCGTGGATGAGGTTAAACCCGTCAAGGCACTTTCTAAATTAAGGCTAAAACCAACAGCTGTGGCACCGGCTGTCGCATTTTCACTGTAATTAAGGGTAAACTCGGCTGTGACTGTAGCGCCTGGAATAACTGAGGTTTCAACAATAGCGAGGGATAATTTGGGTGCTGCGGTAATAACCAGGTTATCTGTAGCCGCTGCGCCATATACAGTTTCACCATTGACAGAGGCACTGACCAAACTGGTTGAATGGGCATAGCTACCGGGGCTAGCATCGGCTGGGATGGTTAATATCACATCGAAGGCACAAGAGCCACCTGCAACTAAATTTGCACCGGCAACGTCAACAGAGGTAAATCCAGAATAATCAGTGTTGGCAGCAATGGTAGAGCCTAAACCACAGAAGTTATCATTATCAGGTGATTTAACAACCATTCCGGAAACGACCGAATTTATCTCCTCAGTAAAAGTCATTGCGCTGGCTTCATTGGTTGTATCTGTATTGGTTAGGGTATAGCGTAATGTCACATCACCGCTAGCCGATACGGGATCATCAATAAAAAGCGCGGTAAGCGAGGGGGCTTTTTTTATCACTAAGCTGTTAGAGATGCTAGACTTAGTTGTTGCCGAACCTAAGGTTAAATTTACCGTACTGCTAGTATTTGTATAAGTACCCGCCGCTGCATTTGCAGGAATAAGTACCGTTACTTCAAAGCTACAGGACGACCCTGAGATCAAGTTTGCCCCGGCAATGGTAAGGGTTGAAGAGCCTGTTAAGGTAGAGCCGCTACCGCAAAACCCGTCGGCAGGTAATGCCGTTGCGGTTAATCCCGATAACGTTGCATTTAAATCATTGGTAAAAGTAATGTCTGTTGCCGCATTGCTTCTATCAATATTATTACTGATGGTAAAAGCTAATTGTACCGATGTGCCCGGAGACACTGAGGTGGGGAAAGCGGCGTAGATAAAGGGATTGGCGACCGCCAGCTCTGCGGTTGCCACGCCACTTGGATTACGACCATTTTGGCTTAACTCACCCGTGGTATTTAAATAAGTGCCTGCTGTATTAGCGGTAACATCAACACTGACAGTGCAAGTTTCACCCATCGTTACGGAAAAAATTGTTGAGCTAATAGCGTTTTCTTCTGGATTGGCAAGAGTCTGCACCGGATTCTGACAGGTCGTCGCCGTATTCGGCGCAGATGAAATAGTGAGCCCAGTAGGTAAGGTATTGGTAAACTTCACCAAACGTGCGTCGCTACCATTGGCTGAATTATCTATGGTATAGGTTAAGGTACTGGTTGCGCCGGGCGTAATGCTTGCCGGAGAAAATGCCGCGCTAAATCCAGGGCGAGAGGCATCTACGGTCAAACTAGCGCTTGCTGCACTGACACTGCCAGCACTGGTAGCAAGGGCGCCAGTGGTATTGGTATGGGTGCCTGAAGTGCTGCTGGTTACATCCAGTGTGAGTGTACAACTATTACCTGACCCTAATCGATAATCAGTAAATGCCACTGAGTTTGAGCCTGCCGTTGCGATAAAACTTCCGTTACGGCAGGTGGTTGTTGCATTACTCGGGTTCGCAACAGTAACCCCTGTTGGCAAGGTGTTGCTAAAGGTAACGCCACTGACGCCGGCTGTTTGGGCACTATTATCAATGGTATAAGTCAGGGTAGAAATACTACCCGGGCCAATAGTGGCAGGACTGAATGCGGTTGAAAAAGTCGGTGGTGCTGCATAGAGTTTAACGCTAAAAATTAAACTGATAAGCAGAATAAATACTCGAAATAAAGGCTGTTTGTTTTTGTTCATTGTTTATTCCGTTGACAAGTCCGTTGAAAAATTTCATTGCATTGCATAGCATAGCATTGAGGATCTAGAATAAAAAAATTCTAGATCCTTTAGTTTATTAAAGGTTAATTTTATATTTTTACATTGATGCGGTTAGCTCTAGCAGCAATTCTTATACCTATGAGCAATAACAGCATAATAACTATGCCTGCCATGGTGCCTCCCGAGCTGTTTTTAGCCTCGCTAGCTTGCTCGCTCTCAGTAATATCCAGTCGCACTACGCCACCGCTGAGTCCGCCCTGACCATCGCTGATAATGTACTCTATACGCACACTGCCTATATGTCCCAATTCCGGCTGATAATGCAGTTGGTTGTCAATTACTTGCACGCTACCTTGGCTGGTACTCGCACTATCAATGACTAAGGTATCGCCATCGGCATCAGTGTCATTGGTCAGCACATCGATAATAATATCGGTGATATCATTGGTACTGGCATTATCGTCTAGTGCCAGCGGCAATTGATTGTTATCTGCTATAAGCACGGTCACGGTCGCTGTTGCGCTACCGCCATTACCATCGCTGATGCTATAAATAACATGATCACTGCCAATATAATCCGTTGGTGGTGTATATAAGATATCGCCATTGTGGATATCTGTTACGCCTAAATTGGCATTAGCACTGGTTAAGCTGAGCGTATCCATGTCTGCATCGAGATCATTATTTAGCACTGTTATTATTAGCTGGTTGCTATTTCTTGTGACATCAACGCTATCGTCGACCGCTTCAGGGGCATGATTATTACTTATGATAACGGCCATTCCTAGGGGATCAATAATGACGCCATTTTCAACGCCATCATCATCGTTCGGGCCACCATCTCTTAAGGTGATTTGTATACACCAGTCGCCTTCGGTTAAACCTGCTGTCCATGTGCTGTTGTTGCCTGGTGGCGGACAGAAACCGCGCTCACCTTTGGCTGAGCGGATCACATCGCTATCGGCTATTTCAATAAAGTTTATCCAGCGCGCCTCGCTTAGCTCATCCTCGATATACTTTCTTAGTACTGCGCCATCTGGTATGGCACTATATTGTGGTAAGACAATATTGTAGCTTTGACCCGGCTCAGGCAAGCCATTGGCGATAAAGTCGAAAATACCACCAATATTTTCAGCATTATTATCAGCGATCAAATCGTCGACCTCAATTTGAATACCGGCATTATCATTGAGTAAGGCTATATTACCTAACTGCAAACGAACGCCGGGATCAGCTTCCACCAAGAACTGCTGCTGATCATCTCCTTTGGCCGGGATAACATTATTTGCGGCAATGGCATCTTGATAATCTGGAATACCGTCACCGTCTTGATCTCGGTAACCCTCTTCGTTATCAGCAATGCCATCACCATCGCTATCCGCTGTCGTTAAGATTGGCCATGCTGCAATGACTTTGATAGCGGCTAAACCGATATCAGTTAAGCCATGAGAGTCAGTAACCTGAGCCCTAATACGGTACAGGCCATCGGCTAAACTAGCCGGATCAAAGCTAAAACTCAGCTCATCGATTGATAGGTCTACCAGTACACTATCACTGGTGCTCCAGTCGATACTATAGCTATCGTCTTTATTGGCATCACTCACTGATAAGTTTACCGTCACCAAGCCATCGGCGCGGCTTGCGGTTAACGTTTCAATAGTGTTTTGCAGCACAGTTAACGCCAGTGTCGGTGCAACATTTTGTGTCGCGATCAGAATTTTATGACTTATTTTGCTGCCAAGATTCAAATCGGCATTAACACCAGCATTGAGGGTAATAATGATCTCTTCATTGCTTTCAGTATTGTCTTCATCGGCCAATACAGTAAAGCGGATCTCACCCTGTCTACCAGACTCAATAACGATCGAGCCAGCAGACAAATTATGATCTAACCCTTGGCTGGCACTACCACTGACAGTGTAAGGTATGGTTAACGGGTACACGGGCGAGTCGCCATTGAGCAATACGGTTACCGTTACTTGGCTACCTTCAACTACCGTTTGATCGCTACTGAGTGAAATCAGCGGATGAATATTAATCTGCTGCGTAGCACTGCTGGTGAGGCCTGAGGGATCTTCGGCCTGCCACAGGGCAAAGTTAATCCCTGCTTTGAAAAATGGCTTACCATCGAGTAATACTGGCAGGGCGTTACCAAAACGATCTGTCGCCGTGGTAATACCTAGATCGACACGGCTATAAAGTGCCGTTGCCTTGACATTCAGCGGAGCTGGCGTCACTACCACGGGAGGCTCTTGCAACTGTGAATCAACCAGCAAGCTAATATTCACGCTTGCTTGAGCGGTGCCACCCATATTATCAGTCAGGGTGTAACTTATCGTAGTCGAGCCAATATAGTTTGCAATCGCTTGATAATTTAGCTGATTATTTTCAATGGTGACAGTGCCGCGATCGGCGGTGGCACTCACTAAAGTCAATTTATCGTTATCAATATCAGTGTCATTAACTAAGGCATTAATGAATACCGACTGGCCTTCTGTTACCTCAATGGTATCAGTGTTGGCGATTGGCTTATCATTAACTGGCGTGACATTGATGGCCATCTCGATCGGATTTGAAACGTTGCCCTCATTATTGTCTATGCGGTAGATAAAGCTATCATTGCCGACATAATTGCTTAATGGGCTATAGGTAACTGTGTCGTCGTCATTAATAACCAGTTCACCATGAGTTGGAGGGATGATAATAGCGATCACCAGTGCGTCTGTGTTGTTGTCAATGCCGGTATTATCAGATAAGGAATCGGCTAAAAAGTCAGCTAACAGTGTCAGTTTAGTGCTGCTGTCTTCTGCGATAATAACAGTATTTGGCTGGCTTGGGGTCAGCACATCGGTATTTTGAGCGGGTAATTTCACCGCAATAATAGCGGTATTGGGCTTATTATCCGCAACTAACGTTGCCCCATTGAGCAGTAAACTCGTGACGCTAATATTTTTGGCATCGGCAAGATCGTCAATAAGTTGATAACTAAATACCAGCGCTGAAGTACCACTGCCACTGACATATTGCGCGATAACTTGCCTATTGCCTACGGTTAAATAAAGTAACGGAGACCCTGTGAGCGTAATGTTTTTAGTAAAGTTAAGAGTGAAGTTAATCGTTTCGCCGGCAACATAACTGGCTTTTTCTGGCAGAGTAATACTCGATACCTGCAGTATATGAGTAAGGTTAAAAGTTACCCCAGTAAGATCGCCTATATTGGTTAATGCTAACGCCTGCCAATCGCTAAACAGGTAAGTATTTGTGCCATCAATATAACCACCCGCCGATTCAAGTGCGACCAGCTCTATGCCGTCAACATCAAGATCATCACTGGTTAAGGTATAACTAAAATTCCACTGGGTATTATCTTCAGCAAAGTCGTTAGAAGAGTCTTCAGCAGAATTGTCAGAAGGTAAGATATAATTGGCCAATACCGTTCTTTCATTATCAAGTTTAATACGTAAATGCGTTGTCGCCGTATCGACCGCTTGAACAGCTTGATCAAAGTGAACGGTAAAATCAACGGTATCACCACGAGTATAATCAGCGGCTATTGGCACATCAACAGCGATAACGTGGGGTATAAGCGTTTCATCAAGTAAGGTCACCGAAGAATTATCACTAACCAATCTGACCTGGGAGGTTTGAGCGCTGTTAACAAAATTTGTATTGGTGACACTTAACAGATGCTTACCGTTATTGCTATCTTCGCTGCTGTCGGTAGAGCCAGTAATAATGGCATTATTAAGCCTAAAACTTTCAACCTGCACATCATCGGTATTATTGTTTGCCGTATAACTGAAATTAATTTTTCCCTGAGTACTGGCGACACCGTCAAGCATATAAGGGTTATCATTTATTCTAATAGCTAATTGTGGCGTACCACCAGTGATAGCCAGAGTTGAGATCCGACCCCAGCGTAAGCTAAAAGACTGTTTGTTATTGGTTGACAATATAGTAGTTGACGAAGTATTGGCGGTAGGTAATTCGGCGACATTACTATGTTCAATAACAATCCCTGACATGCCTGACAGGTTAGCAATGTTATTTAAGCTTAATAAACTGCTTTCCCCAAAACTATTTTTTACTTCAAATTGATAAAAACCAGCAAGGTCAATACCGTTAAAATCAAAATCGTTCAGGCTTGGGGTATAGCTAAAGGTCACTTTATTATTGTTACTATGCTTATATTGCGCATAGGCTTTGCCTGAATCCAGCGACAGTATTAAGTAAGCGCTGGCAGAGTCAGCAGGGGGGGTATAAGTGACATGTTGAGAAAAAGAGACAACAAACTCTAGGCTATCATTATTGGTGTAACTACCACTGTTTGGGCCGCTAATCGCGGTTATAACAGGTCCAATAGCCATACTCGATAATGAAAAAAATAATGAAAACAATAATAAAAAACACCGAGTAACTCGTTTAGTCACTAATGCTTTACTAGCCGTCATAGTTAAAAATTTACGCTTATTTAATACAGAGATCATTGTTGATACGCTTTATTATGGTAGTCGGGATCTATACCCAAGCCACTTGAAAATACGTCCCCGCAGGGCTGGTTTAGAAACGCTTTATGCTTCGTTATTGATTTCGATAATAGTAACGTTAACATTCTTGCTTACCACGCAGGCCGCGTAAGCAAAAATCTAGGGGTGAATAAACCACTTTACCTGCTAAGGCATACTTTATTTTTTAGCTCGCAGTAACGAGTTTTCTTTTGCTTTAGCCGTGACTACTAGGCCATTGATAATACGAAAGTTACCACTGTTAATAATTTTAACACCTTCTTTTGCCGGTTTTGCCGACGGGTCTCTGCCATTATTCAGTGACTTAGTATGATCAATACCTTGCGATAACGTGACACTGGCTAATATCTGATAACTATACTGACCATCAACAAAGCCGTCATCATGAGAAAAGCTACCATGATCATCTGTTAAATTAAGGCCATTAACGCCGTTAAGTTTTACTGAATGGGTATTGCTTGGTAATGCGGAAACGAGGATGCCGTTAACACCCCCTTTAACCGTGGCAGCGGTAGCTGAAATGGCTGTGACAGAAAACAAGCCGATAATAAAGAAACAATTGACACGCTTGAACATCTTTTTAAAGGGAATATGATGAAAACTCATTTTGTTCTTCTTATGCATTGAAAAGGCCCTTTCACTATAAATAGAAAATAGAAAATAGAAAATAGAAAATAGAAAAACTATAAAACATAACTAATTTTATAGTTCTAAATTACAAATGTTATAGTAATTGTCACTTCAGTTCAAACAAAACAACACCTAAATAAAAATAAAAAAGCCATTAAAATCAGTGATTTTTTTTAAAAAAAATGTAAAATAGCGCAAAAGTGAATCAGCTTTAGCTTTTTTAAAATCCCCGTATTTTAAAAAAAGTAAAAAAAGTAAAAAAACCGGAGTAAAAATGAACAGAATAAAAAAATATTTAATCCCAGCCGGTTCAATACTGTTTGGCATGCTGGCTGTAAATAGTGCGGTGCAAGCAGATCAACAAATTCAAGATGATCTTGTTGTGGTCGGCAGCATATGTACCGGTTTGGATTGTGTCAATGGTGAGAGTTTTGGTTTTGATACTATCCGTTTAAAAGAAAATAATCTTCGCATTAAATTTATGGATACCAGTAGCTCATCTTCTTTTCCTACCAATGATTGGCAAATTACCGTCAATGATAGCCTCAACGGTGGTGCAAATTGGTTTGGTATTGAAGATATTGATGCAGGCACTACGCCTTTTACCATTCTAGCAAGTGCACCTAACGAAAGTCTTTACGTATCTGCTAGTGGCAATATTGGTTTAGGAACTACCACTCCGCTGGTCGATCTAGTTATAAAGGGCGGCAATACACCCACTTTAAGATTAGAGCAGGATGGCACCGCAGGTTTTACCACGCAAGTTTGGGATGTAGGCGGTAATGAAACCAACTTTTTTGTTCGTGATGTTACTAATGACAAAATCTTGCCGTTTAGAATTCGACCCAACGCGCCCAATGACAGTATCTTTGTGGATTTCGATGGTGACGTTGGTTTTGAGACCGACACACCTGATGGCCAATTTGATATCGCCCATTCTGCCAATGGCAACAACCATGCTTTTTTGGTCTCCCCAGTTTCCTGGGTGGGCATTAATATTGATAATGGCTTTTTGCCAAAGGGTTTGTTTGATGTGCAAACCACTGGCGGCATCTCCCGTTTTACTATCGATGCAACTGGCAATGTTGGCATTGGCACCCCTTTCCCTGTTGGGCGTTTTGAAGTGAAAAGCACTGATGCAGCTACTTCTTATTTTGATATAAATGCAGCTGGGTTGGTTGGCATTGGGACTAATGTGCCTACCGCTTCTTTACATGTTTCAGGAGCTACAGGGACTACAGCGCTGATGATTGAGGAGAATAACGCGACTACAGCTGAACGAACCCTTATGACCTTGAAAAATAAGGGAGCTAGTTTACTTGCCTTTAAAAATTCGGATAAACCAGATGAAACATGGAAGGTAGGTGTAGGGCTAGGACGAGATACCAACGATACAACAACTAGTGTGTTTAAAGTTTATAGGCATGATGAAAATGCAGCAGACCCTTTGATAACAAACGTATTAACCCTATCCGATGCTGGCAAGTTAGTGGCAACCGAGGATGTTTGTACAATGAAAAGTGGATCCGAGGTCTGTCTAAGTTCAGCTGGGGGCGGCGGTTCAAGCAATTCGTGGGATCCGTGGGATATAAAAAATGACAACGATGTCTTATCTTTTGCTTACAACGGAGGCAGTACTTTATTAACCATGGATAAAACAGGCAAGTTGGTTGCTACTGGTGATATTTGCGCATTAGATGACACTAAATGTGTTGGATCACTAAAATCAAGTAAATATGTTAAGGATATATACTCGGCGGTAGATGGCGCCGATATTCTGGAAAAAGTCAGCTCGCTTCCTATTTCTATCTGGTCCTATAAAGTTGATGATAACTCTGTTTTGCATATCGGGCCAATGGCCGAAGACTTTCAAGCGACCTTTGGCTTAAATGGTGAAACAACAGACAGTATCGCAACAGTTGATGGCTTAGGGGTTGCGCTAACCTCAATACAAGCATTGAATAATAAGTTAAAACAAAAAGATATTGATATTGAGCAACTTAAATTGGAATATGCTCAAATGAAAGAAAAACTGGCAAGTCTTGAAGCAAAGCTCAATCGCTTGCTCTCCATACAATAAATAACCCTATTTAAGATTGTAATATAACAAGGCTCTATTAAATATATAGCCTTGTTTTTATCGGAACTCTGTTTATACCCGTCATTTAGTTGATATTGTTTTTTATGTAAGGTGAGTCCCATATAATCATTCGATTAAATTTATTCTCGCCATCTTTATCACATTAACTATCGTTTTTGTTAGTTTTTATTCTTATAATATGAAGGAATATCATGTCATTTACCCTACTTGAACACCGCCCTAACGGACAAACTATTGAACATGTCATTGGTGCTATCGAATTATTTCAAGCACAAGCTAATAGCACTTATACCTTGATTGACAGTAAATCAAGTCAAACACCTGAAAACCTGATACTGAAACGCAAGGGCGATCAATTAGAAATTTATGTTGACGAACAAGTGGTTGCGACGATTGGAGATTTTTATATTGAGGATAGCATTGTGGCGTTTGCGCCTCTTGCGACAGAAGGTGCGCTTGATGTAGAAGTATTAACGCTAAAAGGCGGCGCTAACGAAGGTATTGATGAAGGCATTGTCTGGTCGACTGGAGATGATTTAAGTGCAGGGCAGTGGGGTATTATTGGTGGTTGGGGCGCTATGGCGGGAGTGGTTTCATCAGGAAGCTCCTCGTCTGCAGCTTATGTGGTTACGCTAGCTGCAGCTGCGGGGCCATTTTCATCTATCGTCACCGTTGAGTTATACGACAAAGACGGTAATTTACTGGTGAGCAAGTTACATGATTTCTCTACTGGTGATGTAAGTTTTACTATCACTAACGGCTACCAAGGACCTATTTTAGCTAAGCTTATCGACGGCAATGGTGACGGAGGTGATTACCTTGACGAAGCAACAAATCAATTAACCAGCTTAGGTGAGCCACTTCGAGCCATGTCTGAAGCAGACGGTAACGGTGATGTGCATTTAAGTATCACCCCGTTAACAGAGTTAGCGGTTAGGCAAGCGGGTATCGTTGATATCCCCACAGCTGAAGCACCTATTACCGAAGAAAACGTCGCTGTCAATGCACAAATTGCTAAATTATTTGGTGTAGAAGATATTACTGCGCCAGTTATCACCGTGGTTGAAGAAGAATACCAACCAGGCGATGGTATTAATGCGCAAGAGCATTATGGTGAAGTGTTGGCAACGTTATCGGGTATAGACGTCAAGTCAGGTAGTGCAAGTAATAGTTTAGATTCATTGGAAGAAGCCATTAGTATACAAGAGGATGGTTCACTTGCTATTAGCCAACAAGGGGTTCAATTACTTAATGACGGGGTTGAAGCTTTTTCTGAAGGGGTGAATGGCGATAAGGCGAAGTTAGAGAATGCTATCATTGAACCGCCGTATATCTCAGTGAATGGGGATCTGAGAAACGTTACTGATGGTATTAACTTAGCCGAAGCACAAAGCGGCGTTAGTATTTTAGTAAAAAACGTTGCGTCAGGTGATGTTGTTACCATTGCTTGGGGTAATGAAACCTTTACTACCACAGTTGAAGCACAGACCCTCAGCGCACAGGGTAGTATTGAGGTTACTCTACCGCTGTTAGTTATCGAGGCTGTAGGTGGTGGCAATATACTGGTAACAAGTCAAGTCGGCGAAGAGGCGATTAGTCCCGCGATCATTGTGCTAGTTGATTTAGTTGCTCCAACTATTGAGTCAGGAAACGAGGCAGCGACCATTGATGAAAATAGTGGGGGTGGTCAAAAAATATACACAGTGGTGTCAACGGATACTGCTGAAGTGACGTACAGTCTAACGGGTACTGATGCGGCATTACTTGCCATTGACGCAAGCACAGGAGACGTAACGTTAACCGCTAACCCGGATAATGAAACGAAAGCGGATTATAGCTTTAACGTGGTGGCAACCGATGCTGTGGGTAACGAAAATTCACAAGCGGTTACGTTAGATATTACAGATTTAGATGAAGTAACTCCAACGGTTATCATTACCGATGACACCACTACCGCTGCGACTGGCGATGTTACTTATACTTTTACCTTCAGTGAAGATGTGACGGGGTTTGTTGTTACAGACATCGATATTACTGGCGGCACCAAAGGTACGTTTAACGCTGTTTCAGCAACAGAGTATACCTTGGTGGTCACACCGACAGTCGATAGCACCACCGATATCACGGTTGATGTGGCAGCAAATGTGGCGACTGATGCTGTAGGTAATAATAATACGGTTGCAACCCAGTCTGTACAAACTGTAGATTCTATTGCCCCTGGCGCACCAGTGATCAACGTAGTCTCCACAGACAACCTACTCAATGCTACTGAATCTAGCGAAGGGTTTAACTTAACAGGCACGGGTGAAGCGGGCGCAACGGTTAGCGTGAGTGGTTTTGTAACCGGAGTCGTGAATAAAACGGCAACAGTACAAAGCAATGGTACCTGGTCAGTAGACATCGTGGATACGGATTTGGCCGACAATGGTTCAAACACCTTATCAGCCACGCAAGCCGATGTTGCGGGCAATGTCAGTGCCGCCGGTATTCAGGTTATTATGGTCGATACCACGGTTGTCGCAACCGTCACGTTAGTTGCCGAAATCACCAGTGACGACATTATTAATGCCACCGAATCAGGCACTACTATTGCCATTACTGGCACGGTTGCCGGTGACTTCCAAACGGGTGATACCGTGACCTTAACGGTCAATGGCAATAGCAGTTATACCGCTGCGGTAGCGGCTGACGGCAGTTTCAGTATTGATGTTTCTGGCAGTGATTTAGCGGCCGACAATACCATTAATGCCAGTTTTGTCGCGACTGATGCGGCGGGTAACACCGCGTCTGCAGTGACGGACAGCGAAACGTATACGGTAGATGTCACGGCGACTTCGACCATCATACTCGATGCCAGCATTAGCGCGGATGACATTATTAATGCCACTGAATCCGAGAGTACTATTGCCATTACTGGCACGGTTGCCGGTGACTTCCAAACGGGTGATACGGTGACCTTAACGGTCAACGACAATAGCAGTTATACCGCTGCGGTAGCGGCTGATGGCAGTTTCAGTATTGATGTTTCTGGCAGTGATTTAGCGGCCGACAATACCATTACTGCCAGTTTTGTCGCCACCGATGCGGCGGGTAACACCGCCAGTGCCGTGACAGACAGTGAAACGTATACGGTAGATACCACCGCGATTGCGACCATTACTTTAGATAGCAGCATTACCACCGACGATATTATTAATGCCACTGAATCCGATAGTACTATTGCCATTACTGGCACGGTTGCCGGTGACTTCCAAACGGGTGATACCGTGACCTTAACGGTTAACGGAAATAGCAGTTATACCGCTGCGGTAGCGGCTGATGGCAGTTTCAGTATTGACGTGGCCGGCAGTGATTTAGCGGCCGACACCAGTATTGAGGCCAGCTTTGTCGCGACTGATGCGGCGGGTAACACCGCCAGTACCGTGACAGACAGTGAAACGTATACGGTAGATCTCACCGCGACGGCGACCATCACATTAGCTAGCGAAATCACCAGTGACGATATTATAAATGCTACCGAGTCAGGCGCAACTATTGCCATTGCCGGCACTGTTGCCGGTG
>JBLIEW010000020.1:0-75553 GCA_047633255.1 Colwellia sp.
ACATAGTAAAATAGGTAGTTAAGATTTAGTATTGCGCGGTTGTGGCGGAATTGGTAGACGCGTTAGCTTGAGGGGCTAATGATTTAGGTCGTGGGGGTTCAAGTCCCCCCAACCGCACCACTAAATTGAACTAGGAAGTCCAACAAAGACCGGTTAGCTCTTTAAAAACAAGGGGTTCCGGTTTTTTTATGTCCAAAGTGATCCAACGTAATCCAGTAAAATCCATAGTTTTATGTAACACAGGATGTAACACAACTCTTTAGTCAGACTAGACCGTGTTACATAAATGCTGTAACTTAATGATATTCAATGTGAATACTTAAGGTACTGGTGATACATGGCTAAAATAACCAAACCACTGACAAATACTGAAGTAAAACAGGCTAAAGTAAAAAATAAAGAATATAACTTATCTGATGGTGATGGCTTACAGTTACGAATCAAACCTAATGGTTCAAAGTTCTGGCTTTTTACATATCTAAGGCCGATTACTAAAAAAAGAGCTAATCTCAGCTTGGGAAAATATCCAGCATTATCTTTAGCTGATGCCAGAAGATTACGTGAAGAGTCTCGTTCTTTGTTAGCTAATCAGATAGACCCTAAAGAAGAAAAAGATAAGCAGCAACGAGAAAAGTTGTTAGCTATTAACTCAACACTGAGGATAGTTGTTGAACAATGGTTTGCTATCAAAAAAACTAAGATAGCAGAAGTAACCGCTACAAGTATTATTCGTAACTTTGAAAATCACATATTCCCCAAGTTATCGAACAAACCTATCGATCAAATTAATGCACCTGAGACTATTGCTGTATTAAGGCCATTAGCGGCTAAAGGCAGTTTGGAAACAACAAATAAGATAATAGGGCATTTGAATGAAGTGATGATTCATGCGGTTAATACTGGCACGATTCATCATAATCCTTTAGCAGGTATTAAAGCCGCTTTTGAAACACCTAAGTCACAACACATGCTTACTTTAAAGCCAGAAGAGCTACCAGAGCTTATGAATGCTTTATCCTATGCGAGTATCAAAGTAACCACGCGTTGTCTTATAGAATGGCAGTTACATACCATGGTTCGACCAAGTGAGGCTGCTGCAGCTAAGTGGGATGAGATAGATTTCGAGAATAAGATTTGGGTGATCCCTGGTGAACGTATGAAGATGAAACGTGCTCATACTGTTCCTTTAACAGAACAATCTTTAGCCTTACTACAAATTCTTAAACCATTTAATGGTCACCGTGAATATATATTTCCAGCCGATAGAAAACCAAGTGAGCCGAGTAACCCTCAAACAGCAAATATGGCATTAAAACGCATGGGCTTTAAAGGAAGGTTAGTTGCTCATGGTATGCGCTCTATCGCGAGTACTACATTGAATGAGCAAGGCTTTGATGGTGATACTATTGAAGCTGCACTAGCTCATGTAGATAAAAATGAAGTGAGAAGGGCATACAACCGATCGGAATACTTAGATCGTAGAAGGATACTGATGTGTTGGTGGTCAGATTATATCCAAAACGCATCAAATGGTACCAAGTAAATCTAAACCACTTACAGTGTTAAAGTTAATAAGTGACGTTAATGAACTACCATTTCAGAAAACCATAGTTAGTAAGGTCACTTTATTTATGCCGACGATATTCAATACATAATATTTAATTCCATATTGAGCGGCTAGACACAACAAAATATTAGAGAATTATGATATTAGACCATCCATTACGAAAAGCATTTACGATTGAAGAAGGTGCTCTAGTTGCAGTAGATTTATTGCAATATGATACTATTAAAGATAGCTTGGCTGGGATTCATAGCTCAATAACCAAAAATACAAAGCTTTCCAATCAATCATATCGACATGACTTTACGGAACAAATAAATCTAGCCCAAGAAATTCTATCTATTTTTAAGCAGGCCTATCTAGATGGTATGTTAATCCCTTATGTCAATCCTCACATCGACGATTTAGATATTATGCTGTTTTGTAGGAAATCATTATTTAGTTTATTGAAAAGTAAAGATAAAGACTGTAACAGCGATGTAAGTAATAAGCCATTTTGTAAGAAATCCTCAATAAGTTCATTGGAAAATAAAAAATATCAACGTTATAACTTTAACTTGGATGAAAATAAGGCATATTCATTTCCTACAGAATATGTTTCATTAGTGCACGATAATCAATTTAAGCTTGGCTTTACTTCCAGTGAGATTGCACTGATGTTTTACGATATTGGTTCAGTACAAACCATTCAAGAGATTCAGCCTCACGAATACAACAGTCTAAGGCTATCAGCACTCAGTAAAGACCATATAGAAATAAAAACAGATGAAGCATTTAAGTTAATAGTTAACAAGGATAGTTTACTGCTAATAAAAAGTGTTTTGGAAACAGAAGCCAGACGGATACTTCAAGGCTTAGGTTGTGATCTTATTATTGAAAGTGTGTATTTACTTCCAGGCTCACAAAGTATTGATTACAATTCTCTTACATTTACACGTGCTTCGATACGTCAATATTTAATTAAACATCAGTTACAGATGCAAGCCGAACTATTCACCCCCTATGAAAAAAAACTTAAGAAGTTGGCACCTAAAATATTAAGTAAGTTAAAACTTAAAAAGAACTTAGATAGAAGAAATATAACAATAGAATTGGCCGGCTCTATTTGGAAATGGGCTCACGGAAAATATCTAAAAAAAGATAAAGTCACACAGAGTCAATGTACTCAAAGATATAACATCGCAAAAGAAAAGAGCAATTTAACTCAAAAATCTTACTTAGGTGATAGAGCTTTTAAAACTGAAATAAGTCTTATTGCTGAGAAAAATGGATTTGAATTTACACAATATGAAGGGTTACAAAAAAAAAGATGTTGTGCATAACCGGACCTGCATAACATCTTTTTTTAGTCAATTGACACTACCTAAATCACGTTTCAATATAGTCCAACAACTTCCAGCAACAAATAAATATTGGACTATTTAAATGACTATAAACCAACTTTACACCCTCATCAGAAAAGCTGAAGTACTGCGCCAAACAGGACTAGGTAAATCTACATTTTATACTCATATTCAGAAAGGGTTAATGGTCAAAGCCGTTAGTCTAGGAGATCGTTCTTCAAGTTATCCTTTGCATGAAATTAATGCTATTAACGCTGCTCGAATAGCTGGTCATAGTGAAGCTGAGATAAAGAGTTTAGTCACAGAATTGATGAGTAAAAGGAAGGAACTTACTTTAAAAAACTAAACGATCTTTTTATTGGTTTATTAGATGGTTTGTTAGTAGGTCATCACGATACCAAGTAAATATCAGCATAACCCTAAGCATAGCTCACAGGAAACAATGACATTCCACTGTGAGCTCACGATAATTAACGAGCATCCCCGTATCCAAACAAAAGATGCTAAATAACCTAAGAATTATATCATGACTCAATTTGAAATAACTAATCTACTTTTAAACCTACCAGCCAAAGAGATAGGGCTTTCTTCTACTGAAAAATGCGTGTTAATTCACCTTAGCTCATTCATTGGTAAATCGATGACTTGCTATCCCTCAATCAACAAACTTGGAGAAAACTCCGGTTTAAGTGGTTCAACCATCAAAAGAGCTGTCGCAGCCCTTGAAAATAAAAATATTTTAAAGAAAACTCGCCGTTTTTCTTCAACTGGGCCCACCAGTAACCTCTACAAGTTAAATCCGAAACAACTATTTAAAAAAGGCCAGAATAGTGATGTAACAATAGAAAATAGCAGTAAGATCAAAAAAAACTCGTACCTGGGGGGAGATGGAAAATATTACTCTTGTCCTACTGAGTATTTCCGAGCGATTATTTGAAAATTAATGACTACATATATCACTGTTGTTAAATAAATACCAATCTAACTTTAATACTGCGTGTATGAGACGTAGCTCTTTACACGCAAAGCTGAATTAATATGAAAAAAGATTATAAAAAATTGAACACAACATCCGAAGGTAATGATTACGCTTTAAATATAGGGACTAGGCGTTCTCGCTTTTTAAGGAACAATAAAGCAGCTCTCATACATGGTGGTTTCTCAAAAAACATTCCAGAAGAGCTTCTCACTTCTATTCTCAGTAATGATTTAGGGTTTGAACTTGGCGTTTTAAAAGGGCAACTTACCAATATTACAACTATGGGGATGGGGATTATTACAGAACTTATACAAGACGGGGAGAATGCAACGGCTTTAAATATTGCACTTTCTTGTGCAGATCGAAGTGCCAAGCTTGTCCCACAAATTCAAAAAATTCTTGAGTCAGGGTTAGTCAAAGAACAGCAAGGCGAATCGAAGATCATAAAAACAAGAACTAGGTTTCTTAAAAAATTACATGCAGGGTTGTGTCTTCCATCGGAAGTCGCCTATCAATTTGAATATCACCAACTTGGTGAACTACCAGATTATGTGGGCCAAATGCTAAAAATTGAACTTAAGGAGAAAGAACCTGAAGTTGAAATTGAACTTTACAGTAGAGAAGAACTACAAGTTAAAGTATCTGAATACTGGCAAGGTGTAGAGCAAGAAAAAGAGTCTCAGGTTGAACGTAAGGCGGATATAACAGCTGAAAAAGAGAGAGTGAATGCACAAGTTTATTCACTACCAATGACTGATGAAAATAACGAAGAGGGTTAAATGTCTAAAATAAAAACTATTATGTCCGATCCTCGTTATCTTGAGTTATTAACAATATTTCAACCAGATTGGATTAGTTTTGCAGCGCTTATAGCAAATAAAAAACCAACTTGGCAGCAAAGACAAATTATTGAAGCTGTACAAAAGAAAGGTTCTCGTGTCACTGTATCTAGCGGACATGGAACCGGTAAAAGCGATATGACGAGTATTATGATCTTAGCATTTATAATACTAAATCCAGAAAGTCGCGTCGTAGTAGTCGCAAATAATGCAGCTCAAGTAAGGAACGTTATATGGAAATATATCAAAGTAAACTTTAAAACCATTTGCCGAAATATTCCATGGTTAGAGTCATACTTTGAATTGAATGAACGAGAATTTTTTGCCGTTGGTTACAAGGGTGTGTGGAGCTGCATAGCAAAATCAGCCCGTTTAGGCAACGAGGAAGCACTCGCTGGCGAACATTGCCATACCTATTTAATAGTAGTTGATGAGGCAAGTGGATTACCAGATAAAGCATTACAAGTGCTTAGCTCTGCACTTACTGAAGAAAATAATAATATGTGTTTGTTGAGTCAACCGACCCGAACCTCTGGTTTTTTCTACGACACTCATCACCGACTAGCTAAATCAATTTCAAATCCCGAAGGTATTTGGCATGCAATAAAGCTAAATTCAGAAGAGTCACCTCTTGTGACACCCAACTTTATTGGCGAAAAACTTATCTCATACGGCGGTGAGGATGCTCCTGAATATCAAATAAAAGTACTCGGTGAATTTCCAAATAATATGAATGGTTATTTACTCAGCAGAACGGACTGTGAACGTGCGGCAATAATTACACCTAAATTAAAAGAAGGACAATGGGGTTGGATTGCTGCATGTGATGTGGGAAATGGGCGAGACAAATCGGTAATCAATATATGTAAGGTATCAACAGACAGCGCAGAAGCTAGAATAGTCATTGCTCATCAAATAATCGAAATGCCCACCGATATTGACCCTATAGATTTCTCATATGAAATACAAAGGCACATAGAGCCATACATCAGCCAAAATATAAGTATTCTTATTGATGGCGATGGTGTCGGTTTTGCTACCGTAAAAATAGTAAGGGAGCTAGGACTTGAAGTACAAGAAGTTCGATGGGGAAAGCCCGTATTTAATAAAGACCAAAAGACCCGATTTATTAATCAAAGAGCATACAGCCATATCATGATGAGGGATGCCATAAAAACAGGGAGAATGAATATAGACCAATCCGAACTTACCAAAGACCAAATTAGCCGTCTACCTGTGTTTTTAAACGAATCAGGACAATGGGTTGTTTGTTCAAAAAAAGATATGCGAGAGAAACATAACATCAAGTCTCCAGACAGATCGGATACTTACTGCTTTATGTTTCTGTCTCAACCAATAGCGATACAGAATATTCACACTAGTACGCAAAGTGCAGAAGATTGGTTATTTGATGAAGTTTAGCTTGTTATGAATCAATTGAAACACCGCGCGTGCAATAAATTTTAATTTAAGTCAATATAATCGGAGTAAAAAAATGAAAAACAATAAAGTAATATGTTCAATCATAATTTATGAACTATTAGCGGCTATTGAAAAAAATCCCGAACTTGCTAATAACTACCCTATAAGTAAAAATATAGAAAGAGAGTCATTTATCTTTTTCTTTATTAAAGACATTGCTAGAAGTAATCATAATTTACAAATGTTGGATTCAAAATCAAAACATTATGATGATGCTTTAACAGAAGAGTTAGAAGGACTATTTGCTGGTTATTATGACGTGACTTCAACTCAACAATATTGTTTAGAAACAACAGGGTTATTGTTAGCCATTGCTATTTTTACTGATATATCATCTTAAAAGTAAGCGTTATATTAATTTATTTCAAACCTTTATTATGTAGTAAAGTGATTTATGTATATCATATCTGCAATCATTAACGGTTTGACTTTTATTTATTCGTCTGACTGGTTGGGTAAAAACCCTCGTCTTTCAGACGGCTATGTCTTGAACTAGTCTTGATAACTTGAACTTAAAAGGACTTTAGTCCTTAGCTTTAATCCACCGTTTTCAGACGGTGGGTCGTTAAGTTATTAGTATTAACGTTATATGAAATATAGCTTTAATACTAATTCGATTTGACAATTCGTTGTAACTCCTGCACTTTATCATGTGCATAATTATTTATACAAATAACCAAAAATACGAAGAACAATAAACGGATCTTATATGCCTTCTTTTACCAGCAACTTTGAATTTTTAAAACAGCATGACGAGTTGTTATTTCGCTTAGCCGAAACCGCTGAGCGATGTTATGCCTCAGACCCTAATACGTCACTTATCAAAATGAGGCAACTTGCTGAAGCATTAGCACAAAATATTGCAGCTAGTGTCGGTGTTGAATATGGTAAGAATGTTAAGCAAATCGACTTACTTAACGATTTAGACTATACCCTCAAACTTGCGGATAACGTTAAAGATGCATTTCACACTATTCGTAAACTTGGCAATATAGCTAATCATGAATACTTATCTTCTAGCCACAGAGATGCACTTAAATGTATGCAGGTGGGCTGTGCTTTAAGTGGTTGGTACCATGTAACGTTTGGCGGTAACAAAGCTAGCGGGTTTAAGTTTAAAGAGTTCATTAAACCAGAAGACCCTTCTCAATATGTTCGTGAACTTGAAGAAAAGTTTAATTCCCTAAAAGTTGAATCACAACGTTCCTCAGATCGTCTTGCTGCAGTCGAGCAACTAAATCAAGTAACAGAAGAAAAGGCTACTGCTGAAAAGCAAAGAGCTGATGCCATGGCTGAAGAAAAAGCCATTTGGGAATCTGTTGCGCAAGAACAAGAAAGTAAAATTGAAGAGTTAGGTAAACAATTTTCAGAAACCAATGCTCAACGTATTAATGACTTCGCTCAATTAGAAAAAGACAAGCAAGTAGCAATCATCAAGCAAGTTGAACTATCTAACTTTTATTTAGATGAAGATGCCACACGTATATTAATTGACAAACAGTTAAACGAGGCGGGTTGGATAGCTGATACCGCTAATATTCGTTACGCTGATAAAGTAGTTGATGGTAAAAAAATACCAGGGTCAGGCTCTCGACCTGAACTTAACAAAAATAAAGCCATAGCTGAATGGCCAACTGAATCAGGACCCGCAGATTATGTATTGTTTATTGGCCTAACGCCGGTAGCAACCATTGAAGCAAAACGAAGTCGTAAAAATGTTTATTCAGCAATTGACCAAGCAAAACGTTACGCCAGTGGATTACAGCCTAAAGGTTGTTTTGAAATAGAGCACACATGGAACGAATTTAAAGTACCTTTAACTTTTGCTACTAATGGCCGTCCTTATTTAAAGCAGCTAGAGCAAGAAAGTGGAATTTGGTTTTTTGATGTTCGTGATAACAGCAATCGCCGAAGAGCATTAAAAGGCTGGTATTCTCCAAGTGAGATAAAAAAATATTTAAAGCAAACACCACAACAAGCGGATCAAAAGCTTGGTGATATGAACTTTGCATATGACTTAAAACTACGTGATTACCAAATTGATGCTATTCAGGCAATCGAACATACAATCAAAAAAGGTGAGTCAAAAGCATTAGTTGCCATGGCCACCGGTACAGGTAAAACTAAAACCTGTATTGCTTTAGTTTATCGATTATTAAAATCTGAACGCTTTCGTCGCATTTTATTTTTAGTTGACCGTTCAGCGCTAGGCATACAAGCAACTGATGACTTTACTGAAGTACGTATGGAAAACCTTCAAACGTTTTCCGATACCTTCGACATCATGGGTATGCAATTAAATAAGCCTAGAGGTAAAAAACCAGAAGATGAAACAAAAGTTCATATAGCAACAGTACAAGGTTTAGTTAAACGAATTCTTTACCCTGGTGATAACGACAATAAGCCAGGCGTAGGCCAGTACGACTGTATAGTCGTTGATGAATGCCATCGTGGGTACCTACTCGATCGAGAACTCAGCGATACTGAAATAGAGTTTCGTGATCAAAAAGATTACCAATCAAAATACCGTGCCGTTATTGAATACTTCGACGCATTTAAAATAGGCTTAACAGCAACACCTGCATTACATACTGTCGATATATTTGGTGAGCCGGTTTACAGCTATAGTTATACCGATGCCGTAATTGATGGGCATTTAACTGATCACCTACCACCTATTCGAATTCATACTAAGTTGGCAGAGCAGGGCATTCATTACCAAGTTAATGAAGAGGTGCAGGTTTACGATGCACAAACCAACGATGTTGAAAAATTTAATACGCCTGATGAATTAGACTTTGACGTCTCACAATTTAACCGCAATGTAATATCTCCGAGCTTTACTGAAGAAGTAACCAAGTGGTTGATTGAAAGTGATGCTATAGACCCTTATTCTCCAGCAAAAACCTTAGTTTTTTGTGTTACCGACAAACATGCTGATCAAGTAGTTGAAGCCTTTAAAAAGGCTTGTGAAAAATATCATGGTGAAATTGACGACGATGCTATCCAAAAGATCACCGGTGCTAGTGATAAACCGTTAGAAAAAATTAAACGCTATAAAAATGACCGCCTACCGAATATTGCAGTAACAGTTGATTTACTCACTACCGGTATCGATGTTCCCGCTATCTGTAATTTAGTCTTTTTACGTCGAGTGAATAGCCGAATGTTGTTTGAACAAATGCTAGGCCGTGCAACGCGCCGCTGTGATGAAATAGGCAAAGAAACTTTCCGTATTTACGACGCGGTTGATATTTACAAACAACTTGAACAAGTTAATGGTATGAAGCCAGTAGTGACCAATGTAAATATTACCTTTTCAGAACTTGAACAAGAATTAAAGCAATCATCAGCGCCTGAATTACAAGAGTTAGCTAAAAATCAGTTCTTAGCAAAACTACAAAGTAAAAAACGTCATTTATCTGATGTTCAGTCAAGTAACTTTGAACGTATTGTCGGTAAGCCACCGCAAGAATTCGCTGAAGAATTAAAAGCGATGAAACTAGACGATGTTGCACAGTGGTTTACCAATCATCCAGGGCTGGGCGAATTACTTGATATGAGAGTAATGGGCGGTGGCTCAAGTACAAAACCCATTGTTATATCAGCGCATCAAGACGAAGTAACTGATATCACCCATGGTTATGGTGATGGCCAAAAACCAGAAGACTACCTAAAGTCATTCAGAGATTTTGTGAATGCCAACGGTAACCGTTTGATTGCAATTCAAACCGTTATTCAAAGGCCATGGGAACTAACTCGTAAAAGCCTTAAAGAGCTGGCGTATGAGTTAGAAAAAAATAAATTCAGAGAGCAAGATCTCTGCACTGCATGGAATGACGTTAAAAACGAAGAAATTGCCGCGCGTATTATCGGTTTTATTCGCCAAGCCGCAATAGGTGAAGCGTTAATGCCTTTCGAGGCGCGTGTTGATAATGCGCTTGATAAAATACTGAGCAAGCAAGAATGGAAAACACCGCAAAAGCAATGGTTACAAGCGATTGCAAAACAAATGAAAGCCACCACCATTGTTGATGACATTGCCCTTGATAACGGTATATTTAAACAACAACTAGGCGGTATCAAACGAGCAAACAAACTGTTTGAACAGCCCATAACACAAGTACTATCAGACTTTAACCGAGCACTATGGGCCAGCTAATTATACGCTAGTTAATGATGGACTAGCTAAACGCTAAAATTGCTCACTAATTTTTGTCAAATTTTAAGTATCGTGATTAACCGTCACAAATAAAGCCGATAACGTGTTTATGTTGTTGTTATGCGCACAACAAAGTGCGAAAATGTGTGCGTATAAAAACAATGTGCACAAGAAACAGGTTTTATCTAAAGCTTCATTCAGGCTTAAGTTAAGGTACTCATTTAAGGTAAGTAAAGTTGAATTGTGATTATAAATTTGCCCTACTAGAAAAACTAGGCGACATAGAAAGTAAAGCGGTATTAAAAGCCAGCGCTAAAGCGCACCAAGCATTAGGTGAATTAAAAGGCCTTGCTGTTACTATGCCTAACCAATACCTTTTATTGGCCACGCTATCTTTACAAGAAGCCAAAGAAAGCTCAGAAATTGAAAACATCATTACTACACAAGATGATTTATACCGTAGTAATTATCAATCACAGCAATTTTTATCAACCAGCGCTAAAGAAGTACATAACTACGCCAAAGCGCTAGAAACTGGTTTTAATACCATTAGTGAAACTGGTTTGCTTACCAACAATACCATTATTGATATTCAACAAATTATCGAGAATAACAATGCAGGCTTTAGAACCCAAGGCGGCACACAACTTATAAATCAGCAAAATGCTCAAGTGGTTTATACCCCGCCACAAACGGGTCAGCATATAATTGACTTAATGCGTGATTTAGAAAACTTTATTAATAACGATGAACTCAGTGACTATGACGATCTAGTCAAAATGGCACTTATTCATCATCAGTTTGAAAGCATCCATCCTTTTTACGATGGCAATGGTCGAACGGGCCGCATTTTAAATATTTTATACCTAAGTAAACAAAATTTACTGGGTGCACCTATTTTGTATTTATCACGTTATCTTAATAAAAATAAAGCCCAGTACTACGAATTATTACAGGCCGTTCGCGATAGTAATGAATGGGAACCCTGGTTATTGTTTATGTTAAAAGCATTACAAGTAACTAGCCAAGACACGCTAAAAACCATACAAGGCTTAATAGCGTTGATGCAAAGTACCAAGCAAATTATTAAAGCCAAATTGCCTAAAATTTATAGTCACGAGTTAATTAATAACTTGTTTACGCACCCATACACCAAAGTAGAATTTATTACCCAAGACCTAAACATACATCGTAATACTGCCAGCAAATATTTAAACCAGTTAGTTGATATTGGCTTGTTATCTAAACATAAACTTGGCAAAGACAATTACTACCTAAACAACGACCTTTATACGCTATTAGTTGATTAACAAAAGAGATTAACAAATCACGTTGCATAACAAATATAACTTATTAAATTTACGTCTTATTTTTATAAAAAATAGATGGAATTTATATAAAAACTAGCACAAAAAAAAGAATAGAGAACACACATTATGAGCACCCAAGCATTAGTCGCAAAACTCTGGAACCTATGTAACTTATTAAGAGATGACGGCGTTACTTATCACGAATACATTAACGAACTCACTTACCTTATCTTCTTAAAAATGGTGCAAGAAACCGATACCGAAACCGATAGCCAGTCGGGTGAAGTACGTATACCCGAAGGTTACCGTTGGAAAGACTTAGAAAATTACGATGCCGCCTCGCGTTTAGAAGAATATAAATTATTATTGATCCACTTAGGCTCACATGGCTCTCAAATCACTAAAGCCATTTACGCCAATGCTAGTACCGTAATTCGTAAACCAGCCACCTTAAGTAAATTAGTCACCGAAGTAGACAAACTCGATTGGTACAGCGCCAAAGAAGAAGGCTTGGGCGACATGTACGAAGGCTTGTTAGAAATTAACGCCAGCGAGAAAAAATCAGGCGCAGGTCAATATTTTACCCCACGTACATTAATTAACGTTATGGTTGAGTTAATGAACCCAACCTTAGACGATGTAATAGTTGACCCTACAGCGGGCACCGGTGGCTTCTTAATTAGTGCGCATCATCATATTAAAGAGCATAACGATGTTATGTCATTAGGTGAAAAAGCTTACGACAAATACCAACATGGTACTTTTTTTGGTATGGAATTAGTGCCTGATACCCGTCGCCTAGCGATGATGAACCTAATGTTGCACGACCTAGCGGTTGATGATGAAAACGCCGGCATTTTATATGGTGATACGCTATCAAGCGAAGGGCAAGCCTTACCGTCAGCGAGTTTAATATTAGCTAACCCACCTTTTGGTACTAAAATGGGCGGTGGTATTCCTACCCGTGACGATTTAGTGCATTACACCAGTAATAAACAACTCGCCTTTTTACATCTTATGTATCACAAAATGTTAAAACCTGGTGGACGCACTGCTGTGGTATTGCCAGACAACGTTTTATTTGAAAGTGGCATAGGTAAAACCATCCGTAACGACTTAATGGAAAAATGTAATTTACATACTATTTTACGTTTACCAACCGGTATTTTTTATGCCGCTGGCGTGAAGACTAATGTGTTGTTTTTCTCAAAGCCAGAGGTGTCTGCTAAAGGTAAAGTGCAAGACAAAGCGCAAACTAAAAACGTTTGGGTATACGACTTACGTTCAAACATGCCAATGTTTGGTAAACGTACGGTATTAGGTCGTGATCATTTTAATGAATTCTTTGACGCCGTAGGCAACAACTTAACCACCGTTGATGAAAAGGCTCGCGCTAAATTTATAACAGAGCATAAAGACGATGCAGATGGCTGTCGTTTACGATGTTTTAGCCGTGAAGAAATTGCTAAAAAGGACTATTCTTTAGATTTATCTTGGATTCGAGACGACAGCACCGAAGACGCCAGCACCTTGCCAGAGCCAGATGTATTAATAAATGAAGCCATCGAAGAAATGGCGGGAGCTATGCTTGAGCTTAAATCTATCCTTGCTGAATTAGGTGCAGCAGAAGAAACTGATGAGGTGATTCTGTGAGTGAGTTACCTAAAGGCTGGGTTCAAACAAAATTCACTGATACTTTAGATGTTAACGGCGGTACTCAACCGCCGAAAAGTGAATTCATTGATGAACCTAAAGAAGGGTATATCAGGTTACTCCAAATAAGAGATTTCGGTAAAAAACCAGTACCGACATATATCCCTGATAACGGAAAGCGAAGAATTTGTAAAAAAGAAGATATATTAATCGGTCGGTATGGGGCATCTATTGGCAGAATATGTACTGGCATGGAAGGTGCATTTAATGTTGCACTTGCTCGTGTTGCAAAACCTGAAGAGATCAGTTCAGGATATCTAAAGCACTTTTTACAATCACACCTTTTTCAAGATCCTTTATCTATGCTTTCAAGGTCCGCTCAAAATGGATTTAATAAGCAAGATTTAGCTGAGTTCAATTTTCCTTTAGCTCCCGAAAACGAACAAACCCGTATCGCCAATAAACTCGATTCAATATTAGCTAAAGTGGATGTGGCCCAAGCACGCCTCGACAAAATCCCCAACATACTAAAACGCTTCCGCCAATCGGTTCTCGCCGCAGCTACATCGGGTGAGTTAATAGGTGAAAATGTAGATACTTGGAATAATTCACCTTTAGTAAGTTTATTATCTAATATTGCAGATTGCCCTCATTCGACTCCAAAATGGACTGCTGAAGGTAAAATATGCGTTCGTACAACTGCATTTAAGCCATTTAACTTAGATTTAACAGAGCAAAAAAAGGTTAGTCAGGAAACATATATTGAGCGGACAAAACGGTTGGAACCAAAAGCCGGTGATATTCTTTATAGCAGAGAGGGGGCTATTTTAGGTGTTGCATGTCAAATTCCAGAAGGAGTTGAATTGTGTTTAGGTCAAAGAATGTTGGTGATGAGAGCTGGAGAAAAAATTGACCCTCGGTACTTAACTATTGTATTAAATTCACCACTAATCACCGATCCTATTAAATCATTAACTATCGGAAATGCCGCTCCAAGAATTAATATGAGTGTTATAAAGAATTTTAATATCCCCTATCCTTGCCTAAAAAAACAAAAAGAAATTGTTAGACGATTTGAAGCTATGTTTGAAAATGCAGGTAAAGTAGAAAAAAAGTATCTTAAAGCCAAAGATCATACAAATCGTTTAACACAATCAATATTAGCTAAAGCTTTTCGTGGTGAACTTGTAGCACAAGATGAAGATGATGAACCCGCCAGCAAGTTACTCGCTCGAATTAAGGAACAAACAGAGTTACTAAAACCAAGGAAGAAAGCTAAAAAATGAAGCTACGCAGCATTAAGATAGTTGGTACATACAAATCAATTGTGGGCACTGAAGAAAGCCCGTTTGAATATGAATTCAAAGAAAATAGAAATAGTTATTCTCCGTTTTGTTTGGTTGGCTTAAATGGCTCAGGAAAATCAAACTTAATAGAACTCATCGCCGATATATTTTGCTATACAGAACGTTTTTTTAATAACCAATATATATGTAAATATGATTTAAATTATGAGTTTGAATTGGATTATGAACTTATCCGTAATAATACTTGTAGTAGAATAAAGTTAAAAAGTACTAACGGTCGACCTGAGTTATTTGAAAATGGTGCTCTTATAATAACGTCTGAAGATGGTAGAGGGGATTATCCTTTGGATACTCATATATCTGAGTTTTTACCTGACAATATTGTGGCTTACTCTTCAGGTCACAACCAAGGGCTAAGTTCAGTTTTTTCCAAAAACCAGTTGTGCTTTTTTAGTGTTTTACAAAAACAAGCTAGTTTCTATAAAAATTACGATAAGTTATTTGGTTTTTTGGCTGGTCGTGAAACTTCGTTCGATGAAAAAATACGCCAAGACATATGCGACTATATGCTTAAGATACAGCATAATCATCCATCTATGTTTGAAGAACCTTATGGGGATGAAGGTTATGACAGTGATCAAGCATTAACATCCATAGCTCCCGTTTTACCTTTGGGGTTATATTCAGAGCACTCAACTAATCAACTAGTCTTTATTTCTCTATTCGTAAGTGGGCATCAAAAATTTAAAGACTTTTTACAGAATGAGTTGAATATCGAAGAACTAACCTATTTTGAATTAGATTTACGCTTAGCTGACTATAGAGGCATCGATACAATAAGAGATGAGGTTAAACGATTAATCGCATTATCATCAAGTGATGAGCGATTTAATGAAGATACTCATAATGGGGTTCTAGTGTTTAACGTTGACGAAGACTTTTACGAAAGATTAGAAAGTCTATATTCAGAACGTTCAGTATTTTTTGAAAAACTACTGTTTTTGACATTAATGTCGGCTAAACGTTGGAGCGCAGATGAAAAGAGGACTTTAAAGTCTAGTCGATTTGAACGAAATGTAGCTAATGTTTCAGGAGGCTATTCACCCCTGCGTATAACCAATACTAAAGTTAAGTTGCTTAAACCCAATGTTGAAACACTTTATGACCGCCTGAGTGATGGTGAGCATCAATTAATCCAAATAATTGCTGCGCTGACTTTATTTGAAGATAAACAAACTTTATTCATATTAGATGAACCTGAAAGTCATTTTAATCCTGAATGGCGAATCGAATTTATTAACCTTATTTCTCAATATGTAAAAAATGATAATACAGAGATTATGATTTCTACCCATTCACCGTTTATCTTATCTGCTTGTGCATCAGAGAGAGTTTTACATTTCGAGAAAAATGAGATGGGCAATGTTGTAATTGGAAGTGTTGATGTAGAGACCTATGGAGCATCGTTCGATACGCTATTAACCTCTGTTTTTGATTTAGATGTTTTGATTTCTAAAAAACCTTTGCAAGAGATACGAGAAATCCTCAATGACTATGATACTGAAGCAATAAGTGATGAAGTTGCATTAGGTAAACTCGAATCATTTGGGGAATCATTTGAGCTGAACTTTAGACGTAATAAAATACGTAATATAATTGCGGATAAATCATCAGCTGTTGGCCAAGGGGAAGATTAATGCTTTGGTCAGTAACTAAACCAACAGACCCTGGTCTATATTGGCTGGACACAATTCATAAAGATTTCTATCGAGGCTTATTTAGCGGTAACACCTTTAATAATTGCTTTATTACCTCATTTAATACCGTATTAAGAGCAAGCTCTAAAACTAAAAGACGATTCCAAACCGTCTTTACTTTGTTTAATGAACTTGAAGCGGTACATCAAAATACTTTTAAAAATATCTATAATAACCATCTTAATTACCGTGCTTATTTTGCAAGCACTCGTGTTGGAATACTTCGGCCAAGCGAAGAGCACAACGCACTATGGGAAGCGGTTAAAAAACTTGGCGGATATTTATATGCCACAACTATCGATTTAGTTTGTTATAAGACGGCAGCGGTTGGTAATCCTTCAATGGATGAACATTATGAATGCTATAAAAGTGATAATAATATTGTATGTTGCTTTTGTGGTACTGAAGAAATGATGGAAGAAAGGTTGATAGAACCTGAAGAAGGCGCAGAAAATGATGATGAAAAGCAATGGCGGGCTTCTTATGATCACTTCTTACCTAAAAAACACTATCCTTTCCTAGCCGTTGATTTTGATAACCTTATCCCTTGCTGTCAAAAGTGTAATGAAAAAGCAAAAGGTGAGTTAGATGTACTTGAATATGAAAATACGCGTACGTTAGCTTTTTTTCCATATCATCCGACTGAAGTGGTTTCTTTAGAAGCTACAGCAACAAAGTTTTTAGAAACACGAAACATTAGGATTGATATTGTAGCGACTGGCGATCCGAGTTATGAAAAAGCAGATACCTGGAATAGAACGTTTAAAGTACTAACTAGAGTAAATAAACGGTTGAAAAGTTTTAATGAATCTTGGCTTGCTCCTGTTTTACAAGGGGTTACTGATGCCCGTACTAAACTTAATCAAGAAAAAGCAAGATGTGATCGGTTTAAAAAGTCTGAAAGGGATGCGTATTTTAAAGCATTATGTTTTGATGAAATATCGACTAAAACGGATAAAGAATTAACTGCACTTTTAGAAACGGTAGAGCAAATTTATAGTCCTAGGCAAAGCTTATAATTTAAATGTTGGAAATAAATATGGATATTAAAGAAATTGTAAATTCACTGAGTGAAGCTGAATCTAAAGCTGCTCTAACGTATTTTTTAAAAAGCTATACATCCCCTGCGTTTGGCCACGAGCGGCGAATCAGCATACCAACCTAATTTTGTTAGAAATAAACAGTAAATAAACATACTTACTATCAAACTAAATAACTAATTTGATAATAATAATCCTTTGAAAAGATTAATAAAAAAAAACTTATATTTATAAGGTGGTTCATATGAACGCATTTCCAAAAGAGCTACAAATTCAAAATATAGAGGGTGTGTTGACAGCAATATACAGGAAGCCGGGGGATTTATTAATACCTATTGAAGCCAAAACGTCATACTTTGGCGGACTTGCTGCAGCAATTCAATGTGTTAACACTTGGGCAAGAGAGTCTTCTCAATATAAATTAATTTGTCAAAGTGATGATAAACCATTCAAAGATCAACAATTAGAAATCATACAACAACCATATAAATTCTCAGTAGCATTAATGGCTCAATATATTGAATTTCGTTTAGGTGAAGAGAAATTAGATATAAGGAATGCCCTTTACTCAGAAGCTAAAATCTATGTAGAGGAACAAAGTAAAAATCAATACGGATTTCATCGTGGTAATGTTTGTAGCTTTTCATTCGTAGATCACAGCACTAAAGGCTTTGATAGAAATTTTTATACATTAAAAGATGACGCAAAGCCAATACCAAGAAAGGATAGCCAAATTGGTAATGTTATACGTTCTATGATTGAGAAAACGTTCGTTACCGTAGGAGGAGCAAGCCCACTTCCCGAAGATGGTTATAAGGCTTTAGAGCGGATTTTTGTTGAGTTATTCAAAAACACCCATGAGCATGGTTCTAAAGATATTAATAAGGAAGCATGGCTTAGACCAGCAGTAAGAACTTTGTATACAAAGACGTTAAATATGAACAATGTAGGTGCTCAGAATATGACGGCAGGTGCTAATGTTCTTGCGACTTATATCAACTCTTTAAGTAATAATAATCATGAAAGAAAACGTTATATGGAATTAGGGATAATTGATTCTGGTTTGGGATTTTACAAGCGTTGGCAAGCAGATCATCCTGAACAAGATATTCCTGACTTACCCAGTATCGAGCAAGAATATGAAATATTTAAAAAATGTTTTACGTTTAGAAGAACATCCTCACATGAAGGATATAAAGGAATGGGACTGCCAGAGGTAATGGAAAAACTTACCGCGCTGAAAGGCTTTATGAAAGTAAGATCTGGACGATTGTCATTATATCGTGATTTTAATATTCAACCATACGTTCTAGGTGGTGACAGTGAGCTATATGACTGGAATACATTACTCCCAGGAGCTGTCGAATCGACTATAATGGCGGAAACTGCCGGCGTTTCGATCACGCTCTTGATACCTTTAGGAGATAAAAAATGAGTGATTTATTTTTATTTCGTTTTGATGATGAGAGTAATAACCGTAAACAAAGTATTGTGGTTTTTGGCGCTAATGAATTATCTTCCGATGACATAGAGGCGGTTGTAAAAAAAGATGTCAGCATTCATCTAACCCCCTCTAAAGTTTATATACTTTGTTTAGCTATACAAAAGCAAAACTTGAAAGATTTATCCTTAAATAAGTCTAGAGTTAAAGTATTAAGTTCACTTATTTCGAGTGATGAAAAGTGCATTGAATTTATACACGTGAATCAGGAAGGTATTTTTGAGTATGTTGAAAATGATAATGCCTTAGACTCTCAGTTACAAAAAAATATTTTGGAGGCTGGTGGCATTGAAATCTTTAAGAAAAGAAAGGGGTTATTAACATCTTCTCCCCATTATCACTTTGTAAAGCCATCAGGTGCTCACTGTGATAAGTTTATTCGAGTTTCTAATCTACTCACCTCTGGTAATGAAGTTGCCTTTATGGCGTTAGGAGTATTACCGTATATTACTGATAATATTAAACATATATATGTAGATACTTCTTCAATTTCTTTCTTGATAATGACAGCGCTACAATTGTCAGGTAAATATCAACACGAATTACCCGTAATTGAGAGTTTTGAATCTTACTCTGCATTAAACATAAAGTATGATTTTATTGAAGCTCCTACAAGTTCAGTATTTATCTCAGCAACAACTAGTGGTGGTTTGAATTTAAAATTAGAGAAAGAAACAAACCTATATAAGGATAAGATCGTTACTTTGTTTTATAGTCAGTTAGGGGCTGGTCAGAAAGGGACTTTTGATATTTCATCAGCTATGGCTGATGGGATTTATTCTACGAGCCCGGAAAAATGCAAGTTATGTAAAGATAACTCTAAATTAATAAATATTGTTGGAGAGCAGTTCCTCCCCGAAATTCCAAGGCATGAGCAGTTCCTAATTAGAAAGCCTCATTTTAATCGAAGTAGAGCAAAATTCTTTAAAGAGTTTGCTACCAATGGCCTTTTACATTTTAATAAAACTGAAAGTCGAAACATCAATGAACATTTTTATGTTGATATTGCTGGATATATTAAAAATGAAAAACACTCTGAGGAATTTATTGATAAGTTATACTCTGCTCTTAATAAATCATTTTCAAGAGATATAAAAACTATTGTAACTTTGGATGATCAAGGCTCCCAAGCATTGTCAGGGAAAGTTAAAAAGTACCTAGGTGAATCGTCAGCGGAGTTTAACTGGGTTACTTTGGCTCAATTAGAAGAAAACCAAAGCATTGAATTAAATTCAGCGTTAGTTATCGCTGGATCGATAACTTCGGGTAGAAAGTTGTTAGCAGCATCTCGAAAATTAAGAGTACTCAATAAAAGCGCATCTATTAAGTATTTAGTAGGGTTCTCTAAGTTGCCAACGGTATCAACAAGTACTCAATTAAAAAATGACTTGCAGCAAGGTGGGCATGAATTAATTATTTTAGAAAAATGTCCATTACCAAGAATTAAAGAACATGTAGTCACGGCTTGGGATTTAGAGAAACGTTTTTTCGATGAATATGATGATCCATTTGGGGGGGCAATAAAGGAATTACCCCAAATTCTAAAAGATCGAAAATTAGAACTGCAGGGGGATGACTCACAAAATGGACTATTCCTTACTAAAACTATAGGTGGGAAATTAGAGTTGCGAGATGGTTTTGCGTTTTGGTCAGATTTGGATATAGACTGCTCAAAAGCATCGCAGGCGGATGTATATTGGACAATTCAAACAATAATGCATGATCTTAGGCTAGCTAATGCAGATACGGGTTTAGAAAGCACATATCACTCAACGGTATTGAGCCCTATATGTTTTGACCGATATAATGATGGTGTAATACAAGCATGTCTAATAAGATCAGCTACTCCAGCTGAGCTTAATTATACTATAGATGAACACTTTAGCCGTCAAATGACAGATGTGCTGATATCGATTGTAGAAAACTGGAATATAGGTCAAGGAGAAGGCTGCTTAGAGTTTTTATTAGCATTAGCCACAAAACGGTTGAAAGTACTGCCCTCTGATTTGTTGAGAGTATTAAAGTTAATCCATGTTGAAAATATGGATGTAACCGTTAAATTTCTTTTGGAACATACTGCAAATAAATATAAAGTAGAACTAAACTAAAAGAAAATAAATTTAGATGACTTTTTCGTGATGTAACACAGGATGTAACATCTTTGTCTTGTCTTTTTAGTTTTTTTACTTTATTACATGTGGTTACGTGTATTGTTTGAGTCCCCCCAACCGCACCACTAAATTTATACAAATAGACATTTAAAGGCCAATTCGTGATGAATTGGCCTTTTTTCGTTTGGTTGCTAATTGGTTGCTAATTATTCCTGAGAATATTGGTGCTCTCGGCTGATATTTTCCTGACATTGAGTCCGTGCTTGTATTGAAGTTCGATAAATTTTACATCCTTGTCCTGATATGACACTGAATGTATCTACCAAACCATCAAATTTATGTATTTAACCATAAATAATGTACTCGGTTATAGATATGCTGCGAAGTGTCTAAGAGTTGCTGTTTAGAGTGTTCTGGTGGGGAAGTACTTAGTTAGCTATTTGTATTATTCAAAATGAGAACCTTGTTCGAAAAGAAGAGGTAATATTTCAAAATTGTGAGTGTTTATCGAGGTCAACTGAACACTAGTTAGTTGCCTTAAGCATTTAACTTGATAACCCTCGGCTTAACGTACGATCAAAAAATCAAAATACAGTTAGATAATGAGAATAATATATTGGACTACTGTCGGCCCATTATACAGAAGTTGTTGTTTAATCTATATAGGCAATAGTGACGCTTATTTCTATCTCATTTTGGGACACATATCACCATATAAAATCTTTACTGTTACCTCTAAAAATGTGGCCAATTTCACTTTGCCACTACACAGTGACTTACTAACACTTATTTTATCTATACCCGTTCTATCCCTGCCATATGACTCAAATTATCATTACAATATTAGGGAGACCATATGAGGATATATACAAATACTTCAGATTTTTATACTCAATCATTGTGAACAATGAAATAGTTAGTTTAGCTGGATTTCAAACCGAAAAGAGGTCATTAACTGTTGATATAAAACTGTCGGAGTTAATTTTTAGTCTTGTTTAACGTCAATTTTAGAAGCGATAATTGGTTATGGATGATATATTTGTTAATTATAACTTTAGGGGATAGGGTATGGTTTCAAGTCTTTTCTGGTGCAACAACAATGATCTTTACACTGCAATAGAAATCACAAAGACTATAGTCCACATGGAGTTTTAAATGAGGTCAGCCACAACAAACATCACAATAAGTGGATTTTTTATCAATAAAAAAATATTTATACTTACATTCATCATAATATTTTTATCCGCTTGTGAGCAAGAGCCTACTGACAAAGCTTTGCAGTACAGTACCTCGCCTAGTAATAATGTAATGGTAACCTATCGTTTTGCTATTCACCCCTTACACAACCCTCAAAAACTGTTTGAATCTTATCAGCCGTTAATTGATTATATTAATAAAAAAATCCCCGATATTTACATTGAATTGGAAGCTTCGAGAGATTATTCCACCTATGAAAAAAAATTCCGCGCCCGAAAACCTGATTTGTTATTGCCGAATCCATGGCAGACATTACAGGCTATGGAAAATGGCTACCGTGTTATTGCTATGGCTGGCGATGCCAAAGATTTTAAAGGAATATTCATTGCTCGAAAAGACACAAAGATAAAAAAACCAATTGAATTAAAGGGGAAGCGTGTTAGTTATCCGGCACCTACAGCTCTTGCTGCCGCCATTATGCCACAATATTTTTTGCACATTAATGGCATTGATATCAACAAGGACATTGATAATATCTATGTTGGCTCTCAAGAGTCTTCGATAATGAATGCTTACCTTGGCAATGTCACCGTTGGAGCTACTTGGCCACCATCCTGGCGTTTATTTCAAAAAGATCACCCAGAACAAGCTAAACAGCTTAAGGTTATTTGGCAAACACAGTCTCTAATTAATAACTCTGTAATGGTACGTGAAGACTTCCCTGAATACATTAGTAATAAAATACAAAATTTACTTATTACTTTAGCAGACTCACCCGAAGGTAAAAATATTATTTTAGGTATGGAAACAGCTCGATTCACTATGGCTGAAGACGAAAACTATAATGTGGTACGCGCCTATATAAAGAATTTTGAAGAGGCAGTTCGACTAGTGGAAAGCAATTAATGATCAAGAAGCTACAGCAAATTATGTTAGGAACATTGCGCCGTCAAATGATTATTGGTATGACAGTAATCGTGACATTAATGATGGGACTATTTGTTTGGGGAACTACCCAGCGTCAACAAACAATTAAAACTGAGCAATATAAAGATCAAGCAATTGCCCTTGCTGATAGTTTAGCAACCTCGTCTGCAATTTGGGTTGCTTCTAGAGATTTTAGCGGCCTTCAGGAAATAGTTAATGGTGTATCACATTATCCCGATTTAAAGCATGCCATCGTTATCGGTTTACATGGCCATATTCTGGCACATACTGATCAAAGTAAAGTGGGGCTTTACATTACCCAACTCCCCCAAGGTAACGATATTGAATATATAAGGTTTGCAGCTGAAAGTATTGATGTTACGAAGGCGGTTATATTGTCTGAACGTAAAATTGGTTGGGTAATTATTGGTCTAGATAGAAACTCGTACCTCAAAGAAATTGCTGAAATAAAAATAAAGAGTGTTTTTTATGCACTCACGGCCATTCTGTTTGGTGTCTTGATTACCAGCTTAGCTAGCCGTTATTTAACCCGTCGTTTGTATATTATTCAAAAAGTAGCCGATGAGGTACAAACAGGATCTACTCAGTTGCGTGTGAACATGCAGGGAACTGATGAAGCTGCGTTACTCGCCAAACAATTTGATAGTATGCTTGATAGCCTCGCCTTAAGAGAGGCACAGTTAGCTTCATTTTATTCATTAGATTTGGTTGGTTTAACGGTTACTTCACCTGAAAAAGGTTGGATTAGTATAAATTCTTGTCTGTGTACTATGTTGGAATACTCCGAACAACAGTTGCAAAAAATGACATGGGTTGATTTGACTCATCCTGATGATTTATATGAAGATATTGAAAAATTCACCAGATTGCTGGCCAATAAAATTGATGGCTATAGTTTGGAAAAACGCTTTATTAGTCGAACAGGTAAAGTAATTACTACCATGTTAGTGGTACGTTGTGTACGCAAAGACGATGGCACTGTTGACTATATTATGGCGATGGTTCAAGACATCAGTAAACAAAAAGCAGATGCGATCCAAATAGAGCAGCTTGCTTACTTTGATCCCCTAACTAATTTACCAAACCGCCGATTGTTAGATGATAGGTTAGCGCAAGCATTAGTGCTTAGTGAACGTAGTGGACAGTATGGCGCGTTATTATTTCTTGATCTGGACAACTTCAAGACACTAAATGACACACTAGGTCATGACATTGGTGACATGTTATTGCAACAAGTGGCTAAACGGTTAATAACGATTATCCGTGAAAATGATACCGTTACTCGTTTTGGCGGTGATGAGTTTGTCATTTTACTGGAGAGCTTAAATACTAACGCCATTATTGCAGCAACAGAAATCAACGCTATTGCGAATAATATCTTGGATACTATTAATCAGCCTTATAACCTTGCAGGCCATACTTATTCCAGTAGTACTTGTATTGGTGCTTCACTATTTAAAGGTCATAAAACAACCCCTGATGACTTACTTAAACAAGCCGACATATCTATGTATCAGGCTAAAAAATCAGGCCGAAACGCCTTCTGTTTTTTTGATCCTCAGATGGAGAGCATTATCATCAATAGAGTTGAACTTGAACGTGATTTACTCTCGGCACTAAAAAATCGAGAGTTCCAATTATACTACCAAGTGCAAGTCGATAGCTCGAACAAACGCCTAGGCGCTGAGGCGCTGATCCGCTGGATTCATCCTAAACGTGGAATCGTTTCCCCCTTTCACTTTATTCCATTAGCCGAAGATACTGGAATTATAATCGAAATAGGAAAATGGGTTCTCGAATTGGCTTGTATTCAACTTAATGCTTGGCAAAAAAACAGCAATACAGCCGAGTTATCATTATCAATTAATGTCAGTGCAAAACAGTTTCATCAAGCTGACTTTGTTGAAATAATAAAAAAACTGATCGAACTTTATAGTATTAATCCCACGCTGCTTAAAATCGAATTAACAGAAAGCCTACTATTAAAAAATATTGAAGAAGTTATTGATAAAATGAATTCATTAGCTTCAATAGGGATTCAATTTTCATTGGACGATTTTGGGACAGGTTATTCATCTTTACAATATCTAAAGAAATTACCCTTATATCAACTTAAAATTGATCAGTCCTTTGTTCGTGATTTAGGTATAGATAGTAATGATGAAGTTATTGTGAAGACCATTATTTCGATGGCGCATAGCTTAGGTTTAAATGTAATTGCAGAAGGTGTAGAAAATGAAGACCAACTAACATATTTAATCAGTCAAGGGTGTACCCATTTTCAGGGGTATTTATTTAGTAAGCCAATTCCAATTGAAGAATTTGAAAAACTGATTACTTAAAAAACTTCGGTATAAATGATAGCAGCTACTTACATTTTTTAGCATATAAAAAACCTTCTGGCATGGGTTCGGTAATACTATGTGCCAGTTCAAATGATTAGTATATGGCATCCCATGCGCATCAAGTTGTGCCTGGCTAATGTCGTGATTATAAATAATGTGGGTGTTACTAAAATAACTCATCCTTCTCGCTGTATTCAGCTCAGGCTTGATGAAAAATTTTGACAAGGATAGTTGAGCAGTATAACTACTCAAACGATCACCATCACTGTCGATGTCATTAGCGAGCACGTCAATAGTGACTGATTTATTTTGTATTGTTGCTACTTGCTCGTTCTGGACGACGGGTAACGTATTCGTATTCATCCAAATAGCCACGCCACTAATGGCGGAAAATGCATTGTCAGCAGCTGAACTTAATAAGTTAGCGACGAACCAATTGAAAAATCTTAATGCTCGACAATTAAACCGATTAAATGCATCTCAATTAAATCGTTTAGATCAGGCACAAATTAAACAACTAACACCGAGTAATGTAGATAAACTGAACCCAGCTCAAGCTCAGAAACGTCCGTCAGTATAATCTGGGTTAGTTAAATCGCCACTTTATCAATTTACGTAAACTAGAATAAATAAAATTTAGAGCTCGTTCAAAGCTGTAGTGCTCTTTGCCCAACCGCTTTGAACATATAAATATCAGAGTACCTTGTCAGCCGACTTTCAAATTAATAACCGTTAATATTGACGGTTAATTTTTTATCGAATCAGTCTAATTTAGTGGCGCAAGCAATGAGCCTAAAATATCATCTGTTAAACTCAGTTTGTTATCACTTACTTCTTCTGATAACAATGCTTTTGCTAGTGCCGCTTTATTTTGCTGAATTTTTTGAATCTTTTCTTCTATTGAATTTTCAATAATATATTTGTAAACAAAAACAGGTTTGTCTTGCCCAATACGATACGCTCTGTCGGTGGCTTGGTTTTCTACCGCAGGATTCCACCAGGGATCAAAATGAATAACTGTATCGGCGGCTGTTAAGTTTAAGCCTACGCCACCTGCGCGTAAGCTAATTAAAAATACTGGCACTTCACCCCGTTGAAACTTATCAACTACCTCTTGCCTTTTCGTGGTTGCGCCGGTTAATTTAACAAAATCAATACCCTCAGCCACCAACTCATCTTCTATCAAGGCAAGCATACTGGTAAATTGCGAGAAGATTAATATTTTACGACCTTCATCAATTTGCTCAGGTAGGGTTTCCATTAAGTAATCAAGTTTAGCGGATTGGTTTACTTTTTTAGCGCCTTCAAGCGATAATAACTTAGGGTGATTACATACTTGTCTTAGTTTTAATAACGCATCCAATACTTCTATCTGACTGCGTTTTAAACCTTTATCAGCAATAATATCTTTTAAACGACTATCCATAGCTAAACGTACAGATTCATACAACTCAGCTTGTTTACCTTCAATACGCAATTTTTGAACAATTTCAGTTTTTGGTGGTAACTCAGTGGCTATTTTATCTTTGGTTCGACGTAAAATAAACGGTTTAATACGCTGGTTTAATAACTGCTTACGCTCTAGCTCACCATGCTTTTCGATAGGGGTTCTAAAGAGTTTGGTAAATTGTCTTTGTCCGCCTAAAAATCCGGGCAGTAAAAAGTTAAATTGCGCCCAAAATTCACCTAAATGGTTTTCCATAGGCGTGCCTGTTAAACACAATTTATGCTCTGCTTTAAGTGACATAAACGCTTGGTATAACTTGGTTTTAGTGTTTTTTATATAGTGGGCTTCATCAAGAATAAGGTAATAAAATTTCTGTTCGCTATATAAGTCTAAATCTTTAGTGATCAACGCATAGCTAGTAATAATGATATCAACAGGCTTTTCGCCACTTTCAGGCATTTCAAGTCCTTCAATACAGCCGAAGTGCTGATGACGTTTGCTACCGTGTAATACTTGATAAGTTAATTGTGGGGTAAATTTTTCTATTTCATTAGCCCAGTTAAAAATAACACTGGTAGGTGCAACAATTAAAACGGGTTTAGTTAGTCGGCCTTGCTGCTTTTCAATTAATAAATGTGCCAAGGCTTGAATAGTTTTACCTAAACCCATGTCATCAGCCAAAATACCGTTTAATTGATACTCTCGTAAAAACTGTAACCAGTTTAGGCCTTGGTGTTGATAGGTTCTTAAGGTTGCATTTAAGCCTTCAGGAACATCAACAGTAGTTACTTGTTGAAAATCTTTTAGCTTATCAGCCAGTAATCTTAACTTATGCGTGCCTGTTGCTATCAACCCTTGGTCATCTAACATAGACAATGTTTGATGTCCTTGAAAACGCGAAAGCTCCATGGTGCCATCTTTATTTAAGGCATTAGGCATAAATAGTTCAATAAACTGTTTTAATATTGGCTGAACGCTTTGATAACGTAAGGCGACAAATTCACCATTGTCTAAATCAACATAAATAGGGGAATCAGGTGCAACAAGCTGTTCTTTTTCTCTGTCTAGCAATGCTGACTTAGGTAGCTGTTCTATCGCACCAAGTAAAATAGGAAACGCAGGCATTTTTTTACCATCAATGGTTAAATTTAACCCTAATGAGAAAAAGTCGTGGTCATCGGTTTCAATAACTTCTGCATCAAATATGCTGTCTGTAGCAAGCGCTTTAAAATAAAAACTATCAGCAAAGCTAATATTCCAGCCTAAATCTTTAAGTAATTGTACTTCTTGATGCAAAAAGTGATGCCAACAGTAGCGACCTTGCATCAGCATTGAAAATTTAGGATCTTTATCTTTATTCAAATAGTCTTCATTGGTAAAAGTATAACGCTTAGGCTTAGGCTGAACGATAAATTTTAATGTGGTCAGTTTATCTATAACTGTTTGTTCAAAAGTTAAATCTCGATAAAGTTTTACTTCGCTTGCGCTATCACCTTCATTGTCACTATCAGGTATGTTTGATGGCGTAACGGTAACACTCTCATTGTGCGGGTTAACTAAATTACCTTGATAGGAAAAATTAACCTTTACAAAACCTGTTTGCGGGTTCGCTTCTAAGGGCGTAGAAAAGTGCAAATAGACGTCGGGCTTTGTTAACGCTTGTGAGTATTTTGTTTTAGGTTTAGGCAAACGCTGTACCGCATCACCTAACGACATAGATAGCTTATTTAATACCCAGGGTAATTTGTCTTCTTCGAAAATAGGTGAGTTGAGTAAGTCTGCTTCAAAATTACATTGAGTATTGGTATTAATTTTTCCAAAGCAATTTTGTTGTTCATCATAATAACAAAGCGGTTGTGCTTTAATAATACGAATACTGGTTGAAGGCTGCATTAAAACTAATTGTAACGTATGTAAATTGTTATCAAGTGCGGTCCATTGCCACTGTGCTTCTAAAGGTTCGCCTAAGGTAATGGCTTCATCTAGGTCGTAGTTTATATGCCAAAAGCAGCGATTAGTTTTTATAATACGCTCAAATAAATCAAAATACTTAATGGTGTCGCCAAATTGGTTAGTACGCATTAGTTCGGTAAGTACAGTGACATCATCGTTATTAGCATAGGCACTATTAATTAATGAACTAACAGAGTATTCATTACCAAGTGAACTACTCCAACCGCCACTTTTTTTCGCTCTAGACGATTTAATACCGAGGGTAAAATGATCGTCTTCGTTATAACTGTTGGGCTTTAAAAAATATAGTAACGATTTTTGTTGGCTATTAGGTGGGTATCTACTTGGTTGAGCTTGAAAATTGCTAAGCCACTTATCAATCACTCTTTCAGGTGACGCGGTACTATTTTGGTCAAAATGATCATGAATAAAAGACTGTGCCAATGCCGCACCATGTTTACAGTCCCGGCCAACATAACAATCACAATAACTGGCAATATTATCATCTTTATCATCAAACACTAAGCGCGTTAAATAAACCGTTTGGCGAGAGCGCTCACTAAAAACGACACCGCGAATTGTTTTATCATAAAGGGCACAGGTTTTAACGCCCTTATCATTAAAAATCCTCGCTCCTTTTTTCCATTCGTTTTTGGTAAAGTGCTGTTCAAGTAATTCAGGTGTAAACGTGTTTTTGGTCATAAGTTTTTAATTATTAAGAATTCAAATAGGTTGGTAAGTTGATAAGTTAAGTCGTTATCTCTTCTCAATAAGATAAAATATCAATAGAATTATAGCAATAAAACCTTCAGTGTTAACGGCTAATAGCTGTTTACTCATTATTTAACCTGAATAATAACATAACGCCTTCTTTTTCATAAGTACACCAAGGGTATTTGAATCGAATATACTCAATGATTTTCGTTTTAACATGCAAAATCACTGTCTAGATCACTTATTTGAAGAAATAACTTGGCGCAGCGGGCACAATTTTGTCTAGTAAAAGGTTTCATCAATTCACTCCATTGGTGCTCTATCAAAATGTTATCCGTTTATTTATTATCAATTGGTTGAATATCTAAGTATTTAGCGGCATCACGCACTGTGTATTTCTATTGCTAACCAACAACACAGTTTCATATTTTGTAGGACTAAAGCTGCCTAATAAGAATAAAGGTAAGAACTATTATTCTTACTTAGGTGACATGCTTTTTGGAATGAAATAAATATTGATATATTTATCATGTGATTAAGTTTATCTAAAAGTTGGCTTAATATTCGCTATGTAAGGCTTACCTAACTAATTATACCAATTGCAGCTCTGAATTGACTCATTCATTATTTCATTTGGTATTAATATCCAGAAAATTCAATATAAATGAAAGAACTAGAATTTAACAAATCAGCTGCGCTCTATAATTTGATTTTAGGTGGTTTGATCGCACTAACCTCAGAGCAACAAATAGGTAAAGTGACTTCTCGGTCTGTCAGTGAAAATATTTTTTTAGGAAAGTGGTTAAAAAAAGCTAAGAAGCAAAAGCGCTATTCAAAATCTATATCAACTGAGATTGATAACCTTATAGAACTCTATGCAATTGAAGGGAGAAGTGCGGATTTAGCTTCTCTTTTCTATCAAATTTTTAGTGAATTTAAGATGCTTAAAAATATGTCACAAAATTTTGAGTTAAGGCCAAAGACAAGATTTGATAGTGCAATGGGCAAACTTGCTAAAGATGGTTGGCATATTTCGCTGCCAATAACGCATGATCGGCAATCAGGTGAACCTTATAGACCTAAAAATGAGAAAGAAATTTTCAGCACAAAATGGCATTGGGATGGCGCTTTTAATGCACAACAAGCGCTAACAAAACGAGTCAGTTTCTTTGTCGTTTCAATCCCTCAAGAGGTGGTTGATTGCTTGTATCAGCATGGATTTATTCTTATCAAAGGATTAACAAGCATAGATGATGACGGTAAGTCTTATTATCAGTACACGATTTTTCCAGACAATAAATGTGTAGGTGGTGCGGCTATCCCAACAAAATATCAAAATTAACATATTAGATAGGCATATTGAGAACGTTGGTTAAAATGTCAATATCTATACCCTCTCCACCTCAAGATGCAGGTTTCAGCCAGTCGAGAAAGGGTTAGATACAAGGCATGGATTGAAGAGAATAGTTGTTTTATTGTCGAAATCCATAACGCAGGAGATGACCCTTTCTCGGCTTGCCCGCAGTGAGCTAAGCTAGAAAACCAGTCCTGCGTTGCACTACTTGATAAGGGAATAACCATTATCTTCGTATCGCGCCTTGATCTGATTTCCTAGCTTAACTATGAAACTGCATCTTGAGGTGGAGCGGGTATAGTCCCTATGTCGATATATTATTAAGCATTAACACTTGGGTGTTTGAAAAATTATTTAAGGAATACATGATAACGCTATCAATAAAGTGGAGAATAATTTTGGGAGTAACAATTACCAGTATTCTCTCAACAATCATTGCGGTAACAACCATAACAGAAATAGAAAAAGAAAGAGTTAGTCAAAAAATCATTGGTGATAGCAAAACGATTATCAGCATAACAGGTACAATCGTTGCCAGCGCTCTTAGGCTTATTTAGGCAGTGTAGTGGTATCAGAGACCATGGAGTTAATCTCTATATTAGCGGATGATATTGATGCCGCCTCAACTGTTATCATGAAAGTACAGGAAAATAGCGACAATATTGGTACAGTATTAGACGTCATAAAAGGTATTGCCGAACAAACTAACTTACTTGCTTTAAATGCAGCTATAGAAGCCGCCAGAGCAGGAGAACAAGGACGGGGTTTTGCTGTTGTTGCTGATGAAGTGAGATCATTAGCCAGTAGAACTCAACAATCTACCGCTGAAATTCATGAAATGATTGATAGTCTTCAAAAAGGGGTGAAAGAAGCGGTGCAGCATATGAATAAAGGGCGCAGTCAAGCTCGCTCTAGCGTTCTTAAAGCTGAGCAAGCCAGTCAATCACTTAATGCGATCACACAAGCGGTCACTATTATAAAGGATAGCTCGCTGCAAATCGCGAGTACTTCAACACAACAAACGAATGTCACCGAAGAAATTAGTCGCAACATTGTTAACATATCTCAATTTGCTGCGAATACGTCTGAAGATTCAAATGAAATGTTTGATAAATCTTTACAACTAAACTTACTCTCTAGCAATATGTTGACATTAGTTGCACAGTTTAAAGTATAGCGGTAAGCGCAAGAAAAAACCGAGCATTTGCTAAGTATTTAGTTTAATAATCAAGTTCTTCCACATCATATCGATAAAAAAATCCTACTGTAAATATTTGATAATAAATCAACTGATTTTCAGGGGGTCTCAATAGTTATTTACACATAATTCATAATCAAAAACTGGTTTTATTTAGTATTAATAAAGTAAGTAAAATTATTCCAATTATTTTTAAGAATGAGAAGTTTTTTTCTTATATTTAAAATAATAATCAATCAAATCAATTATTTAGTTTGGGCACGACTTGTGCAGTATATATTGTGATGAGAAAAAACGAAAATTAATAACACAATATATTAAATACTCATCACTCAATTAAATACAAAATAGGGGAATAAAATGAGAACTACAATAAAGCGTATCTTCAGTGCTTCTGTAATAGCTGCCGCTGCCGCTACTAGCGTACCCGCAGTAGCAGAAATTTCCACTGAAGGCGAATGGGGAAAAGCACAGTTTTATGGAAGCCTGAGAGCATTAGTCACTAAAGAGAAAGAAAGAGAAAGTGATGTTGCAGATGGTATTTCACGTATAGGTATCAAAGGTCATGTCAACCTTTCAGATGACTGGAAGGGTACATACCGACTAGAAGGTCGAGTGATATTAGACGACGGTACGCTCCTAAGTGACGCTAGCGATTTTCATAAGCGTATTACTTATATAGGCTTAAAAAATAAAGAAGTTGGTGAAGTAAGAATAGGTAAACAGTATTCACCACATTATTTATGGACAATTTTACCCATTGATATCACTTTCCATAATCCAAGACATTATAACATTCGTTGGAATGCCAGCGAAAACTCATCAATCCGCGAAGCTAATTCAGTGTCTTATTTCTCACCGTCGTATAACGGTTTAAGTTTTGGTGCGCTAGTCGAAATAGATGGTGGCGATCCTGAAAGTTCTGGCGTTGATAGTTATAACATTGCCGCGAAATATAAAATAGGTCCATGGCAAATAGGTATGTCTTATTTTGATCGCAGCGATGATACTCGTATTAACGATGCAGTTAAACCAGATGCAGATACTTTTGCCACAGCAATTCAATATAAAGTAAATAGCCACAAAGCTGTTTTACGTTATCAAAATGAAGATGTGTCTGATGGCACTGAATTTAAAACCATTGGTGCTTATTACTCCTATAGTTTTGAATCGGGCATCACACCACAATTTAGAATTTACAATCTAGATAACGGTGTTATCAAAGGTAATCAAATGGCGATTGGGGTTACAAAAAAATTCAATAAATATGGTGAAGTGTTTATTGATATTACCCAATATGACGACGAGGCAGCTATGCTAAAGAAACGTGATGATGACGTAACTGTTGGTGTAAAAATATCTTTTTAAGGTATTAATAACCTATTTTAAATAAATAAATTATCACCATATAAAAATAAATATTTTGGAGAATATAATGAATAAATTTAAACTTGCGATTTCGAGTACATTATTAATAATGTTACCTTTATTAGGTCATACGGCTGATACAAATAAGGCGAGATCTTATATCTTATCAACTGCTTCAACAGGTGGGACCTACTATCCTGTAGGGGTTGCTGTTGCTACTTTAGCAAAAGTGAAACTAGCGCCTAAACACAAATTATCATTATCGGCTATTACCTCTGCAGGCTCAGGTGATAACTTAAATTTAATGCGTAAAAATGAAGCTCAATTTGGTATTTTACAAGGTTTATATGGGGCTTGGGCTTGGAATGGTACTGGTCCATTTAAAAGCCAAGGTGCCAATAAAGAGTTCCGATCTGTGACTATGCTATGGAAAAACGTTGAGCACTTTACTGTTAAAAAGGATGCGGTAAAAGGAAATAATCTGACAGACATTTCCAGTCTTTATGATGAATCATTTTCTATTGGTAAAAAAAATTCAGGAACCGAAGGCTCAGGCAAGCATATCTTAGGATCTTTAGGTATTAATACTAGCAAGCTAAATACTGTCCATATGGGCTACGGTGCTAGTGCTGGTGCCATGCAAGATGGTCGTATAGAAGGTATGAATACACCTGCTGGCGTTCCAGTCAGTGCAGTTACACGTGCTTTTTCTAGTAATGGTGAGAACTTAAAAGTATTGAATATTTCAGATGCATCACTGAAAAAAATTAATAAAGAGTTTCCATTATGGGTTCGTCAAATAATTCCAGCCAATACTTACCCTAATCAAAAAGAACAAATTAATACCATTGCTCAACCTAACTTTTTAGCCGTAAAAGCTGACTTACCCGAGCATGATGTTTATTTGGTCACCAAAGCTATTTATGAAAATTTACCTTTCTTGCGTAGCATTCATTCAGCAACAAAAGTAATGAGTATTGAAAATGCCATTAGCGGCCTAACGGTACCACTTCATCCTGGAGCAGCGCGTTATTATCGTGAAGTTGGCGTTAAAATCCCAGCACACCTAGTTAGTAAATAAGTCAGTAAATAAAGTGAGTTGTTATACCCATTCTACCTCAAGCTTCAGCGTTACCGTAGAATGGGTTTTCAAGGTTATATACCCGTATTACAACAAATACGACGGGTCATGTGTCGACAACGCTAAAAACAGAAGGTTTCGCGTTCAACGGAGCGTTAATTACCTCAATGACAAAAATCAATGAAAGATATCAATAGTTGGATAAATTATGAATAATGAAAATATCAAGATCCCCATTATATATTGGCTAGCGGTTTTTTCCAGCCTTGTACATATCGGCTTAAATTACTTTGCTATTATTCCTGGGAATTGGGCAGCAGCTACCCATTTTGCCCTGTTTGGCTGTCTTGGAACACTCATACATTTTAAAAGATCATGGACACAAATAAGTGTCTCAATGGGCATTGTTGCCAGTGTTATTTATCTTGTTTTCGCCGAAGACGCACTCTATGAAAGAGGGCAATCGTTTATAGGTACAGATTTCTTTTTTAGTACCATAGCGATTGTTTTGGCCCTGATCTTAATGTTTAAAGCCATTGGTTGGTTCATTCCGTCCTTAATTATTATTTTCCTCACTTATATTACCGTTTGGGGTAAATATGTGACTGGGGTATTTAACTTCCCGGGTTTATCCTGGGAAACCATGCTTTTTCGAAGCTATTTTAGCACTGATGGAATGTTCGGTACCATTGCCCAGCTTTCTTGGACTTTCGTTTTTATGTTTGTATTGTTTGGTGCTTTTCTTCAAGTATCAGGCGCGGGCGATTATTTATTAAGAGTTGCAGGTAAACTTGCATCACGTTTTAGAGGAGGCTCTGGTTTAGTCTCGGTTTTAGCGTCTGGATTAATGGGATCAGTTTCTGGTTCAGCTATTGCTAACACAGCGGCCACTGGCGTTATTACCATTCCGTCAATGAAAAAAGCAGGATATTCCCCTGAGTTTGCTGGTGGTGTTGAGGCTGCAGCGTCTACTGGTGGACAACTGATGCCACCAGTAATGGGCGCTGGCGCCTTTATCATGGCTTCATATACCCAATTACCTTATTTAACTATTGTTACCGCAGCCTTACTACCCGCCTTACTTTATTATATTACAGTGGGCTTCTTTGTTAGGGCTTATGCCATTAAGCGGGGTATTGATATTCCTAACAATTCAGATACCACCTCTTCTAAAAATGAAAATAAAACTAAGAATGGCTGGCGCCATTTGGTTTCTATTGGCATCTTAGTCACTTGTTTAATCATTGGTTTTACCCCGTTATACGCCGTTGGGATGGCAATAGTCTCAATTATCGTGTTATCTTGGATATCAGAAAAGCCAATGAGGCTAAGAGAAATAGGTGATGCACTAGCTGAAGGTTCAAAAGGTATGGTGGTTACGGCAATACTATTAATTACTATCGGATTAATGGTCAATGCTATCACTACAACAGGCTTAGGAAGTACCTTTTCGTTAATGGCAATAGAATGGGCCGATGGTAGCTTATTGATCCTCATTGCCTTAATCGCGGTTGCCTCGCTAATCTTAGGGGCGGGTTTACCTGTTACAGCGTCTTATATTATAGTCGCAACATTATTAGCACCGGTACTCAGTGATCTTATTTCTTTGCAAGTAGCCACAGAAGTGATTAATAGCGGCACGCAAGCTGTTTCTAAAGACCTGATTCAAATGCTATTACCTGCTTTTGCTGATGGCAGCATGCCATTATCAGACGCACTATTAGCGGCACCTAGTGAAATTCGTACCCTGTTATATGAAAAGGTTTTATCACCAGAAATATTAGCCAGCTCTTTATTAGCTGCTCATTTAGTCATCTTTTGGTTATCACAAGACAGTAATGTAACACCACCAGTATGCTTGGTTGCTTACACTGCTGCAGGTATTGCCAAAGGTGATCATACCAAAACAGCTTTTTGTGCTTGGAAACTTGCTAAAGGTTTATATATTATCCCTTTATTAATGGCATATACGGGTTTAGTTATGGGTGATGCGGAAGTTCGTATCATCATCTTTGTTTTTTCTGGTATAGGGCTGTTTTGTATTATTGCGGCATGGGAAGGAGTGGTAATGGACATTATTAATCGAGGCAATAGATTAGTATTAGGCATTGTAGGAACATTATTGCTATGGCCATTTGATGGTTTTGTACTAAAAATAGCATTGGCACTAATTTTCTTAGTTTATTTATTAATTTCAATCATTAAATTCAATAAGCAACCGACGTGTGGCCAACTTGTTTAAAGAAAAAAAAATACCTTTATTATTTGCAATAGCTTTTGTTGTCTTAGTCATAACGGTTCATTTTATGTGGATTAAAGATACCCAACGCTCTTCTTTGCTGCGGTTATCTTTAATTGAAAACACGCTTAAAAGTACTTTTCAAAAGTATCAATATTTGCCTGAATTATTATCACATGACTCTCGTTTAAAGTTAGCAGTTGAAGATAATGATTATGGTGCACAATTGAATGAATTACTGAAATCAATGCAAATTTCTGCGGGTGTTGACGTCCTTTATTTAATGAATAATAAAGGTATTGTCATCGCAACTAGTAATTATGATAACGCGAACAGTTTTATGAATAATAAGTATGATTTCAGGCCTTACTTTGAAAAAAGTATGCGTGAAGGTAGCGGATTATATTATGGCGTAGGCATTAATACTAAGATCCCTGGCTATTTTATTTCTTCTCGTGTCGAAGGATTTAATTCAGGTTTTGGGGTGATAGTTGCCAAGGTTGAGCCCAATAATATAGAGCGCTCTTGGAAACAACTTACAGGTGATGTTTTGGTTGTTGATGACAATGATGTTGTGATCATGTCAGCTAAAAAATCATGGAAATATAATAGCCTTGCTGCGCTTTCTTCTGAGCAATTAAAAGGGATATCAAAGCAACGCCAATTTGCAGGTCAAATACCTAAATTAATTGTGAATGATATTTTTACTTTTAATTTTGCTGCTATTTCTCTTTGGGATATTAATGGTGAACACTTTCTAATAGAATCAACACAACTGGGCAATCAAGAAAGTGTTTTATTAAAAAATTGGCGGCTTTATTACGCACTTCCGTTTAACACCATTATTGAAAAAACCCTCTACAGTAGTTTGATTATAGTGCTTTTATTATACGGTCTTTATGTCTTCATAAAGCATCGCCGATTTATTGAATACAGTCGTAATATGAAAGCAGAAATCAATCAAAAACATCGTGCTGAAATGCAGTTAATCATAGAGCAAACTAAAGTCGGTATTTTAACGCTTGATCACAAGGGCAATATTCTCAGTAATAATGCTACCTTTCAGGCTATGTGTAATCACGACAGCAATTCATTAATCAAGGGAAAAAACATTAGTGAATTTGTTACATTGCCTAAAAAATTTGAAGAAGCCATAAATATTACTGAAACATTTACAGAGACCTCTTTACAAGAAAAAAACAGTAGCCATTCATTGCCGATAATGTACATTATCAGCCCTATCAACATAAACGATAGTCTCTATTTAATGACTATTGTAAATATAATTAAACGAAAAAAAGTAGAGGAAGCATTAAGTTTTGCTAATACTCACCTTGAAAAACTGATTGAAGAAAGAACTCGAGCACTAGATTTAGCACAAAAAGAACTCATTCGCCAAGACAAAATGGTTGTGCTAGGCAGAATGGCGGCGGCGATAGTACATGAACTAAGTCAGCCTTTAGTCGCTTTTAAAAGTGCATTAGCAAGTATTGCCATTAAACAACAAAGGAATGATTGGAAAGGGGTAAACACCTCATTGAATAACCTGCTACCACTTTGTCATAATATGCAGGACATACTTATTCAGTTGAAATCATTTGCTTATCAAGGAGGAGGTCAGACGAAAGCACAAAGTGTTGAACTTAATAACTTAATAACTCGTTTACTCAGCACTTATCTTGAAGAAAATAGTACGACTATTGACATTACCTTAGATAAACAGATGCCGTTAGTTAATATTAATTCCACTAAACTTGAAATCGCTATTGGCAACTTAGTCAGAAATGCATTAGATGCCGTAGAAAAATCTGAGGCTCCAAAAGTATTGGTAACAACAAAGGTGATTGATCAACATGCCATAGTCATTGTTGAAGATAATGGCGGCTGTATTGATAAGAGTGTTGTTGAACATATTTTTGAACCATTTTTTACCACTAAATCGATTGGTAAAGGGCTTGGTTTAGGGTTAGCGATTACTAATAACATTATTAAAGAATATGATGGTAATATTGAGGTTAAGTGTTTAGAGAACTCGACCCGTTTTACCATTTCACTCCCTTTATCTTTAAATAATAAAACACCTTAAATACAAGTAAAAATAAAACGCATTTTATACTCATTGGCAGGGAATATTGATGATAACTAAAGCAGTACTGAAGGAAAATATGACTAACATTGATGATTTAACTGCTGATAATTGCGAAGTAGTAATCGTTGACGACAATAAAGATTTACTGACTAATGTGTCTGATTATTTATCACTGCACTTTAAAAAAGTACACGCATTTATTGAACCAGCAGAGGCAATTAAATTTATTTATGAGGATTTTCCCGGCATTGTAGTCAGTGATATAAAAATGCCAGAAATTACTGGTGTTGAGCTGCTTAACCAAGTACTTAGTTGCGATAAGAATATCCCCGTTATTTTAATGACAGCACACGGCGATATATCACAAGCAGTGCAAGCTGTTCAAGAGGGCTGTTATGATTTTATTGAAAAACCTTTTGAACCTGAACGACTATTGGCAAGTATTAATCGAGCCATTGAGAAACGCGTATTAACTTATAACCACGCCCGACTTCGTGACGCCCTACAAAATAAAGATGCGATAGAAACTCGTTTAATGGGTGTTTCGCCTAAGATGGCCAAATTACGTCGAGATATTTTGTCTGTGGCTAATTTAGACGTGCCAGTACTTATTCACGGAGAAACAGGTGCAGGAAAAGAAGTTGTTGCCCACTGTCTACATGATTTTAGTCATCGAAAAAAAGCACAATTTGTTGCCTTAAACTGTGCTGCTATTCCAAATGATTTATTTGAATCAGAGCTGTTTGGTCATGTAAAAGGCGCATTTAGTGGTGCTGATACTACGCGGATAGGTAAATTAGAATTTGCCAATGAAGGCTCGGTTTTTTTTGATGAAGTGGAATCGATTCCATTAAGTGCTCAAGTAAAAATATTACGGGCATTATCCGAAAATAAAGTTGAAGCCCTGGGTTCAAATAGTGCTAAAGACATTGATATTCGCATTATATCAGCCACTAAAGAAGATCTAAAAGACAATCCTAATTTTAGACAAGATTTATATTTTCGTATGCAAGTGGCTGAGTTGTATATTCCACCATTACGGGAAAGAAAAGAAGATATTTTATTCTTATTTGAACACTTTGCCAGTCAATTTATGACCCAAAACAACATTGAGTGGGCAGGTGCTGGTATTCACCTACAACGGCAATTATTAGAATATAACTGGCCGGGTAATATTCGTGAACTGATTAATATAGCCACTCGCTGTGTTATCAAAAACTGTCATGATCTTAATGAATTATTAAATCCTCACGAGCAAGATAAACAAGACAAAAGCCTAAAATCTTCATTAAAAGATTTGGTCAATGATTTTGAAGCGACTATGCTCATTAATTCACTTCAACGTAACAACGGCAGTGTTCAGGCAGTACTTGAAGAGCTCAATATGGAAAGACGCACTTTTAACGTAAAGTTGAACAAATATAATATTGATACACGTCTTTATAAAAATAGTGATATTGACGCTAAAGAAGACTAAATATAGTGAATTTTTAACTGTTTTTTTTAACTATTTCCTTTAACTAAAGTGCTTAGTTACTTTATCAACGATATAGTTACCAATAGGGATTGCTGAGGTTGCAGCAGGTGAGGGGGCATTACAAACATTAATGGTTCTGTCACTGTTGGCAAATAAAAAATCATGCACTAAAGTGCCATCTTTCATTACCGCTTGTGCGCGAATACCGGCAGGGTGTGGTGTTAAATCGGATAGTTGTACCGTGGGGCAATATTTTTGCACTAACGTTAAATACTCTTTCTTAAAGAGAGAGTTTTTGAACTCTGTGATGCCAGAATTTAAGTTTTGTTTGAGTACTTTCCAGAACCCAGCAAACATAACCATTTCTTTAATATCACGAAAGTTAATATTAATCTTTCCATAACCTTCACGTTTAAAGCCTAATACCGCATTAGGGCCAACGGTGACAGTGCCATCAATCATCCGAGTTAAATGCACACCTAAAAAAGGTAATTCTGGATCGGGAATGGGGTATATCAGATGATTAACAATAGCGTTTTTATTGGCAGGCAAGCGATAATACTCGCCGCGAAATGGCACAATTTGAAAGTCGATTTTAATATCCAGCATTTTGACCACACGATCAGCCATTAAGCCTGAACAGGTAATTAAATACTGGCTATAAAAATCTCCTGCGGTTGTACTAACGGTGACTTTTTCTGACGACTCGTTAAGTTTAATGACTTGGGTCTTTAATTTATATTCACCGCCCAACGATTTAAACACTTGGGCCATTTGAGTCGTAATTAATTGGTAATCAACAATACCGGTCGATTTAACCAAAATAGCGCCAAGCCCTGTTATATTTGGCTCACAGACTTTTAATTGCTGTTTATTTAATAACTCTACTTCAATATTATTTTCTTGGCAGCGTTGATAAAGCGCGGCCATACGTTTGACTTCTAAGCTATTGGTGGCAACCAGTAATTTACCGCACTGCTTAAACGGAATATCATATTGTTGACAAAAAGCAATCGTAGCCTGAACACCCTCTCGGCAAAATTTAGCTTTTAAGCTACTTGGCTCATAATAGACGCCAGCATGAATTACACCGCTATTATGTCCGGTTTGATGAGCGGCAAATTTGTCTTCTTTTTCTAACAAGAGTATTTTTTTATCTGGATACCGTTGCTGTAGTTGCCAAGCGGTTGAGGCGCCGACAATACCCCCACCAATAATAATATAGTCATAAATCATAATATTTAGTTTACCGTTAATGTGCCCGTTCAGCATTAAGTGCTTTATCAGCAACAAGTTTATCACGATCATCGATCCAACGTTCACAAAGCCCATCATTAGGTCGAGCACTGTTTTGAGTTTTGCAATGCAATAACGGCAAGCTTTGAACGATTTTACTAACTAACTAGGGCATAAATACGTTAAAATAGCAGGCTATTATTTACCCTTTGAGCCCTTTATTTTAATGACCTCTGTTACAACGCTTGCAACCTTTACTGAACTTGGCCTTATTACCCCCTTATTAGCGCGATTAGCTGAGCTGAAATATCAACAGCCAACGCCCATTCAAGCGCAAGCTATCCCAAGTGTATTAGCGGGACGTGACTTAATTGCTGGGGCGAATACTGGCTCGGGTAAAACAGCTACCTTTGCTCTGCCTATGCTGCAGCACTTATCGCAGCAAAGACGCGCTAACATCTCATCTAGCAGCAAAAGTAGTAAAGGTAACTATGTTACCGGATTAATTTTAGTACCTACCCGAGAGCTAGCCAAGCAGGTTGCTGACAGCATTAAATCTTATGCAGTGCATTTTAATGGTGAGATTAAAACGGTTGCTGTGTTTGGTGGCGTATCAGTTAATACTCAAATGCTGACATTACGCGGCGGTGCTGACATTTTGGTGGCCACGCCGGGTCGATTACTCGATTTAATTTCAAGTAATGCTATTAAGCTTGATAAGGTTAACACCTTAGTGCTTGATGAAGCCGATCGCATGTTAAGTCTAGGTTTTGCTGAAGAGCTAACAGCGCTGTTAGCGTTAACGCCAAAGAAAAAACAAATATTATTATTTTCAGCGACTTTTCCTGAACAAGTCAAATCGTTAACCCAAGAGCTGCTTAACAATCCGATTGAAATACAATTACAAAGTGCCGATGCCAGCACCTTAGTACAGCGTGTTTTTACCGTTAATAAAGGCGAGAAAACAGCGGTGTTAGCGCATTTGATCAAAGAAAATCAATGGCGACAAGCACTTATTTTCGTTAATGCGAAACACCACAGTGAACACTTAGCTGAAAAATTGGCTAAACGTGGTATTACCGCCGCTGTATTTCATGGTGATAAAGGCCAAACTGAGCGTAGTCGAGTGCTTGACGGATTCAAAGCCGGCGATATTGAAGTGTTAATTGCTACGGATATTGCTGCCCGTGGTCTAGACATTGAAAAACTGCCTGTGGTCATTAATTTTAACTTACCCCGAAGCCCATCAGACTACATGCATCGTATTGGTCGAAGTGGCCGTGCTGGCGAAGTAGGTTTAGCCATATCGCTTATCGATCACGAAGATTATCATCACTTCACCGTGATCGAGAAGAAAAACAAAATCTGGCTTGAACGGGAACAAGTTGAAGGATTTGAAGCCGATGAAATTAGCGATAATTCAATTTTAGCGGTAGAGAAACCAATGGCAGCACCTGAAGGCACAGGTAAGAAAAAACGCAAAAAGAAAACCACAATCAATGCGGATATCTGGTCGGGATATTCTAAGCCAGAATAATTCAACGGGCCTAAATATTAGGATCTAATTTCGCTAAATTTAAAGGCCGATACTTAACGTATCGGTCTTTTGCGTTTGACGCTCATTTAATTTATCAACGCTCGGAATAATTTTACTGTCAGTTTTGCCTCGAATACAGTTTGGATTGTCACTCGCCCAAAAATGATACCCGATGATATGGTAGACTCCTGCTCTGAATGTATTCCATTACGTTATTATTTGTTTATTTAATTAAAGAGATCCCATGTTTGCCAATATTTCCCTACCTGCTGCTGACGAAATTATAGACTTGATGGCACGTTCATCTAAAGATGAAAGATCTTTTAAAGTTGATTTAACCGTAGGTGTTTATAAAGATACCAATGACAACGTAGTCTTAATGAAAGCGGTGAAAGCAGCCGATCAACAGCTTGCCAATGCAGGAAGAAATAAAAGTTATGTTAGTTCAAAAGGTGATCTTGAGTATGTTCAATTGCTACAAGAGATGGCGTTCGCAAACCAAGCGGTTAATGGCTATGTTAGTGGCATTCAAACTGCTGGGGGAAGTGGGGGGTTACGCGCGATATTAGATTTAATTAAACTGGCTAACCCTAACGCCAAAATTTGGGTAAGTAACCCAACGTACGCCAACCATATTCCCACCATCATAGCCGCCGGTTTGGCTTATGAGGAATACCCTTTTATTGACGATAAAACCATGACGCTTGATGAAAGTGGCCTGTTCAATACACTGGAAAAATTAGGCGAAAATGACGTTGTGCTATTGCACGGCTCTTGCCATAACCCTTCAGGATTGCGTTTAACATTACAACATTGGCAGCAAATTGCACAACTATCAAAATCAACAAACTTTTTGCCATTAATCGACACCGCTTATCAAGGGTTTGCCGACGGATTAAATGAAGATGCGGCAGGCTTACTTACTATAGCTAATACGGTTGAACGCTTAGCACTTTGTGTGAGTTGTTCGAAAAACTTCGGTTTATACAGTGACAGAGTAGGCGCTGCTTATATTTTAAGCCCAACACAAGATGAAGCCAATAAAGCACAATCTCAACTGGCTATTATGAGTAAAGCCACTTATTGGGTGCCGCCTTCAAATGGTGCTGAAATTGTAAAAACTATTTTTAACACACCTGAATTGAAAAAAATATGGTCAGATGAACTTGCCCAGATAAATAGTAAAATTAAAGGCATAAGAGAAAAGCTTTGCGCCGCCTTTCGTCAATACTCCGGTGATAATTATTTTGATTATATTTTATCTCAAGAAGGCATGTTTTCTATGTTGCCCGCAACAGCAGAACAAATGGAAATACTAAGAGATGAATACGCCATATACGGCTTGAATAACGGACGAATTAATATTGCATCAATTCCGGAACAAAATATTGATTACCTTGTAGAAAGTGTTTTAGCAGTTATACGAGTTAATAAATAATAAATAATAAATAATAAATAACGAATACAGCGGGTCATACTTAATGCTTTTGTCGATAACCCTTGCTGCATCGACAAATATAGTGATAATCGGGCAAGGTTTTATATGCTGAGTTAATGAAGTGCAATTATTAGAAATAACGTGTTTAGGCAAAACATTACGGTTAGAAGGTTCAATGGCAGGATGGCAGCAATTATTTTGGGATGAACAATGTGTTTCTCAAATTGATGCCAATGCCGACAGTGAAAAGTTCTCACATCAGTTTTCATTACAAAGTGAGCAGGGCGAGTTACAGGTTGAGCTCAATGGCTCACTACAATGGCAACCGTTTGATCTGCAATTTCAGCTGTTAGTCAATAACGAGCTGCAGCAAGAAAACACCCTTAATGAAAAGGATATAGAGCAACGTGAAATAACCCCAGGTGAAAAGCAACCAATGAAGTTTAGCTTTGTTGGTATGGCAGGCTTGGGTTTAAAATTATTGAAAAGTGCCAAGGTTATTAAAGTGTTATTTGCTGCTGGCAGTTTGGCGGCTTATAGCTGGTTATTCTCTATTGAGTTTGCCATCGCGCTTATTCTTTGTTTAGTCTTTCATGAGTATGGTCATATTAAGGCGATGAAGTACTTTGGCTTGAAAACTAAAGGCATATATCTTATCCCTTTTGTGGGGGGCTTAGCGCTAAGTGATGACAAAATTAATACCCGTTGGCAAGATATTGTTATTTCAATCATGGGGCCGTTCTTCGGCTTAATACTTTCTATTGCCTGCTTAATTGGCTATTGGCTTACCGATATAGAAATACTGGCCGGTTTAGCAGTATTTAATGCGCTGCTCAATTTGTTTAATCTATTACCCATATTGCCCTTAGATGGCGGTCACGTACTTAAAAGTATTGCCTTTTCAATCAATTCTAAAGTAGGTTTAGTGGCTTGTGTATTGGGTGCCGCATCAGGCGTATATATTAGTTATCATTTCGGTTTAGCGCTATTAGGATTTTTACTGGCGATTGGTAGTATTGAAATAGTGTTTGAATATAAACGCCGGCATTTAAGTGAGTTACTGCCTCTGAATCGATATGCTCAAATTGTATCAGCCTTATGGTATGTGGCTACCGTTGGTGGTTTAAGTGCCATTATTTGGTTTGTTGGTCAAACAGGCAACGGTGCCTTGTCGCTGCCACTTAAAATATTAGGCAGTTAACTAAATATGGCTTACCTTGGTGTAAGCCTTATTCTTTCCTGTTCTATAAATCTCCACGACCCATCACCACTCAAAGCCGCTTTGCTGTGATCACATACCTTTCATTACTACCAGCATCAGTACCAGTATTGGTGACTATATTACCTATATCAGTAAAAGGGTAGCATGTGATTAATATTAACTGCGAGCTATCGGCCAAAACGGGTAACTCTCCTGTTGAAGCATCAACAATATCAATTGCTTCAACTTGGTAAAGCTGGCTTTGGCCATGTTTGTCGGCTAATGAAATTAAATCGTTCATAACTACCTCGTTTAAAAATGAAAAGTGACTATCTCTATGTCCGGCAACAACAAAAGGTTGAGTGCTTGTGGCTTGATTAAACGGCGCAATAGCACCAGCTGAAAAAGCTAATGTTGTAGGATCGCCGCCGTTAAGTACCACCACACTCTTATTCAACCGTTCAAATAAAAGCTCTGCAATGGGGAAGGTATCTGCCCACGGCCAAGGTTTAATCTTTTTTTGTAAATCAATTGTTTGATGCCAGCTGTAACTAATTAATTGCTCAGAAAGCCAAGCTTTTACCGGTAGCCAGATAGCATGAAGACAAAGTAAGCTGCCTGTAACAAGCAGCGATTTTTTAATGAGGCTTTTCACGATCACTCACCGTTTTTGTCGTTTTTACAATTTTCACTAGTAATAGCAAGGCTAAGCCAATTAGAAACTGCAATTGCCAACCAATGGACGTTTGTGGCATTGCTACCAGTAAACTTTCATGGGCTTGAATCGTTTTACCGTTATCTTTTGAGGCAGCTGATTTCTGGGCATGGTACTTTTGCAAAGGAGACAAATTGTTTTTTGCAAATAAAGGTAATTCTTCAGGCGGCTTTTCTATCGCAATAAAACTAGTGTAAGGGGATATTATTTGATGATTGAGAGATGTGGCAATAACCTGCGATTTTATCTTTTCTTTATTGACCCCAATAACAAGACTGTCGAGTAAACTTTCTATTTTCCTCCGCGCCCAAAGTGATGAAATCCCTTTCGATAACGGGTTATCATTAATAATTAATTGCTGATAAAAAGGTGTTGATACCGTTTCAGCTGTTATTTGAACACTCGTAATAGGAAATTCAGATTTAAGCGCTATTTGTAGTGGTTCACCAAAATATAAATCAGGGAGCTTTTTAGGATACACTTCAACTTGCTGATGAACATGGTTATCGAGCGTTAAGGTAATATTAGTGAGTGCAGGTTGGCTTATTTTTGTCATAAAGTGAGTCATTTTTTGTTGAACTTCACCTTGGTTTTGAATAAATACATAACTTCCGCGTCCAAACTGAGCTGCTTTTTTCATAAAGTAACCATTGGGCGCTGCACCTATTCCTACGGTATATAAACGAAAGTTTTCATGGGCACTGTTAAGTAATTGCATCAGCTCAAGTTCATTGGCAACTGCGCCGTCAGTAATAAAAACTATCTGGCGAATGGCTTTTACCGATTGCACTTTATTTTTCTTCATCATTAAAGCGTTGCTTAGTGGTCGGTACATTTCAGTTCCGCCGCCGGCTCTTAAGTCATCAATAAATTTCTGCGCTCTGGAGATGTTTTGTGCTGAGGCCATTTGAGTGATGCTAAACAACAACTCGGTGTTATCATCAAAGGCGATGATATTAAAACTGTCTTTATTGTTAAGTTGTAATAGAGCAAGTTGCAAACTCGTTTTAGCTTGTTCCATCGAGCCGCCTTGCATTGAGCCTGAAGTATCAATCATAAAAATGATATCTCTGGCGATCACTTGCTTAGCTTCGGTTTTTGGCGGGAAAAATGTCAGTAAAGTATAATGTTCACCTGACAATTCTTGGGTAAAGCTGCTGACTTGAGGTTGATCGCTAGCTAATAATTGCCAACTTAAATCAAACGTTTTATTAGATACCGCATGTGTTTTATTTAGCCTTATAAGGTAAGCGTTTTGCTCGCTGTTTAATGCGCGTGACTTTATTTTATGGCTATCACTGAAAATAGACGTGATGGCAATACCTGAGTTTAACTCAATGTTGATGGACGATTGGCTACGAACAACTGGGCTATGATCAACTGATCTAGAGTGTGTAGTGGGCGAATGTGTGCTTGATAATTCAAATGACTCAGGCGAGTGCTTAGATAGGTTTTCATGTGAGTGACCATATGAGTGCTCTGGCAAGTGTGATTTTGATTTCGGTTGATACCTATCAGTTAGTGCAAGGGGCAATCGTAAATTGAATTTACCATTAGTAAACGAGATAGGCATAATAAATTTTAAGGTCACAACAACGGTTGATTGTGCCGGGATATTTGCTATTTTATTGGTAAATAAATTCGGACGATGTTGCGCGACTAAGCTTGCTTTCTTCCCTTGTCTTTTAGCTTTTTGGTAAAGAGATTTTGCTGCTTTTTTTTCCATTATTTCGCCAATTATTTCTTTATTACCCATTTTTACTATTAATTGTTTTACCGCAGAATTTTCAGGTAATGGAAACTGATATTGACCCTCTAACGCAATAGCATAGGGATTAATGAAGGTTTGTTTTATTTCTGTGTAAGCCACTAAACCATTAATTTCAATATTAGCTTCAATATCAACAGGGAAGGTGGCACGCATTGCTGTGTTTTTTTCTGTAGTTGAACTTTGACTTTTATCTGGGTCTATATTTAGATTTGAAAATAATAATTGCGGGCCATGAATAAGGGAATTGTCACGCTTTACTTGTTCATTAGAATAAAGTCGATTACTTTGGGCAAAAGGAACAAAAAATAAAACAAGTGAGATGATCAGTAATAATAGCAGTGATATTTTTAACCATTTATACCGCCGTTTTTTACGCTGTTGTCGGCAATAAGTTGAGCTTTGATAATCGATAAGTTGTAGATTTTTTTTAGAAGTAAACATTACTTGCTCTGGTCTATATTTGATATAGACCATTTAAGCAAAGCATTGAGTGTTAGCGGTGTCAGTATAAGGGCAAAGTACTGACAAAATATGGCGAAAAGATGGCAGGTGAAAGCGAATTGACGCGCTTCACCATTAAACCACTAATTAGTATTGACCAATTTCTTTATTTTTCCACGCGGTTATTAAATAAGACGAAATAGAATCACCACTACTTAACCTATATTTATGCTTTTCAGTATTAGGTTCAACACTATTTTCTGCACCATCTTCTCCATTATCTTTAACACTCGCCTCGACAGTATTATCTGCGTTACTATCTACGTTAGTACTTACATTAATACCAACATTATGACGGAGAGTCGTTTCTGCATAAAAGCCCGCTAATTGTTCCCTAGAAAACCATTGGCAATCATCTAAGTCATCTTTACTAATATCAATGGTGGTTGAGGTGGCAACGGCGGTAAAACCTAACATAACAGAGGCTGGAAATGGCCACGGCTGAGAGGTTATATATTGAGGGTTTTCAACAACAACAGCCGTTTCTTCCGATACTTCTCTTATTACCGCTTCTTCAAGCGTTTCGCCCGGATCAACAAACCCGGCTAACGTTGAGTACATACCCGTTCTCCATTTGGCTTGACGGCCTAATAAACAGCGAGCAATACCATCAGGGAACATATGTTCTACTAGCATTATTACCGCAGGATCGGTGCGAGGAAATGTCATATTACTACACTCAGCACAGCGCCTCGCATGGCCCGCCTGAACAGATTTGCTTGTACTACCGCACTTGCCGCAGTGCTGATGCGTTACATGCCAGTAAACCAATGCTTTAGCTAATGCTTGAATTGATGCATCTAAGGCGGTTAAATTGGGTGTTATCTCGCGAAGATTCTGCCACTGCCCATGGTTAAGTAATTCGGCTTGGGTCGAAAAGCGCAACCTTTCAAAATCTACCGCAAACAACGATCTAACCCTTGTAGATTCTAATGATTTAGCCCCTTGATCCAAATATTCTTTATCCAAGTTTCCTTTGCCCAAGTAAATGCAACTATCGATAGATAAAAAATCGAGTTGTGATTTGCGTAAATACACTGGCGTAAACATATCATCATGAGAAAAAAGGCTCATACCGTCATTAATAATACAAAACAAGGTGTCTTGATGAGTAAATTCTGACGCTAACCAGCGTTTATTTTTACGTTGATTACTGCATCGATCTAGCGGCATATTAGCGTACATCATACTCATACATTATCCTTTTTAATTTGGCTAGCCCATTGCAGCGACCATTCCCCAAGAGGAGACATTATTGAAAATAATTCTTGTCCTGTTACCGTTAATTGATAACCATTTGGCGTTGAATCAACTAGTTTTAACGCTTTTAATTCTTTTAAACGTGTGTTTAATAAGCTTGGCGAAATTTGCTCACAGCGCCGTTGTAACTCTCTAAATGTTGCACTTCCTTTACTTAACTGCCACACAATACCCAAAGCCCACGTACGACCAAGTAAGTCGAGTAGCGCCATAATAGGCTTGCCCGTTTTAGAACCTCTAACTTGTTCACCTGGCATAGGTAGCGACATAAATCCTCCTTAATAATCAATATAACGATGCTACAATATTAGTAGCGTTATTGCTAGTAGCCAGTGCTGATAGCGTAAATAGGAACAGATAAATAGCTATGGGCTCTAGTCAATTCAAACATTAATCATTTTATTTGGTTAATAACGTTTTTTAAATGCTAACATTTGCCCTCAGCATTTAAATCAAACTAAATAAAAACAGACGATTAATCCCCCTGAATAATGACTAAGCAAGGAACAGTGTGTGATTTCAAAAAAAGTAAGAGAGCTATTTGTTTCATTAATGGAAGCATCAGATGATTCTCCCGTTTCCTATGATGTTGAAACTGAAGAATATAGTGGTTTTTTCAATAGCGCAGTAGTTGATAAATATATTCAATTAGGTGCATTAGAACTTGTTGAAGGCGAAAGTGGCACAACAACCATTTTACTCAATAACAGAGATGATTTTTTAAGCTCGTTTGCTGCTGGCGCAAGAGAAGCCAATAATGGTAGCGATCAATCGTATGCTGACTATAACGCAAATCCGTTTGCATTTTCCGTAGGCTATGAGCATTTCTATCAAATAGCCAAGAAAAAGCGGCCAGTAAGTGGCTACCTATGCCATGGTTTTGAAAGAGAAGATACCGGGTTAATACACCAACAATAATTCTAACCTGAGGATGGCGATTTTATTTATCAACAAGTTGACTTATATTAGCAATAGCAATTACCTTTACGCGTTATTGAGCATGCCTGTGCAGTTGGCTCAGATCGATTTCACCTGCGCCAACTATTCAGGGAAACCACTGAATCCCTTGGCGTTTAAACCAGCCTTAAGCCAACTTGCTTCTTCTGATGTGAACATATTCGCTTGTGGCTTTAAATCAGGCAGCTCATTCAATGAACCCGCAGGTATAATTAATGTTGTTTTACCTTTGTTTATGAAAGGAAGCCCAGAGCCACAAATGGAGCAGAACGATTTTGAGAACCCTCTAGTCGGGTGATCATACACTGCAACGTTGTGCTTACCTTTAAGCCATTCAATATTTTTAGGCGCAGTTAAAATGTTCGAGGCAAATGCTGAACCGGTTAGCTGCTGACACTGCTTACAATGACATTGATAAAAAGCTTTAAATTCGTTTTTGACCGAAAATTGTACTGCACCGCAGAGACATCCGCCTGTTAATCTTAGTTTCATAATTTTACAACCCTCTATTTTGTATTTGTAAATTCAAGTGTAAATTTGTCAATTTTTATCACCATCTCAACTAGGAAAAATGCATTAATCATAACACTGTTTTCTGGGCTACTTGTTCAAAATATTGTGGACAAAACAGAGTGAATACAGTCTTTTTGAATCAATTCAATTTTGTAGCCATCAGGGTCTTTTACAAACGCGATTATTTCATCGCTACCTGCTAGCTGACCTGCTTCACGCACAATGTTACCACCTAATGCTTTTATCTGAACACATGCGGTGTAACAATCGTCGACGCCAATCGCAATATGACCAAAGGCATTACCCAATTCATATTTATTAACGCCGTAGTTATAGGTTAACTCTAATACACAAGTTTGAGACTCTTTTGCATAACCTAAAAAGGTCAAAGAAAAACCTTGATCAGGTCGATCGAAAGTTCTGAGTACGTGCATACCCAATATTTTGGAATAAAATTCGATTGATTTTTCAAGGTTAGATACTCTCAACATCGTATGAAGTATTCGATTCATCGAGAAAACCTCCAGTTAATTGACTAAATAAAATTATCGCTAGCCCTACTATTTTATAGAAGCTAGCGGTCTCTATGATCATTGGTTTACACTTTACAAATTTCACCACTGTAACGTACTAGTCCTTCCATATTATTCAAATCGACTAAGCCGTAACTTTTGAAATTACCCCCGTAGCCTTTGAAGGTACCAGTAGTGGATCCTTTCTCAATGGAGTAATCAATTTCAATCATAAAATTACCCACTTTACCTGGTACTGCCGTTAACTCAGCATGATCTACCGTGTGAAATGAACCGCCAGTATTGTTTAAAAAATAGTGATTCAAATCCATTTCTAAGCCACTCTTGGTTTCTCTCTGAGCGGTAATTGTGCCACTTGCCGCACTGACACTGCCAATTAATGCTGCGGTAATTCTCACCGTACCATCAGCTTGAGGAGAGAATGTTGGCATTGCCATCCCCCCAATTGGCTTACATGTTTTTTGACTCGCAAAGGTACTTGTTGAAACGATAACTAATAAACTTACAGTGGCTATTTTTTTAAACATAAATTTCTCTTTTTTAACGTTAAATTATTGTGGATAACACCGAAGGTTTACTTGTGTTCACCGTATTTATCGATGTCTTTTATAATAATTTCTTTCCCTTTCATGTTGATAATACCAATTAGTAAGGGAATAATATTACAGACCAAAACAGTCACAATACCTATTATCCTTTTGAAATTTCTGCTCCTATTTCTTCATTGGTCATCGCGATGCCATTAAAATTCCATGAGCCATCTACCGTATGAATAACATTCGAGTAAATATGTTCTATCGGCTGTTTTCCGCCAGATAGCGCTCTGATAATTTCGGTTGCCTCGCCAAAATGAGCCAATTGAATATCTCTTGAAGCAAAAGCAAATGAAGGTACCTTCCACTCCATCCAAACGCCTGAGAATTCTTCTCCACCCGAAAAAGTAGAGTTTTTAGGCCGTACTGAAACATGTGCCGTTATATTAGGCGTCATCACCGTATTACCTAATAGGCCGTGATGTTTAAGCATTGAGTTAGTGATTTTTTCAACCGCTTCTTTTTCAGAACCAGCAGGGATAACGCCTTCAGTGAGAGTCAGTGTTAATGGCATAGTGTTCTCCGTTAATTATTAAGTAAATTGTTAAGTTAATTGTTAGTGATCAATCGACGTTACTTTTAGGCAATGTCAGTTTTAATTAAAAATATAATGATCGTTATATTTTTTAATTACCATCATGCTATATAGTGATCGTTATATTGTCAATGTTTAATATAACGATTGATATATTTTTATTTAGAACACAGTTATAATCTGTATATTATCAGGGGGTGGATATTTACATGACGAAAGTAAGCAAAAAGCAAGAAACGAGAAAACGTATTATCAACGCAGCAAGCCAAGCTTTCCGAAGCAATGGTTATGCGGGCATTGGTGTTGATGGTATTGCTAAAGAGGCAGGTGTTACGTCAGGTGCCTTTTATGCCCACCTAGGTTCGAAAGAAGGCGTATTTGAAGCGGCATTGTCGATAGGTCTTGATGAAGTAATTACTGCTATTCCTGAATTTCAACGTCTACATGGAAAGCAATGGCTTGTGGCTTTTTCAGATTATTATCTAAGCCAACCCCATCGGGAAAACCTTTCATGTGACTGTGCAATAACAAGCCTTTCACCCGAAGTTGTGCGTACTAGGCCTAAATTACAAAGTATCTATGAATACAAAATGAAAGAGATAGTTGAGCTTATGGCTCAAGGACTTGAGGGTGATTCGCAAGAAGAATGCCTATCTAAGGCATGGGCATTATTATGCCTTTTAATTGGAGGACTTACGACAGCCAGAGCAGTAGCTTCTATTAAAACGGCAGATCAAATTGCTATCTCTATTACAAATGTAGCAATCAGTATTGCAGGGAATATCAAAGAATCTGTGGACTCAACGTCGATGAAGTAACCACTTTGGAACGAAATAACCTATCAACATTGCCAAGTAGTAACATCGGTTAAAGTTATTTTTTATATTAAATTGTTTATATTAAATTGTTTATATTGAATTTTATCAGTAATTTTGGAACAAATTATGTGGCGTTTTGCTTTACTTATTGGTTTTAGTTGTTCAGTAGTTCTTAATGTTTATTTTTTTATGGAGTTAAATATTCGTACCATCGAAAACAAATTCCAGAAAGAAGCGAGTGTACATCTGCAGCAACGTGCAACGCATACGAAAAAAGATGAAGTTCAAGACAAAAAAAAGAACAAAGAAAAAGATAATTACAGTGATATTGAGGGTACTCAAAGCGCTCAAAAATCAGCTGATAGCGTTAAGGCAGCTATTAACGCGAAAGACTATTTTAATGCGAGTTATTTAATTAATATCTTAGCTAATGATCATAAAACTGAATTATCCGAGGTAAGGCTATTTTGGTTATATGCAACACAGGCGCTAATTCAGCAAAAATTGTTTACTCATGCTGAAAATTCAATCAGTGCTTATTTATTATTCCAGAGCGATGATAGCGACTTTCTTTATCAACAAGTTGACTTATATTGGCAACAGCAATTGCCTTTACTGGCTATTAGGTATGCCTATGAAATGCAATATCATGTATTTAATGAGGTTGAAAATATTGCTGCAGTTAACTTTGCAAGACAGCTTGTTCAACAACAAGTTGATGTGTTTATCACTAATAATTTATGGCTAGAACTTAGAAGCTTGATTGAAGAGGTGCTTTTATTTGATTCACAAAACCCTAACTTACAATGGATGTTGGTTCGCGCACAATATCAGTTAGGCCAATTTGAATATGCACGCAAGACTATTGACCCTTTGCTAAACCAGCCTAATTATAAAATAAAAGCGCGGGCGCTATTAGCAAAGATTGAAGCCGCTTTAAGAGATCCGCAAAGTATTCCGCTAAGTCGTCAAGGCGAACACTTTATTGTGCAAGCTGTCATGAATGATACGTTTAAAGTATCGTTAATGTTAGATACTGGCGCTAGTATTTCATTATTATCTGAGCGGGCATTTGAAGCATTAAGTCGGTATTCAGAAGTGGTTTATGTTAAAGATTTACAACTGAACACGGCCGGGGGCATAGTCACAACCAGTATTTATCAAGTAGACCAATTCACTATACAAGGTTATACCATTAACGACTTTATTTTTGCGGTAAGTCCCTACGTAAGTGAGGGCAACGATGGTTTATTGGGAATGAATTTTTTAAGCGCGTTTGATTTTTATATTGACCAAAATAATAATTTATTAATCTTAAAAAACAAATAGATAAAATAATATTACGCCGTGCGCGACTTAAACACATATCACATGCTCAAGTTGTAACGGCTTATTATTTAGCTTAACGTTAGCAAGCATACCGAACCCATGAGCTAGCATTTTCGGACTAAATCGGCCTACCAACGTCCAACTTTTTCTAGCCCACATTTTATTCATATTAAATTGTCCCGTTAATTGACCTATAACTGTTTCAACTAACCGACGCGTTTTATTGAGAAAAGTGCGCTCTGCTTTGGGTAACGGATCAGTCATATTATGTCGAACGGGTGTTTCCAATGTAATGTCTTGTTCATCGCGTAAATCTTTCTTTAACGACGCTGACAAATCCCCTTTATCACCTAACAATAACGTTGAATGTATGCCTCTGGTTAATATCCCAAACCGCCTCTCTTTCGCTACCTGCTGCTTCTTTAAAGGTGAAGCTAGTGATGTTTCCTTGGCTATCAACAAGTAAGTGTCCTTTGAAACCGTAATAGGTTTCCGATTTACTCGCGCAACATCCATAGCCAGTTTCACCTTTAAAGTTTTGACTCTTCTTTGCCCGTTTGAAATGTGGCGTAGTTATTGGGAAACTATCGACAATATGACAAACAGAATTTTCCTTATATTTACTACTCAATCGTACTTGAAGTAGCTGTTTTACACGCCATAAATTAGCGGCTTGCTTAGCAAAACTTGACCGTGAAGAAAGTTTAGGAAACCATGATTGCCAATGAGTTTTGAAGTATTTCCATATCCCTTTATCGGTATCGAATGAAATAAACTCACCAACAATCTCCATGGTGATAACCTCAATGTCGTTTAAAGCGGGTTCGAACCCGCGTTTTCTAATGTTAGTTTCACCTAAAATTTCAATATGATTTTCATCTACCCAACAATAAATCCAGATGATAAACTCTTCTAAGGGCATGTTCTAAATCGCTTTATAATGTTTTTTTTGCGATTACTATATAAAGTTAGAACATGCCTTTTTCAACCTTTATCACGAAATTTTAAAGTCGCGCACGGCGTTATATTAAGAAAGAGTGTGGCTTGCACAGCGTTTCATTTTGCTACGATGATGGCGTTGACGAAAGACAGTTGCCCGATAATAAAGCGCATTTAAAATGCCTCATTGGCGAAACAAAAGAGCCATTGACGAGTAAAATAGTTGGTTTAGACCGTGGTGTAGCTGTACTAGTACATGCAGGGTATAAGGTGTTTGACTTTACTAAAGAGCAAAAGCAATCAACGACTAAATCACAGCGATATATCAAGCGATTGTAACGCAGATTATCAAAGCAAACTAAAGGCGCTAATCGCAGAAATAAAACAAAGTATTGCGAAGCACCATGCTAAATGCAGCTTACACAAGTCAGGAGTGCGCTAATTACGATCACACTCAGCCAGCTAACAGGCGCTCCCAAAATGAGTTCGTTTGTGTTAGTTGTGAACATCCTGATAATGCGGATAAAAACGCATCTAATGTGATAGCAAAAAGAGCAATTAACTTAATAGTAGACTCTGGAACGGAGTTGTCTAAGCGGGGTGTACTTCGTTTGGTTAATGGGCGCGGAAGTAAACATAAGACCTGCAAGCGTAGCGAGCAGGCATCTACTAATGTAACGTTAAAAAAGATTAATCAAGCAGCGAAAGTTGCTTGATTTGAAGCTCGGTTATTTATGGTCGCAGTAGTTCACGGTATTACAACTCACAATACTTGTTTAGAAAAAAAATAGTCGTATTCATCGCTGGAAAAAACATTTGGTATATTGGGTAAAACTAAGTACTATTGTTTACTCGTATAATTATTACTCTGTAAAGGTAATATTGATTTTTTCAATAACGGCTAAATCAATATTACTCATGTCATCAATACTTTTTTGTAATTTATATGCTGTTTTTGTTGCGCCATTTTTTTCTGCAAAAGTAATAACATCATCACCATTACACATAACTTTTAAGGCAACAGTCTTATACTGTAAACGGTAAGATTTTATTGCATATTTCAATTTAAATATTTTATTGCTTTGAGCTGCTTTACATACCTCAACTAATGCTGTGTCCATATATGTCATAGTAGTTGCCTGACTTGTTAAGCTAAAAGCTAATGCAGGAACAGCTGTGGCTAATGCGATAAGAGTTGTTTTAATTGTAGTCATGGTATTCTCCAAATGTTGTAGTTTACAAAACACTAATTGTTTCGCTAATTTTTATAATTATTTTCTTCTTTGTAATTAGACTATTACAAGTGCTGTGCCAACCTTGAAAATAATTTTATTTCATTGATAATTAAGGGGTTTTGTTTTTCTTGAGAATGAACCACAATATTACGATATAATATGCCGTACGACTAAAATGTTTAATTGACCACTTTGTAGTTAAATTGACCATGGACATATATAGGACTACAAATACTTTAATGAGGGAGTGTTGAATTCGGGCATATTGAAGTGTTTAAATGTTTTAACGTAGTTTTGGATGTAATTGTAACATTTACATGTTGTACATATTTTGACCCATTATTTTTTTTGCTTAATCCTACAGAGCAGGCAGTATAATTAACATGTTATCAAACCACCCAATAAGCTAGGCTTAACTTACTCTAAGTCAGTTTGGTGGTTGTCATGCCTAAACCTCGTTCTCAACAAATTAGTTTATTGGATACGCAGTCTTATCATATTTGTAGCCGTACGGTACGAAAGGCGTTTTTGTGTGGGGTAGATATAGAAACAGGTGTCAGTTTTGAGCACAGGCGTGATTGGATAGAAAAACGACTATTTCAATTAACTCAAGTGTTTGCAATAGACATCTGTGCGTATGCGGTGATGCATAATCACTTACACATCGTATTGCATGTGGACAGTGAGCAAGTAAAAAACTGGTCAACAGCTGAAGCCCTTACGCGTTGGCACCAGTTATTCAAAGGCACATTATTAACTCAAAAATATCAGAATAACCAACCACTTGATAAGTTTCAATTAGCGATGGTTGAAAGCACAGCTGATGTGTATAAAAAACGGTTAATTGATATCAGTTGGTTTATGCGTTCGCTTAATGAGCCTATTGCCCGACAAGCGAACAAAGAAGACAACTGCACCGGGCACTTTTGGGAAGGCAGGTTTAAATCTCAAGCGCTACTAGATGAAGGGGCATTACTCTCGTGCATGGCTTATGTTGATTTAAATCCGATACGGGCTGCTATCGCCCCTACGCCCGAGCAGTCAGACTTCACCAGTATTCAGTTACGTATAAAGGCCGCAATAAAAGGCGGGCAACCTCCGGCGTTACTGCCATTCACGGGCAATGAGCACCAAAAAAAGCAAAAAGGTATAGACTTTAGTTTAAACGATTATTTAGCCCTAGTGGATGAAACAGGGCGCATACTTCGTGATAACAAACGCGGTGCTATTAGCGAGAAAACAAACAACATTTTAGCAAGGTTACACATAAGTAACGAAAGCTGGTTAAAACTGACCCGTGAGTTTGAATGTGTTTTCACAGGTGCTGTAGGCACCGCTGAGCACTTAAGTGAATTTAGTGAGCATGTTGGCTTGAAGCGTACGCACGGCATAGCTAATGCTCAAGCTTGTTTGAATAGCGCATAATACCTTCTATTAACCATCTGAAATTTGATGTTATTTTATAATAACGGGCTTAACTTGGCTCAAATTCAAGGATTTTACGAATATTAGCGGCAAGCTCGAAGATACCCCCATTTACTCTATAAGTAGACATTTTAATAAGCTATAAAGACTAGTAAGTTGTTTACAGTTATTTTTTGGAGTTATCATGGCTGGCAAAGATGATCCTCGAAACGGCAGCTTGAAGTGGAATGAGCATAGTCCTAAAATCTTTATTACGCAAAAGGAAAAGGCCGCTCAGGAACAACATTCTTCATTACAATAGTCGATATTAATCGTTGAACGCCGGGTAGAGCAGTTAATTTCTCATCATAGAAGTGTTGGTATGCGGGGAGATCATCAGCGACAATATGAAGTAAAAAGTCAGGGTCGCCAAAAAGTCGTTGAGCCTGAATAATCTGGGGTATATCAACAATTGCTTTTTCAAACGCATCAACAGATTTTTTATCCCCTTCTCTAATCGTAACGAATACAATAGCAGAAAAACCAAGCCCAATAAGCTTCGGCTCTAATATTGCTTTATATCCTTTAATTGCTCCAGATCCCTCTAAAGCGCGAACTCGACGGTGGCAAGGCGAAATACTTAACCCTACCCGTTCAGATAACTCTGTGACAGATAATCTGCCATCACGTTGCAATTCAGCAAGAATTTTCTTATCTATTCTATCCATTTAGAAGATTTTACCCAATATTAATGAAAGTAAGCATATATTTGAAAGCACATTCTAAACATTAAAGCGTATTATTTCAAAATAATTTAACGATAAATAAAACTTATCTATCACGGTATTACCGTGCAAGATTAACTAATTAAGGTGAAATAAATGACGTTGAGTATTGTAGGAGCATTTTGGATTGTCTCTTTTCTATTTGTAATAACACCAGGTGTTGATTGGGCTTACGCAATTGCCGCAGGAACAAGAGGAAAGGTGGTTGTACCGGCCGTATCTGGCATGCTATTAGGGCATCTTGCTGCAACAATTTTAGTGGCAGCAGGCATAGGTGCTCTGGTAACAAGTCAGCCAATAACACTTACAATCATTGTTATTATAGGTGCTTTATACCTTCTCTGGATGGGAGGTAATTTAATTCTCAAGCCTTCAGTTCCTTGCTCAAATGAGGAACAAACTTCTGGAACATGGATGAATTGGTTAACCAAAGGGACCATTGTTAGTGGGTTAAACCCTAAAGTTTTTTTGTTATATCTTGCCTTATTACCTCAATTTACTGATCCATCAGCATCCTGGTCGATATCATCTCAAATTGTTATATTGGGGTTAATTCATATATTCAGTTCAGCCGTTATTTACCTTCTCGTTGGTTTTGGATCCCAAGCTGTGTTGAAGTCACGTCCAGCAGTAGCGCAAATTGTAAGTCAGGTTTCAGGCGTGCTAATGATCGTTATTGCGTTCATCTTACTTAGCGATCAAATATTTTATTAAAAATAGGTGGCTACCTCAAATATTGAGTGAAGCTTGTAAAGACAGCTTATGGCTGACGACAGCGAAAATAGGGCCTTAACTGATCTAGTATTGATGGTTAAAGCGTAGTACAACCTTAATCATTGTTAAATTAGCAAGGTCATTATGGATTCATTCACACAGGTCGTTTTGGCTAGTTTTCCTTTGTTTATCTACCCACGGAATTTTAGACAGCTTCACAGTTTACGGTACACAATTATTGTGGCCTATCACTGAGTATCCCTTTGCGGTCTCTAATTTGTTTATTATTGATCCCATGTACACCTTGTTTCTGTTGGTTGCGTTTATTGTTGTTTTTCTACCTAGTGTTAAGCCTACAAGCGTCTCAAAAATTAATTATTTTGCATTAGCCGTAAGCAGCCTTTATATTTTTTGGTCTTTGGCGGCAAAATTTTATATCGACAAAAAAGTAGAAACAGCGCTGAACGATAGGCAGATAAAAGCACATCATTATTTGAGTACACCTGCGCCTTTTTCTACCTTACTTTGGCGGGTATTGGTTATGTCTCTGTGTTTGATTCAGCATCGGCTTTTAAACGTTGAAAGTATGACTTTTTATTAGCACTGTAGCTAATATCCGTTAAAAAATTACCATTGTCGATTCATCAATAAAGTAAAATTGAGCAGCGCGTCGGGTTACCGTAATGACTTCAATTTCTTTTTCTGATGCCTGTTCTTGCGCACTAGCGTAAGAACAAAGACTCGATGAGATTGCTATGACAAGTAGTGATTTTTTAAATACTGATTTTTCATGTTTAACGTTCAAAATTCACCCTTAGTCATTAATGATAATGATTTAAGTTTTACTGGCGATAGGGCTTCTGTTCCCATTGAGCGGTTCTTTAGATAGCGACTACTAAGGGTTACAATCGCTCAAATTTTATGAGCATTGGTGCGGCTGACCAAAAAAAACTCGAATAAAATGTTAAATAGCAATAAACCAGAAATTATCTAAGTGAATATTTCAGGCTAAATAACTTTGACAACCTAACGAATAACAACATAATGTATATGTAACCAGTTACGGAGTTTTATTGTGAAAGCATATACTGAATTAGGTCATGTCACACTAGGAACAGCGTTGAGGTATTTAGCCGATCAAGTTTCTCAAGACACTGAAAATATTTATAAAAAATTCAATTTTGATATTGATCCTAAATGGTTTCCTGTTTTTTATGTTTTAGCCTCTAATAGATCAAACTCCGTTGTAAACATAGCTAAAGAAATTAAGCACTCTCATGTTTCAGTAAGTAAAATAGTTAAAGAAATGAAAAGTGCCGGTTTAATTGATAACTATAAGTCGACAACGGATTCACGTGTGACCTTAATAAAGCTAAATGATCGTGCAAAATTGATGGTTCCAGCCATGGAAAAACAATGTAAAGCTATCGACATTATTATGGATCAGTTGACAAAAGAAACGGGCATTGACTTATGGCTGGCTTTAACAAAAACTCAGCAACATTTAAAGCATCACACGCTAAGTGCTCGAATAGACGATAAAGTTGGCAAAAATAATATCAGTATTGTAGATTACTCTCCTAGTTATCAAGCAGATTTTAAAAGGCTAAATGTTCAATGGATAAGTAAGCACTGGAAATTAGAAGAGCCAGATTATAAGGCACTAGATAACCCTGAAAGTTATATTCTAAATCAAGGAGGGGTAATTCTGATGGCTTTATATAATAAAATTCCTGTTGGCTGTTGTACCTTAATAAGAATGGACAAGCATACCTATGAACTGGCGAAAATGGCAGTATCCCCATCAGCTCAGGGTAAAGGCATTGGTTTCTTATTGGGTCAAAAAATCATTGATAGCGCCAAATTACTTAAAGCCAAACGTTTATATCTTGAAAGTAACAGTATTTTAGGCCCTGCTATAAACTTATATAAAAGATTAGGGTTTAAGCACATAAATGGAGCAACATCTCCATATGAAAGGTGTAATGTACAAATGGAACTTTATCTAAGTGAAAATTAGATATAACCTTTCGCAATAGACATAACGTCTGCTTTCGTAACGTAACAACTGCTTTAGAGGTTATTTTTAATGGTTTTCATCGGTATTTGAATAGGCCGGTGGATTATTGGGCAGGAATTTTTTAAGCGATGCATATTATGACGCTTTTTCATTTTGGCACTGCCAACAAGAGTCAAAAGACGCATCATTTTTTTCTTGGCACTGCTGACAAAACCAGTCGTATTCGCCTTGCTGCTTTAACGCCTTGGCTAAGGTTGCTTCCGCTTTATCTTCATCAGTATCATTAATTATCCATAATTCTACCCAAGTATCTATAGGCGCTAATAAACCGGCAGCGCCAGAAGCAAACTCATTTTTTAAGGTCACTTCTATGTTGTTATTTTCAAGAATGTTTTTAGCATTATTGACTAAAAATAGATTTTCATTACTGTAAATTAACTTCATTGGTAGTGCTCTTTTCTAATGAAAGTAAATGCTATATAAGTATAGAACCTTTATGTGGAAAAATTATTTCTTTTGTTAATGATATCTTTATGAGGTTAAACGGATGAATTAACCAGAACAAGCGTTATTTATTATCTAAACAGTATAATTTAAATTTTGTTGTTGAAACTTTGTCATTTAAACACTGATTTGTATAGAATTTATTGCATAGTTTAGATAAATGTTATCATACTATTTATTGACAAAGAACAACGATTAATAGATTGTGTTGGTGTCACAATGACAGGATAACAAATAACGAAGCGAAAGGAACACGCGATTGTCACGCAAATTTTATAATGAAAATTCCCACGAGTTAGCCCAGCAATATCTTTCAAAGTCATTTGACCAAGTACATCAAAGCTGGTCTCAATTTGTGCCTGCCATTATCAAAAATCCTCATGCGCGTATTCTCGATATTGGTGCAGGCTCAGGCCGAGATGCCAAACACTTTGCCAAATTAGCAGTTAAAGAACACGGCACTGAAAACAACATTCAAGTTTTTGCTGTTGAACCCTGCAAACCTATTAGCAGAGCTGGGCGCAAGACAAACTAAAAGTCTTAACGTTAAATGGCTCACTGATTCACTACCGGCATTAAGTATCATCACCAAGCAAGAAGTCAGTTTTGATTTAATCTTATTAAGTGCTGTGTGGATGCATATCCCCACAACAGATCGCGCCCGCTCAATTAGTAGATTGGCCAATCTACTTAAATCTGGTGGTAAACTTGTTATCTCACTTCGTCACGGACAAACAGACGAAGAGCGTAAAGAACGTAAAATGCACACGGTGTGCGCTGATGAATTAAAGGAGTTAGCTAAAGGCATTGGACTATTCACGCTATTAGAAACGCCAAAAGAAGAAGATAAACTAGGTAGAAATCACGTTTCGTGGCAAACCCTGGTATTACGAATGCCAGACGACGGCAGCGGCGCATCTCCCTTTATCCCCGGACATCTATCGTTATTTAGATAAAATATCTAGGTAATTACATGAAGCTTTGTAATTTACCAATGGGTGTCCTAATTAATATTACCAATGGGTGTCCTAATTAATATTACCAATAAATGAGCTAGAATCTAAGTGTTAGAGTGCCAATATAGGCACTCTATGCTCACGAAAACTAAAAAACGGGTCTCTATAAACCGTTAATTTATTCTAGGTCGGGATAGTATAGTATTACGTTAACCGGTTTAATTTACCTTAAAAACTATATTTATAACCCAAAATAAGCGTTCGAGGTTTACCCACCATAATAGAGCCTTGAGTACGGGTAGAAACATAAGTTTCATCAAGTAAATTATCAATATTTAACGTTAGCTTTTGCTGCTCATCTAGCGAATAATGTGCGGAAAAATCAACGACTGTACGGCTCGCGACCTGTTCAACCGCTAACATTGTCCCCTGACCAGCTTGTGTTCTCATTTCACCAGAATAACGCACTAATAAATCACTACGCCAGTTATCACCCTCTGCACCCAAAGTTAATTGCAGTTGATTATTGGGTACATAAGGTAACTCATCACCCGCATTTACTGTACCCCAGGTGTCAAGATCTGAGTCAAAAGCACTTTTAAATTCAGTTTCGGTATAGGTATAAGTTAAATCAATAGGAAAGGTGACTGATTGTGTTTCAAAACGATAACCCATCATTAGCTCAAGACCTCCTATTTGAACCTTACCCGCATTATATTGATCGCCAATATTTTCATCATCACAACCTTGACTTGCGGTGCAATTGCCGTACATATTGGCGTAATCTGCATAAAACAAGATGGCTTCGGCATTTGCTAAAGAGTCGTTGTAGCGAAAACCCAATTCATAATTAATACTTTCTTCATTTATAGCTTCTTTATTACCAGGTGCTGGTGGCGCAAAACCTTTTTGTACCCCACCAATAATGACTAAATCATCATTAACTTTATACGTTAAGGCAAGTGATGGTAAAAACACATCAAGACTATTATCAATATCTTTTGTCAATGGCTGGTTACGATCACTAACACCTTTGCCCCAATCTTTGCGGCTAATGGTCATATTTTCATAGCGTAAACCCGCATTGAAAATGAAATTACCAACGCTATATTCGTCATGAACAAACAGTGCCGTTGCTTGCGCGCTATCAATACGATTCGACTCTGTGCCCGGTGTGCCTGCACTCAATTGTGTTAATTGGTAATTTTGATCTAATTGAAAACTATCAATCCATTGATATCTATCCATTTCATCTTCATGATAGCGCGCGCCAAACTTAACTTGATGATCATTAAAATCAGCATTAAGTACTGTTTGTACGCCTTGTGAAATATAAGCGCGGTTATTGGCTTTAACATCAAAAGATAAGGGCTGTTCACTAGGCGATTTATCAAAATCAGCAGCGGCTTCAATACCACCACTACCTAATGACAAGCCATTAATTTTACTAGCTTTATACCAGTTTCTTGAAAAGTCGTTATAGTAAACTGTACTGACAAAATTAAAGCGCTCTGAAAGCTGTAAAAAGTGATTTAATTGCACTTGTTTATGTTCGGTGCTTATATTATCAAGCTGTGAAGCAGAATAACGATTGTAAGGTTGGCTGTTAAAATCTTCATCAGTAATGCCCATATAAGTTTCATTGGCGTCTTCGTCTGAATATTTTAGCTTTAACTCTAACTCTTGATAATATTTTGCGTCTGCATCACTATTTAAACGAAATTTAGCAAGGTAGTCATTTTTAATAAAATCAGCTTCTTGATCAGTATTATTAATGTTTTTAAAACCGTCAGCTTGGTAACGATACACTTCGAATACTGACGAAATGTTTTTTCCTTTTCCGCCCACGTAAGCATGTAACTTACCATAGCCATCGCCACCTAAGTTCAAATTAACTTGGCCTGAGAGTTCCTCATCAGGTATTTGTCGTGACAATAAATTAATCACGCCACCTGTTGTTCTTGGCCCATACATAGCGCTTGAAGTACCTTTTAATACTTCAATTTGCTGCATGCGACCTGCTGTTGGAAAGTAATAAGCTGACGAAGCGGCATAAGGCGCAGGGGCTACCAGCACATTATCTTCCATGATGGTTACTTTTTCACTACGATTTTGCCCAGTTCCACGCATACCAATATTAGGTCGTAAACCATAACCGTCTTCTTCTAGCACATAAACACCCGGAATAGACGTTAACGTACGCATAATGTCGCTGTAATCAAATTTTTCTAATTGTTCTTCAGTAATCATATGGGCACTACCAGGAATGTCATTTACCGATTGGTCACTACCAAAAATAGACATTTGTTCAATATTGCTATCATCATCAGGTGAAGGAGCGGCTAAACTGGTTTGACTCAACGTGGTTAAAATTGCTAAGGCAACAAGGCTTTTATTCATTAGGTATAAGATTCCATAAGTTACTGTATTATTTAATGTGATGAGTTTACATTCAATAAAATAAAAATGCAAATCATTCTCATTAAGGTTCATTGGTTTAGATCAAACTTTTTCAATCGTTTTATTGAAGAGATACCTAATGCAGAGAATGCCAAGCCTAAAATGATTGCCGTTATTCCGTAAATCAAATAGAAAAGCGCCTTTAGGCGCTGTAAGAAGTTTATTTAAAGGGGTTAATTCCACATAGCACTGATAGATAATGTTGAAGTACTTAAAGGGCCATCAAGCCTGCTTTACGGGCAATCAGCACCAGGCGGATTAATTAATTTAGTGACTAAAAAATCTACTTTTGATTCATTCTCTAAAATTTCTGTCAAAGGAGATGAAAATGGCTCACTAAGAATGGGCCTTGATGTGGGTGGTAGTTTTGATGAAGAAAAAACCATACGCTATCGCGCTATTTTAGAAAAAGTCTTCTCTATCGAAGCAAAGAAAGATAAAAAACAGATCAACCAATTAGAAAAAGAGCTACGCCGAAAAGATAAGGCGCTCGCTGAAACAGCAGCACTGCTGGTGTTAAGAAAAAAAGCAAATGCGATCTGGGGGGAAGACGAGGACGAATGATCCTCGACTCAGCTCGCATTCAAGCGGTTGAATTAATCAGTGAAGCGGTGTTTTCTGGCGCAGCAAGGTTTAAAGCCTGTGCTGAACTTGAAATTAGTGTAAGAACTTATCAGCGCTGGATTGTTGAAGGTGGCGTTAAAAGTGATGGTAGGCCAAGCGCTCATCGCCCTGCGCCTAAAAATAAGTTATCAAACGAAGAGCGTGACCATTTATTAGATACTGTTAATAGTGATGAGTTTAAAAGCCTACCACCTAGTCAAATAGTCCCTGCGTTGGCTGATAAAGGTGTTTATATTGCATCAGAGTCGACCTATTATCGTGTGCTACATGAAGAAAAGTTACAAAATGCTCGTGGGCGTAGTCAAATTAAAGAGCGGAAAGCGCCAACAACGCATTGCGCGACAGGCGCTAATCAAGTGTGGTGTTGGGATATAACTTGGCTTCCTGGACCAGCTAAAGGGCTACATTTTTATCTGTATTTAATACTCGATATATTTAGCCGAAAAATTGTTGGGTGGGAAATACATGATGAGGAATCGGCTGAGAACGCTTCGCGGTTGATTAAGAAATCGCACTTAAAAGAAGGCGTTCGAGATAGCCCGCTGGTGTTACATTCAGATAATGGTAGCCCAATGAAAGGCTCGTCAATGCTTGAAACACTGCATAGTTTAGGTGTTGTATCTTCTTTTAGTAGGCCACGAGTGAGTAATGATAACGCTTACGCAGAATCAATTTTTAAAACGTGTAAATATCGACCTGGTTATCCCTATAAAGGATTTTTAACGATAGAAGAAGCACGTGACTGGGTGCTGAAATTTAGCCATTGGTATAATTTTAACCACAAGCATAGTGGCATCAAATACGTGACCCCACATCAGAGGCATTCTGGATTGGCGGGTGAGGTATTGGCTAATAGAAAAGAAGTTTATCAAGGCGCTAAGGATGCTCATCCTGAGCGCTGGAGTGGTAATATTCGTAATTGGGATTTACCAAAAGAAGTGTACTTAAACCCTGAACAAAATAGCGTCAAGGCTGAGAGTGCATAACGAAGTGATCGCGACAACTAGTTTGACAAACACCGGAACCGTAGAATTACAAATAACTCTATTTGTATCTTCAAGGAGCCTCTTGGTGGTTCACGCAATGGTAAAATTGTTCTTGTTGAAAATTTTGGTAAAAATGATGAAGAATATAATTCATCATTTACTATTAAAACCTATGCTAGTGAAAAAAGAGCCACTGATGATGGTGAGTGGGAGCATTCTGTTATTTTACTGAAGCCCAATTCCACAGAATCACGATTTGAAGACATTGTCCTTCATGAAGATGATTGTGAAAATATGCGAATCGTTGGCGAATTTGTTACCGTGCTAGAAGAATAACAATTCAATATTCACCACCTGTTACATCCTTATTAATTTTAGCTTGATAACTAGGCGAACTAAGCACTTTAAACAGTCTCAGATTTAAAAAAATTTAAATAATAAGCGTTTGTCAAACACTATTAACACACAATGATAATGTGCTCAGGGGATTTTTTTCTAAAAAATACCAAGAATTAGAATAACCACAACAACTAGAATAATTAGTCCTTTTGTCAAAAAACCTATGATTATGTCTTTGTCATCATTCGTTAAACGTTTTTTGGCAAAGGTTTTAAAGTTCAACGATTCTGTTGGATCGGGTTCATACTCAGGTTTTTTTTCAATAAAGTGAGAGGCATGTTTTCCACAATATTTTGTAAAACACCTCGCTATATTAGCATTAATGTATCCAAGTTTTGTGGCTTCCTTATCTTCCTTAAAGACCTCGAGGTTTGTGCATTGCAAGGTCATTCTTTTACCTGAAACTTCAACTTTTTTGTAGTGCTCACAGTCACTACACTTTAATTTTATATATTCCTGTACTTCGGCCATAAATAGACTATTTCTCGATATTTGGCGCCATGTTATATGAGAATTAATAAAGATTCTACCAGCCAAAGTCGCTTTTTATTAAGTGCATAGAAATCTAGCGGGATTCTACTGAGTAATGCGTTTATTCACGTTTAAGTTACCTGTGCACGTCTTCTCAATATTCATGGCTAATGTGCTATTTATGTCATAAAAAATTCGTTTTTTAACCAATTTATCGCAGGTGTTATTAACATTTAAACTGAACAACTAATGACTCTTGATCTGAAATTACATCCAGTAATCCTGATGATAATAAACTTGCTTCTTGACTACTTTCTTCGCATGAAATAGTGATTTCATTAATACGTTCTATATTTATATTTATTTGCTCTGTTACCACAGACTGTTCTTCGATAGCTGTTGCTATCTGCGCCGTAGAGTCTGATATTAATGTAACTTCATCATGAATTTTTTTTAGCGCTACGCCTGCTTTTCTTGAAAGTGATACCGAGTTGTTCGATAAGTCACTTCCTTTATTCATTGCATTTACCGCATTATCTGAATTTTTTTGTAGTTCATTAAGTAAGTTACGAATTTCTTCAGTAGATTGTTGAGTTCTCATTGCTAGTGCTCTAACTTCTTCAGCTACAACGGCAAAACCTCTTCCTTTTTCACCGGCTCTAGCGGCTTCAATAGCTGCATTTAGCGCAAGTAAATTTGTTTGATCAGCAATACTACTTATTTCAGATAAAACGGTGTTTATTGATTTAGTACCATCAGATAATTTAGTAATTATTCTATCAATTTCAGTTAACTGAAGAGATAAGTCATTTATTGCGACGACTGAGGTCGAAATTACCTTTTGGCCTTTATTGGTTAGCTCTTTGCCCTGTTCTGCAGCTTGAGATGTCTCGGTGATAGTTTTTGCTAAGTCTTGCACAGTAGATGACATTTCATTCATCGCTGTGGCTATTTGTTCTGATTCACTGCGCTGCGTATTTAACTTTTGAGCGACTTGGTTGCTCTGTTCAGAAGCACCTGCTGCGCTTCTATTTACATGCAGAGAAACATCACTAACTCTGCCAACAACCGCATTTATTTCTGCTTTACGCATTGATAAAGCAAGTTGTATCGAGCCTATAGCATCATTATTACCAGAATAAAGATAACTCATTAAAGGATTATCAAAAACCTCTTTGGCATTCTTTAAAACCTTTTTGTATTTTTTACGCCAGCTTAATGAAATAACAGAAGAAATCAGGCCAATTAATAAAAAAGGGGTTGTTATCAGTAGGCTTAACTCAGTGATAAACATTAACGTGAAACTGGCAAGGGTAAATAAAAACAATACGCATTGAAACCAAAGTGTTTGGTCTATTTGGTATTTTATTTTTATGGGGAATTTCCCTTGATTTAGGGCTAAATAGAGTTTGTCAGCACGTCTTTTAACATCAGTGTCTATTTTGGTTCGAACTGACTGATATTCTACTTTTTCTCCTACTTCATTTTTAATGGGGGTAGCGAAAGCATTAACCCAATAATAATCACCGTTTTTACATTTGTTTTTTACAGGTCCCATCCATGAGTTGCCTTGCTGAATAAATGACCATAGATCCTTAAAAGCGGCTTTAGGCATGTCAGGGTGTCTGATGATGTTATGGGGCTGATCTTCTAGCTCTTCACAAGTGTAGCCAGCAGTTTTACAAAATGCCGGATTAGCGTATTTTATGTGACCTTTTAAATCGGTAACTGAAAGTAACATATCAGATTCGTTTAAAATTTTTTCTTTAGTTGAAGGGATCGATTTCATATTGTATTTACTTATTTTTTACTTATTTTTTACAAAAGTGTATCGTGCTGTTAATGTATGTTTTATGCGCACTTTAATAATTGATTTAAATCAATAGTTTATGATTTAATTTAAAAAGTAGGGTAGTTATAGACGATTTGGCAATAGGTAGCTCAAGTAATACCCCTATAATATCTAATGAATAGTGGATGTATTATCCCTATGAAATTGACTTTTTCTGGCTCCAAAAAATAGCGCTATGGATTACTAATCAACCAGTGGTTTAGCTGTTTCATGCTATCAGTGGGTAGGCTCGGGTAGGTAAATCATTGAATTTGATATAAGGGTATCTGTAATAGTTGCGCGTCGATATGGTTTAACATAGCAATATAATTTTTAGATTGTACACCTTGGTAGTGCTTTTTAAATGCTTGTTGAGTTATTCCTTCAGGTAATTTGGCTAATGTTGGAATGATGGCTGACTCACTATTGGTTTGCGCTAAACGGGCTTGTACTAATAACGCACTTTTATTTGATTGGGTTGATATCATCGCTAATCTTGTTCCTGCGCGATCAGCCATTAAATCAGCAAAACTAAAGCCACTACCACCTTGCTTTGAGTCTGAAAACTCTTTTAGTTCACCAATAGCATCACTGGCATCGCTACTACCAAATAACTGTAAAGCGATTGAATAAATAAAGTGCTTTTGAATATCAACACGACCTCTTAAGGTGACACTCATTTGCAATTGTAGTCGTTGTAAGGTTTGTTTTGATGAGTAATGCGAGACGTTACCAATAAATAATTCAAACTTATCGGTACCAAAATACAACACTAATGCCGTTAACGCGGCTTTATTTTCTAACGCTGGTTGCGCGCCTGAAATGGCACTACGTTTTTTGGCAACTGAAAATACATGAGTAATATAAGCGGCTAGCGATTTTTTATTTTGGTTGGTTGCAATAAAGTTGAGTAATGATTGATGATAAAAGCGAATTTCATCAACATCGCCAAATAATGCTAATTGATCACGTAGTGCAAATAAAGATCCGGTAGCGCTTTTCTTGCTGTTATACAGACTTTCGGGCATTTGAATATTAACGTCTAAACTTGAAGGTGAAATATCAATGTTAGAAATAATGTTTACTAACGAAGTACCAAACTCTTTTTTAATATAGGTATTGCTGACTAATTCAGCTACCGCAATTAACCAATTACCGGGTATTGGAATGCTACCTATATAGGCTGTGTCTAGGTTTAATCCAGTTTGAGACGCATTTAAAATAATATCAACATTTAAAAAACGAATAAAGTTAGGTAAGGGTAACTCAAGGGAAAATCGAAAGTAGCCTTGGCCTTCTATCAGTACAATGTTTGAAATAAGCTGTGGAATAGCACGGTGGCCTAAAGCACTTAAACCATTAATTTCATGTTGAGTCACGCTTAATATTACCGGCTGATTTTTTGATTTAATCGTTGTTATTATGCGCTGTAATATTTTCCTGTTTTCAGCGGCAAAATTAGCATCAATTTGATGAACCATTTTTATATGCGGCGATGATTCTAATGCGAGCAATATTAGCGCAAAAATTAAAATGATTAATGAAAATAAAATATAAAATGTTCGTCTTACGATAACTTTCAAGCTGGGCCTATATCTACCCGCTGAATCATGCATCTTCAAGTGGAACGGGTATAACTTTTATTAAAACAATAAGTGCTAACACCTTACTTTCAGTAAAAATGCTGTCAGGTAAATTAGCTTAGGCTGTTATTTTGAGTTGGATAGCAGTAAAAGTATAGTGATAATTTTTTTTACTAGAACTAAAAGCGCTTAATGTGCCTAATAATTAAACTGATTTTCATTCTGCATTTCATATTGCAAAAATATTTTTATCTTTATAATTCATTAATTAGTACTTGCCTTAAGTTGTTGAAAAACAGTGTTATTTATTGTGGTCTGTTTTTTGCTAAACCCTACATAGTAATAATAAATCTTATGTATAGGTGAAATACGCTATGTTAAATTCAGTTAGAAAAAAGACAGTTAAAGGTATTCTTCTTGCTATAGGCATGGCCAATATTGGTTTACAGGCACAACCTTTTACTGAGTGCCCAGCAGAGGCATTTTTAATTCAAGATAAGTTAGCCAACTTATATAGTGTTCAGTTAGCAACAGGGTTTTACGAAAAATCATCACCTGTTGACTGGAATCAACAAAAGATGAATGCACTGGCATTTAGTGTGCACGACCGTTATTTATACGCGTTCAATTACTACTATGGCACCATTGCTCGTATTGGTTCCGACTTTCAGGTGGCTCCAATAACATTAACTAATCTCCCAGATAAAGGTTTTTATGTCGGCGACATTGCCGTTGTTGAAAATGCTTATTATTTATATCGCCCAGGCGGTAATTATGGTTTGTTCCGTGTTTCGTTAGATGAAAGCAGTGCTGATTATTTACAAATGGAAAAAGTTATTAACGGCTCCACCCTTAATCTCGCTATTTACGATTTTGCTTTTCACCCAGACAATGGCTCTGCTTACGCGGTTGACCGCTGGGGTAATCTCTGGAAAATTGATGTTCAAGCAGGTACTTCGGTAAAGCTTAGTAATGTGGGAGAGGCTGGCGTATTTGGTGCGGTTTATTTTGATGTGACCGGTAACTTGTATATCAGTCGTAACAATGACGGTAATATTTTTAGAATCAATACTAATTGGGATTACCCGGTTGCTGAATTTTTTGCAAATGGTCCGGCTTCGAGTAATAACGATGGCGCACGCTGTGCACTTGCCCCTATTATTTCTCAAGACCAACCCACAACCGATTTTGGTGATGCGCCCGACTCTTATGGCTCTAGTATCAATAATAATGGTGCACGACATGACGTAGGAGACGGTATTTTATTTTTAGGTGAAAGCGTCGTGAGCGAGCCTAATGCCTATGCTGATAACGGCTCTGGGGTCGATGACAATGACGGCATTGACTTTGTAACCGGTGTTGAAGCCAGTAAAACAGCCATTGTTAATATTGCTTCTTCAGCAGATGGCTTTGTAAACGCTTGGATTGATTCTGACAAAGATGGAGAGTTTGATACTGATGAGCAAATTATAACAGCAGAGGCGGTGAGCTCTGGCAATAACGTTGTGGCTTACGACGTGCCAACTTGGAGTGAAACCGGGTCGACTTGGGCGCGATTTAGATTAAGCTCTGAAGAGTCTTTATCTCCTATTGGTGGGGTTGCTGATGGCGAAGTAGAAGATTATAAGGTTGATGTTTTAGAGCAAAATGTAACGGCTACTCATTATCCTTCTGCAGGTGATTGGGCAACGCTGGCCTTTGAAGATAATTGGCCGCTTGTTGGTGATTACGATATGAATGATTTAGTGGTGCATTATCGTCTATCTTCTTACGACGTAGCGGGAACATTAATGCGCGTTAAAATAGAAGGGGAAGTTGTTGCTATTGGGGCGTCTTATCATAATGGTTTTGCCTTTAGGCTTCCTGGATTATTGCGCAGTCAGGTAGATACGGGTCGTTTAAGTTTCAAAATTAATGGTGTTGAGCAAAGTGTTACCCCACTTGAAGCAGATAAAGATGAAGCGATTTTTATTATAGCGAATGATCTGTGGGATTTTGTTACAGCGGGTGAAGGCTGTAAATACTATCGAACAGAAACTGATTGTGGTTCAAACATTCAAATGACATTTTCATTAGAAATTCCTATGGAAGCTAACGTAAATAAAGTTGATGTGGCTGACTTTCCTTATGATCCCTTTATTTTTGCGTCCCAAGGGCACGAAAGAAGTTACGTATTTGGTGAAGCACCGGGAAGACGATTTGAAATCCATCTTAAAAATCAATCACCGACCGAAGCTTTTCAAGCGAACTTTCTAGGCCGTGGTGATGATGCTTCAAATGCTAATAACGGAGAGTACTTTATTAATGCTAACGGTATGCCGTGGGCTATTAATATTCCGTATGAGTGGCAGCATCCGGTTGAGTATATGGATATTAAATATGCTTATCCAAATTTCCATAGCTTCGTTACGTCTTCAGGTGAACTTAATCTAGATTGGTTTACTGTTGAGAAGAGTGCTACTAACAACGTATTTAAACAATAGGGAGAAAATCATGAGACTTACTAACATTACTTTGTTATCTATAACGAGTTTATTAATGCTGGGTTGTGGCGGCGGAAGTGGCGATTCAACTACGGCTGACCCCGTTACCCCTGTTATGGCTTTAGTTGAAAGCCCTGCTGTTGTCGCTGATGCAGTTGAACCGATACTTGCCATTGATATTGTAGAGCCAGATCCGAATGCTATTTATGAGTCAACGGCTGAGCTTATTGCCTCAAAATCATTTCTTCTTGAGCAAGAATACGAGTTAGCGATAAGTTACAAAAATGACGGTAATCGTGATGCTTATTTATCAGTTTGTACCGATTTTACCGAGGGGGAAGGGGGGATTAAAGTAAACTACAATAGTTGTTTATTACGCACTGCTATTGAAAGTGACTTTGCTAGCACATTAACCGTAGCAAACGATAATAATCGTTTAGTTATGGCCATCTGGTATTTTGATGATACAAAAAAACCAAGATATACGATATGGGAAAATGATGGAGATACTAAGGATATAAGAACATTTGATGTTCAATAATCGAAATGTATTGGAATACTCTGCTCATCCTTCGACAGGCTCAGGGCGAACGGTTTGCCTCCTGCTCCCGTTCATCCTGAGCCTGTCGAAGGGATAAGTTGACGTTATTAACAAACGCCTGAGTAAATTACATAAGCAAGAAACACTTTAACTATACCTACGGTGATTCTAAAACAAGGCAGATACAACATTATTGTTTAGCTTGGCAACGTTAACAGCTAGC
>JBLIEW010000021.1:0-71159 GCA_047633255.1 Colwellia sp.
ATGTGGTATAACAGTAACCGATTACATTCTTACTTAGGCTATCAAAGCCCGAATGATTTCGAATTAAAAATTAATGAGTTAGAAAAAGTAGCTTAACTGGGGTGACTGAATTTACTTGACCAGGTCAAGGCCAGCCTTAATCCTTACTAATTATTGGCTTTAACCTTAAGGGATTAAGTACCCCTCATGAAACAAAGCGGCAACAACAATCATTTGGCTATTATGGGCTTTAGGCTCAGCGTTACAAATCACCTTACCCAATTTCTGTAAATAAATTTACTAGATTAAGTTACTATTCATACTCGATGTAATATAGTTATTATTCAATCCATGATAACCGTAATCTATGCCTCAAGAAATATTGTTTTCCTCGAAAGAATTCAAACAACTATTAGATATTTCAGATTGTGATCTGATGCATATGCGGGTCTCTGGTGAATTAAAGTTTATAAAAAAAGGCAGTGCATTTTTATATAAACTCCATGATAAGAAATTATTACTAAAGCATCCTTTAGCTAATCAATTATTTAATTGGTATCAGGAAAGGCATACTATAAACCTAGATAACTTTCCTAAAGAAAGTGAATCCATCAAATCTACTATATTGATAATTGAAAAAGTTCTTCTCCCAGTCAGTAGAAAATTTAATGATATTAAAATCACCTATGGCTTTGTCTCTCCTGAACTAAATAGATATATTCAGAGGAACAGTTCATCTGGTACATATCCTTCAATTGACCAGCACGCTGCTTCAGAGCTAAACAATGCTGCTAACAAAATATGCAAAAGGCACGGTTTAGCTTGTGATTTCACTGTTAATGGCTATGAAAAGCGAATGGATGAAGTCATGAAATTTATAGTGAATAGTTTAGATTTTGATAAAATTTACTATTATGGTGAGAGTAGACCAATACATGTAAGCGTTGGAGAAAAAGCGGAGAAGCACTTACAAATAATGAATGTGAGTGATAAAGGTCGACGTATTCCCGGAAAAAAGGCTTTTGGTAATAGAGCTAAAGCTTTAGCAGAAGAGCAAATAAAATGAACGCAGATCAATTTAAAGAACTAGTTAACTCACTTGATGTCGGAAAAAAGCTTCCTGATTCCATTTACTTTCATAAAGATGCTTTTACAGATGTGCCTGAAGTATTGTCGAAATTTATCAAAATTGTGGCAAAAGCTTTAAAAATTAATGATGATAACTGGAATTTAATTAAAGTTTTCAGGAAGGATTTTCGCTTATCTTTCCTCAATTACCCAATGTTTTTTGAAGACTCATACCCTGCTCTAACACAAAGTGTAAATGTCGATTTAACAAAGTTATCCCATCGAATTACAAACTACTCAAAACAAGAAAACCCTCCTATCCTTCACCGAAAAGAAACAATGATCCCAAAAAGCCATATGTCTTATGAGCACTTTTGTATGATCACTCAAGAGGGAGAGGCTATTGGCCTTTATGAAAATAGCCGGATGATTGGTTTTAAAAACTCATGGGAACGATTAATTGAAAAGCATGGTTATGAGTTAGTAGATGGTCGGCTATTTAGAAGCTCTGCTGTTACTAAAGCGATAGATAATGATAAAGAAATTGATAGGCATAAAACAGCTATAGTCCGACATGAACTATCAGCTCCGGTGAAAACACTTGCCAAAAATGGCTTCTTATCAGGTGAATATTCAATATTTGATTATGGCTGCGGTAGAGGAGATGATCTCAGAGAACTAGAAGCTCACGGCATGGATGCCCTTGGCTGGGATCCAAACTTTAGCCCTGACTCAGAAATTGTTAATTCTGACATAGTTAATATTGGCTTTGTAATTAACGTTATTGAAGATCAGGATGAAAGAATTGCTGCCATATTAGGTGCGTGGGATACTGCTAATAAATTACTCGTTATTTCAGCGATGTTGGCCAACGAAAGTTATCTTGCTCAATTCACGCCATATAAAGATGGAGTCGTTACTTCAAGAAATACATTTCAAAAATATTTCTCCCAAACCGAGCTAAAGTCATATATTGAAAGGACATTAGATGAGGAGCCTATAGCAATATCTCCAGGTATATTTTATATATTTAAAGATAAGGACCTTGAGCAACATTTCCTTCAAAATAGGCATAAGCGAAGCTATCAATGGCAACAACTAACAGCACCTAAACCTGTGAGCGAAGACCAAGCAAGAATACTTTTCACCAAACATCAAGAGCTACTAGAATCATTTTGGTTAAGCTGTTTAGCTTATGGGCGGATTCCAGCCAATGAAGAGTTTACTAATTCTGAGCAAATCAAAGAAGTAGTAGGCTCAAATAAAAAAGCACTAAAACTAGTTACGGATTGGTTTGGACAAGAAGAATTAGACCTAGCTGCCAATATGCGTAAGGAAGATTTACTCATCTACTTTGCATTAGGTATGTTCGAAGGAAGAAAAGCTTATACTCAGCTAGCAGACGACTTAAGAAGAGATATCAAAGCATTTTTTGATACTCATAAGGTTGCTTTATACCAAGCGAAAGATCTTTTGTTTGATATTGCCAATATAGAAAAGATTACTAGCGAATGTATTAAAGCAAAAGAGGAATTACCTGCTTCTTCTAAACTCGCTTTAGAAAACGGGCAGCCACACTCTCTTACATTACATAAAAAGTTCATTGATGAACTATCACCATTATTAAGAGTATATGTTTATTCAGCATTACAACTTTACGGTGAGCTTGATGATATTCAACTTGTTAAAATACACATTACTTCAGGAAAAGTAACTTTATTAGGCTACGAAGGGTTTAATGACTCCCCTCTTCCCCAACTAAAAGAGCGTGTAAAAATAAAAATGGCCGAACAAGATGTAGATTTTTTTGATTATGTAATTGAAAGTAGACGACCTGTTTTATTAGATAAAATAGAATACATAAATGAAAGTTTTGCTGATTATAAAAAACAAAAGGCGTTTAACAAACGCCTTCATGTAGAGTTAAATAAAATTGATGACACTAGTTATATAACCAATCTAACTAGTGTCCATAAAACCTTAGAGGTAAATAAAATTATGCTTAAAGGTTATCGCTTTTATCATTCCAATACGTAATAACCTTATCTACAAGTTCCTCAAAGACCTGTGGTTCCGTAAATCCGACTTGAATCGAGTGTGTTTCGCCCTCTGTTTTGACTATACCATGACCATAGCCTAATAAATTTTCCGCACCTGGCTCACCTAATATAATCTCAGAGTTTTGTTCTCGATCTACTTTAAGAGCTATCTTGGTATCTAAGTTAGCCCTTAAAAGAGGAAATACAACATCAGCGCTTGGGCGTTGAGTAGCTAAAATTAAATGTATACCTGCAGCACGCCCTTTAGAGGAAAGCTTAACGATAATATCTTTCGCATCGGCTTTAAAATCGCTATCTAAAATCCAATCAGCAAGTTCATCAAAGAAAACAACTTCTCTCGATAATGACTGTTCTGGGTATTTTCTATTATGAGATTCGAAATCTTTAAGACCTAGTTTCATCAAGTGCTGATAGCGGACATTCATTAAGAGCTCCAACTCCTTCAACCTTACAACGGCTTCTTCTTTATCTAAAACCACAGGATGAGCTAAATGTGGTGCTCTTGTATATGAAGAAAATTCAACTTGTTTAGGATCAAAAAGCCTTAATCGTAAATGTTCAGGTGAGTTAGTCATTAATAAGTCAATTATCATATTATTCATTAATATTGATTTACCTGATTTAGTTTGCCCTCCAATTAGTGCGTGTGGACTAGCTCCATCTAATTTAAAAAATACTCCTTTATCGCTAAACTCATCCTGGCCTAACAATATTTTATTATTAAAGTTTTGATCAATGGTACTCCTTCTAGAATCAAGAGTTTGATTGATTAATTTTCCAAAGTAGACAGTCTCTCGTTTATTACGATTGAAAACGAGGACCATAACTCCTGGAGCCGGATAAACCTGTCTTAAATCGAGACCAACAACAGATAGGAAATTATCCTTAAGTTTAATTATTTTTGCTGGATTAAGTTTTACGTCACCATAGAGTTTTATAACAATAGAGTTAGGTGTAATCAAATGTTCAGCAAAGTTTGAAGGGATACCTGCATGTCCAAATATATTTCTTATATTGGCTTTAATCGAAGGGATATCTTGCTCGGAATTAGCTTCATCAATAGAGTTAGTTTCAAGGAAATCTACACAAGATTTAATTAACTGTAATGAACTCCTATCATTTAGTATTTTTTCTTCTTTATGTTCGGTCGCTTGTTGTATAGAGCCGATATCATCAGAACTATTTTTATTCATCGATTTTTCGCCGGACGGCATTAAACTTTCTTCTATGACCACAAATGATTGCACAACTGCTGATGGCTCTATAACAGGTTGCTTTATGACCTCATCAATATTTTCCTGAATACCTCTATTTAACAATAATTGCGATAGGGTGAAGTCGTCATATAACAGAATGTTTTTTTCAGGCTCTATCATAGCTTGAAATACTGATTTAGTATCATCAGAACTAAGCTTCAATTGACACATATAGTCAGTATCATAAACATAATCACATCCCGTTTCTACCTGAAAATTGTCATAATGAAATACAACTGAAATCCCAGAAATATTTATTTTCACCTTATTCTTATCAAGGGATATTAAATTTTTAAATTCGAATTTATTAGGCGCAAATTTAAAGTTACCTACGATAAATTCATAAAATTTATTAAGCCAATATTCAAAATCTAAATCTTTAGATGAATTAAGCATCCCCGAGATTAGTTCTACTGTTGACTTTATTTGTTTACATGACTTTATAGATTGTTCAATTGAACCGTTTGTAAGCTTAGACTCACTAATGATCAAGTTTATTTCAGTAGATTTATCGTCATTTTTAGATATATAAACCCCTAATAAGTCGGAGATATAATTAGTTGTTCGTCCTATTGATTTAAAAGCATCATCTTCAATTGATGACTTAAACCAACTCAAGTAATCATCTAAGTGAATCCAGAAAATAGGTGATATTTTTTTTTCATTTTCATAGAAGTGTTCAAGTAATGAAGCGGCACCCGCAGTACCAACTAAATCATGTGAGAAGTTACCATTCCCTACAGATCGAAGTAGAGTATCACTACTGAAAGAATTAGATAATGTAAATATTTCTTCAACTAGTAATGGAACTTTTTCTGGGTGTACTAATTTCCAACTTCGAATATCATGATTTAAATTTTTCGTAATATATTGAGTTTCTTTATCTGTAATAATAGCTAATGAACGCTTAGCTCCTTCACCTTGTATATATCTTAAGACTCTTCTGTTTTTTGATTCTTTAGTAATAACCTTTTCACTGCATACGGATAAAGTTTCCTTACTTAATAAGAAGTCATATATCACTAACCAATTACATTTACTAAGTCCCCTTTTAATTTCATCTTTTAAACCTATTTGACTAACCTCCCTACAAAAAGAATTTTTTTCATTCAAGTTATTAGACCTCATAAAGGCTGAATGAAATATTTTTCCAGTTCTGTTTTGAACATGGTTATTCATTGAAAGTTGGGTTTTACGTGTGACAGGATCTGAAGGAACCTTCCTAGATGCACAGTACTCCCAATTCAAATTATCAAATTCTCTTTCAATATATGCAGGAGGTATTTTGGCAACTTTATTATGAGTGAATAAGGGATCAAAACTGTAAATTATATCAATTTCTCCATCTTCAACTTCATCAATATTACTCAATATTTTAATGGATATATTTGAATCCGTTCTTGCTGAATCGAAGCTTTCACATATCGTTTGATAAATTGAATCAAGGGTAGATCTATCACTGCAATTAAATGCTAGTGAAATAGATAATTCATCTTCATGCATGTCAGCTATTTTGAGCAACTCATCATAAACGGCTAAAAGGTGCTGATAGGAAAATAAACCTATACATAAGATCTGAAGGTGATGTCGCTCGTTAGGATATGTTTCTAAAAATTTAGTGGCCGTTGCATTAATTACTGATTTAATCTCATTATCATTTATTGCATTTTTAGATGTATTTAACTTTCCAAATTCAAAGTAACCGGAATTAGACTTTGTAGAAATAAGGTCTTCAAAGTTATTTTCTTTAGTTTTATTTAAGTAAAAGCTTTTTCCATAGTTTTCCAATAAATCTTTAAAAAGTTTTGCCAATACGCCTTCACTTTTATTAGCAATACTTAGAGTTTTATCTTTATATTGTTTTGCAATATTATTAAGCATAGAGTTACGTTCACTTTGCATTAATAAGCTGTAAGGGGACCAGGGTAGATAAACACAATAATCAGAACTATCTGCGATATTAATAGTATGAGAAGAAATCAACTCATAAATTAGTTCATGTGATTTTTCAATATTTTTATCTAACAAATATATACATTCAATAAGCTCTTCCAAAGCTCGCTGTAAATTGAGATTACTTCCACAAAGAGGCCTATCTAAAATGTCTTTAATAAACAGTTTCCATTCTGAGGTAAAATATATATACTTTTCAGTAACTAAGTTGAATTCAGTGTCTGTTACATAGTTATAAAGTTTTAACTCATCTAACAAATTAAAAAACATTGGAGATTCTTTACTTAATTTTTTTACTATAGCTCCTTTCTTCATATTACTACTTACAGATAAAAACATATGAATATTTTCTATAGTAGGCGTACTTTCATAGCCTTTAATAAATAAGGGGTCTAGCGAAAGGGAATGTTTATGAAAAAAACCTGCCCTACCTGATATTTTTGAAAAATCTAAATATTTAGACGATTCGAAACCAAAAGCATTAAAAATCCACTTTAATTCCCAGCTAGCTCTTGGCGTATCATCCCCCGGTGACTTCCTAATAAGCCTAAAATTCAGTTCATTAGCAGCTTTACCATCACCATATTTTCTATTTTTTGACTCAATTGAACTAGAAAAGTTTTCATCAAATGTACTCCCAAAGTCAGTTGTAAAATTATCACCAAACTGAGACAAAAAGCAATTTAGATCCTTGTATTCATTATTAAAATAATTTAAAGCATACCAATTTTTTCTTTCCAAACTCTTTTTTGTTCTGTCTTTTGCTAAACTTAACACAATGGTGTCGTCACCAATATCATTTAAAAATACGGACTTAGATAAAACGGATAAAATTCCCTCTATTAAATCCTTACACTCGGTAGTCTTAGACGTAGTTATTTCTTTGAGCCAAGCTTTATCTAATTTTGTATTTTTTGTTATCTCTTTTGAATGTTGAAAATAAAACTTTCTAAGTTCATTTATATCGGGTTTTTGTCTCGGTTGATCAACTAATCGCATCAATGCCACGTATTCTTTAGATAATGTAATATCATCATCAGAAAAAGAAATTATGGTCTCAGCACCTAAAAGAAATTTTTCTTTTATATTTTTTGCCTGCAGTACTGAGGAATATGGATACAAACTGTCAAAATTGTTTTGAAGGTCATTCCTTAGCTTGATTTCTATCTCTTTATTTCCGTCATAATAGGCTTGAAAATACTCTTCAACGATTTTACAAAATTCCTCATTATCTGTTCCCTGTGAATTAATACTCTCTAAATTCACCTTTATATCTTCAAACTCAACCTCTTTATTCTTATTAATCGATCTCCAAAAATCGATATCCTTTACTAAAGTCTTTGTAACAGTAGACCTTAAAATTTTTCTAAAAGAGCTACCAGATGTTTTTAAAGAGCTAAAATCGCTTAGCCTGTTAATGCCACCAAGGTAGGTACAACCCTTCCCTAACGCATCATAAAACAACCCATCTTTAATCGTTGAAGTTATAACTCCGTCGATAAATGCATTAATTTTATCAATTTCGATAAACGGTCTATTGTTCCACTTGGAATTGGTTAGCTCAGAAATAAACCTAGATAATTCAATAACATGCTCTTTTAGAAAAGAAGTATTATTAGGTTGCAAGTATTTTGCAATTTCCACCCATTTATTTAATTCGCTAAGTTCAAAAACCGTACTTTGATCGATCCCTGATACTTGTTCTAACGTCGGTTTTATTTCAGCAATGAACATCAAGCAAAAAAAGTTTCCCTCTCGATTTCTTTCATGTGCAAGTTCTGAAAAATTATGCTTTTTACCTTCTATATCTTTGTAATATTCATGATTTTCTACTGCTAAAATAAAGCCATCTTTAGCCCCTATATCTACAATAGGAAAGTCAGGAGAGTTTTTAATACTTAAGAGTATTTCGAGAACTAGTTTTGTATCAAATTCTTTTAAAATTAGCCGACCGGGAATACCTTTACCATTACTTTGATTATTCCAATCGTTATATTCTTTTTTGATGACTTCATAAAAATATTTTGCTAATGACTTCATACCGAATCCTCCCTGTAAGGGTTAATTACATAACTACATGCGTCCGATAGGTGCCGCAACATTCCCATTTGATATAATAAGCTTGCCAAGTTTTTTGAGTTTCTATTTAAATCTCTTTGGATAATTTCATTTTCATTGTCTGGCGAGACATCCACATAAATTGAGAATTGAGTTTTTAACTTATTAATAAAGCTATTAAATTCTAATCGTTTATCATTACCGAGAATAATAATAACTAGCGAATGAAGAAAGTCCTCTGATAAAACATATCTATAGCTACGTGTATTCTTTTTTGATAATAATCCTATTGATTTGAAACATACATTAGGATAATTGGATATATGACTAGATAAATATGAAACTGAGTCTGTAAGTTCGTTCTTATAATTTTCTTGCTTTATATTTTGTTCCTCAGAATCAATAACATCGTCATATAACCCGATTATTTGAGGAGCTTGTGTGTATAGACTTCTTTTAAGTTTATTTCGTTGTGCAGAAATACTTTGGATTGACGATTTCCGTATACTATTTGTAGTTTTTGAAAGCACTTCAACGAGGTAATGAGCTTTTTTCAATGCTGTAGGATTTGACGAGTTATGATACGTTTCACCTATAGCTAAAATATAATCACCAATGTGATATCCGATCAAGTCGATTATCACTTTGATTTTATCCAGCTTTTCCAATTCTAATGACAGAACCTGTAAAAGGTTATTTGCAAGATCAGTAAAAATAGGTAATTTTTCATAAGGTAAATAACCTAACTTTTTACGGTTTGATTCTGCTAAAGGAATTCTTTCTTCTTCACGGACAAGAAGTTTTGCTATTTTTGAAAACGAGTTATCGTCATCATCCAACCACGTTTCAAAAGCATCCTCAAGGGCCGCACAAGCATCGTTACCTGCTCTACAAAGCATTAAATAAGTTAACTCTCCTCCTCTACAGAAAAAACGTCTATCTTCAGTAAAGCCTTTGTTGTCGAAGTCACACCAAATATACTCAGAAGAAATAGGGTAAATGAATTTGGACGACCACCTCTTTTTTGACAAAGGATCAAATGTTAAAGAGCTTAGTATTTTTATGGCATTATAGAAGCTTTCAAAAGATGTAAAACTTGATTTTAAGTGTGCTATATCCACATCTTTAAATTGAAATAAGTCATCATTGAAGTTTCTCAAATATTCAAATTGACGCTCCCATTTATCCTGATCTGAAAGTGTCGATTTTATAAGCGTTTCGAGTATTTCATTTTGATAAATTAATATTCGTAACTTAAAATACTGCCTGTGCTTCAAATAGAGTGTTTCATTTTTAGGAGAAAAAATAGAGTCTATCAAGCCCTTCCTCTTAGCTTGTAGCTGATTTTCGATAACACATAATAATTCAAAGAAAATTATTGCCGGAGTTTGATCTGTCCTGAACCTATGGCCCCACATATTTTCGATAATTGGTATATGCTGTAATTTATATTTATTAATTAACTCTGATGAGTATGTGTGTAAGCTATCCATTATTTACCTTAAGAGTTGAAGGTCGAAACTCTCCATTTTTGATTGTATATATTTCGATTCTTTTGCCATTTTTCTTATTTGTTTTATTCATTTGTGAAGCTAATTTGGAACGAAATATAAGCAGCTTTTTATATATGCGCGGGTTGGTGGTATTTGGTGGAGACCCTTTTGAAACTTGATCTAAAAAATCAAATAATTCAACGGTCAATGAAAGTTTTAATGATACATCTCTACTTATTACAAAGACAATAACAGGTTCAATACGTGATCCTGTTAATTCAAAATCACCTTGGATTTTTGTAATATAAATATCCCTATCTCTTAATTCATCTCCATGAAATATGGATATAGGGGTAATTGAACCTTGATCTTTTTCAGGGATATATAATCTGTCTTTACCCGTATTTTCTGAAATATAACGGCCATGAAATACACGATTCAAAGCTAAAACTATTAAAGATATTAAATCAATATCATCACATTTCTCATTACTCCCTAGTTGCTCGAACACCATGTTTTTATAATCCCCAAAGCTAGAAAATTTTTGTAATTTAAACGCTTTACTATCATTATCTTGATAGCAATAAAGCTGCATCCGTGAACGCCTAACAACAGCCGCCCATAAATCATTACTGACATCTAATTCAACATGTTTTTTGGAATGTAATAGATCATTAAAGTCATCTAGCGGAATTTTTATTTTCCGTAGTGATTTATTTTTAAGAGAATTGTCCCAATAATTTGTCGATAACTCACCAAACATTAACTTATTTATTTCAGAATACGGCCTAGCATTATGCATTTTATGTGGGCCTAGATTCAATCCCCAATATCCTACTTCGATCGTAGATTCATGAGTAATTCCTTCAAAAGAAGGTAGTTTTTGTACGCGGCGGCAGGTAAAGATAGAATAATTAGTTTCTTTTTGGGTTACCCTTAAGTGTTTAGCTTTAGGGGTAGAAGCTAATATTGTATTCGTAGCTAAATTTAAAAGCTCACGAATAGTAAAGTGCTCGTTGTTGAGCTGAAGAAGTAAAATAATATTACTGAGGTTTTCTTTTATATTATTATTTTTTAGCAATTGATATTTGTTATAAATAGGACAAGTGCCACTAATTTTTCCTTCGCAAGAGTTACATTCTTCCCAACCTGGGTTTCTTAAAATTTCATCTAAAATCAGAGAAAAATTATCTTTTGCATTAAGCTTAGATAGATTAATCAATTTAATTAACTCTTCTTGCTTACATTTACTAAACCCAAGATTAATTTTATCTTCAATAATCTCTTTTAATTGGTATGCTTTCACTTTTAATGAATCATCAGGTGCAGCTGAAATGAAATCATCAATCTCTTCAACTAATATTCCGTCATTAACGGCAATAAGAATGGGTTTAGTTGCAAATCCAGTTATCAATACATCGATTAGCTCTTGAATAACTATGGATTTTTCTTTTTCCAATTCTGAAAAGTCTTTAACAATCGTTCTTTCAGATGAGCAGAAATAACTGTTTGCATTCCATACATCCTCATCAAATAAATAACCATCTATTTGCCTGACTATATCCCGGCATAGTTTTGTTTTCCCATCCCCTGCAGTACCTGTAAGTATAATAACACCATGACTTTCATTTGACTTGAATTGGTCAGTAATTTGTTTTTGCCAAGAAAAATTAATATTAAGAGGTTCATCTAATCCTAGATTTTCAGCTACTTTTCTGACATATTCATCTTGTATTTGATTTTTCCCTTGGCAGTAACCTTCTAAATATTTTACCCATTTATTCTGTTTCCAATTCATAAAAATTCCTTGTCAAATGATGATAGACTAAATTGTTCAATACACTGGTGTTAACATACACAATTCAGGGTTATTAATACACTAAATCAAGAAGTTATATTTCAAGCATATAAAGAAGTTATATCTAAAGCATATAAATAATATAACTCACCTTCTATTGCTGTATATATGAACAGCAAAAATAAGAAATATAACTGTAATCAATTACCGTAACGAGATATCATCACAACTGGACAATTTCTCCAGGAGCTCCTACCCGTAATGAAAGCAAAATTTTCCGGACACGACACATTCCCTTTGCGATATGGGTGGCTTTATAAAGCTGTTAACCATATGAATTCAGGACATTTCTTAAAAACATCGAAGAATGAAGATGTTGAGAAAGCCGTTATAGAACTTGGCGTAGGTAAAAACATGGTAAATGCGATCCGTTACTGGTCGGATTGTACTGGTGTAATTTTCGATAAAGTTAATAAAGATCCCTGCGTAACAGAGCTTGGTAATTATATTTTTGCTGATTTTGATACACATCAGGGTAACGATCCGTATTTAGAACAGAAAGGTTCTATTTGGTTAATTCATTTTTTACTTAACTTTGATGACGAATCTTTAACTTCATATCGATATTTTTTCAATTTTTCACATGTACAAAGTTTTGAAAAAGAAAAATACTTATTCGATTTTGTCGAAGATGCTCAGCGAATTTGTCAAAATGATGGTATTACGGATAAAAGTCTAAAAAAAGATCTCGATTGTTTTTTGCATACCTATTGCCGAAAAAGAAAAGCTAATTCATCTAAAACAATCAAAATAGACGAAGATCATTTTTCATCTCCTTTAGCTGAACTAAGTTTGATTAATGATAACGGTAATGGTTTTTATACGAGCCCTCTTCGCGAACAACAAGATTTACCTATCGAAATATTCATTTATGCTGTAGCTAGATTTATGAGTTTAACTATTGATTTAGAAGACGTTAACCTAGAGACTGAAGAGTTAACTCTTGGTTTTGACACTTTACTAAGTAACCCATTTTCACCTGGTAGAATATTTCGATTATCAGAACATGGTCTTGGTCAAAAACTTGATGATGCTCAACTTACTACAAATGGTGGATTAACTTGGGTTGATTCTAGAGGCTTGAGACAAATTTCATGCCCTATTAACTTAATAAAGAACCCTATTCAAATTCTAAATAAATACTATGGAGTTGAATAAATGTCATCTATGATTGATATCAGCCAAAAATACAAAAGTTCAACTCGACTAGATAATGACGCTTTTAATTATAAAGATTTCATAGATAGTTTTATCTTACATGGTACAGCGTTAAATGTGCTTGATACTATCAGCAGAGATTTCACTAAAAGTGAACAGCGTTGTTTTACCATCACAGGACCTTATGGTACTGGTAAATCAACCATCGCACTCTTTTTAACACAATTACTTTCTGATAAGAAAAATGAACGAAACTACGCGAATTTAAAACTAACCGCGAGTACTGAAGAAAAGAATTTTCAATCAAGATTCAATATAAAAAAAGGTTGGAAAGTTGTAAAGCATGTTTGTGGGTTAAATGTGCCCTCAGCAACTATTACTTGCTCAATTTTACAATCGCTAGAACATGAATTTAATAAACAAGATATTTTTAAATTAAACGATGATGAATGTCTTTCATTAATTGCTTCAACACTTGATAAAGGCGTTAAAGCTGACGGTGTACTCATTTTATTAGATGAAATGGGTAAAGCGTTAGATTATCAATCAAGAGAAAATAAAGACTTATATTTTTTCCAAAACCTTGCTGATGTCATTCAAAAGTCTAAAACACCTGCAATTTTAATTGGCTTCTTGCATCAAGCATTTAGTGAATACTCTAAAGCTATGAACGCTTCAGCTCAAAAAGATTGGGCTAAAGTACAAGGTCGCTACCGCGATATGGGTTACATCCCTTCTATCGATGAATCGTTGGTATTAATTGGTGACTCAATAGCTAAGACAAACGAAGTAGAAAAAAAATTATTTCAAGAGAATGATAGCCTAATTTCTTCAGTACTTAGTTACTTTCCATCTCAAACTGACCGCAAAGCGCCGCTGTTAAATTCTTTACCGTTAGATCCAATAGTAAGCTTACTATTAGGTCCTATATCAAAAAGAAGTTTCTCTCAAAATGAACGAAGTTTATTCGGCTTTTTAGCATCTAATGAAAAAATGGGATTCAAACAGTTTATTGAACACAATTATCCATCAGAATTGAATGTTGGGAGCAAGAATCTTGCCTTGTTTCACCCTGAGTTACTCTGGGATTATCTACAATACAACTTAAACCATATTATTCTGGCAAGTTCAGACAGTAAGGTTTGGCTGGAAGGCCAGGATGCAATTTATCGAGCTGAATTAAAAGGCTCTGATATACATTGTCTAATAACCAAGACCATCGCACTCTTAACTCTATTTGGATTTCAACACCAACTCTTTGCAAAAAGGGACTTCTTAATAAGCTACTTTAGCTCTCGAGGGTTTTCAGAAAAAGATGTAATTTTAGCTATAAAAGAGTTAGAAGAATGGACAGTTATTATCTATCGTCAAAACTACGATGCATTGTTCGTTTTCCAAGGTAGTGATATCGATATTAATCAATTAATATCGATTACAATTGAAGAGATTAAAGACGGTGTTGATTGGACATCCCAAATTTCTCAAGCAAATAACATATTAGCCACCGCTCATTACCATAAAACGGGCACAATGCGCTGGGCACAAACAAAAATAATTAGTAAACACAACTTCTCAGAGTTAGTGAGCTTAGATACAAGCCCTGTGAGCGGTAATACCTTTTTATGGTTTGTGCTGCCGGTAGAAGAGTCCTTATTTGAAAGAGCAAAAGCCGTTGCCGACACTAATGAACATATTATATTAGGCCATCAATCTCAATTTTCCATCTTAAAAACACAGGCAATTGAATTGATTGCTTTGAATAAAGTATTAAGAGAGCATAAAGAAATTAGTCATGATTTCATTGCAAAAAATGAAATTAATCATCGCATAGAAATTGCAAAACAATCTATTTTTGAAGCGACTGATACCGCTTTTAAAACAGCACAATGGAAGTATGATTTACTGTCACTTGAAAACAAAACGTTAGCATCGATAACATCTTCAATTGCCGATCATATTTTCAATAAAGCACCTGTGATTAAGAATGAATTAGTAAACCGCTCTAAACCATCGGGTAGTGCTAACTCTGCAATTAAGAAATTACTTATCGCAATGGCTGAAAACTTTCAAGAAGAGAACCTGAAATTACCTGCTGGTAGCTTTCCTGCTGAGAAAGGATTATATTTTTCATGCTTGAAGAATAAAGAACTTCATACAGTAACTGAAGGTATTTTAGGCTTCAGTCAACCAAGTGATATAAATCTTAAAGCGTTATTTAATTCTGCAAGTCTTCTAATCAAGAAGCGTGGCGATATTGTTTGGTTAAATGAAATTGATGATCTTTGGTCTCAAAAACCTTTTGGTGTTCCTAAGGGTATAAGATCCATTTGGATACTTGCCTTTGTAATGACACACCTTAAAGATTTTGCATTTTTTGATAAAAACGATGCGACAAACGAACATATGTTTATTACAGCGCCCGATGAAGAGTTTGTAATAAAATTAATGCTAAAATCGTCGTTTGTTGGTGTTCAACTTGTAAAAGTTGACCACGAAAAAACGGCATATTTAAACGAGTTAGCTATTGCTCTTCCAAATTTTAGTGGAGATCCTACACCCTTAGCAATTGCCCAAGAGTATGTTACATTATTTGCAGAGCTATCAACTTGGACTCGTAATACTAAATCACTATCACAATCAGCTAAGGATTTTATTTTACATTCGAAAACGGCATCTGATCCTCACAATTATTTGTTTGAAAAAATAACATCTATTTTTCAAACTAAATCCATAACTGAGATAAAATCTGACAATATTAAAACTATATTGAATGAGATTACTAATGCACATATAGAAATGGTTAAGGCATTTAAAACTGAAATAACAAGTTACCTGCCTATTGATGAACATTTATTAAAGCAATGTACAAATGTCGCAGTGTTCACATCGGATGCTAAGTTGCAAACATTTGCCCAACGTTTAGGTGAGTTTGCAAGTAACAATAATTGGATACCCAATATAATCTCATTATTATCAGGTAAAGCAGAACGTAATTGGGATGACAATGCAATTAATAAAGCTAAAGCAGAGCTTATCGGAGTAATAGAACGATTTAAGTTAGCTAATTATCAAGCTTCATTTAAAGCTTTAGAATATAAATCTATTAGAAAAGACTATAAGACTCAAATTAGTAATGTTGAAAGTTCACTTTCAACATTAGAAGAACATGAACGAAGAGCTGTTTTAATGGCTCTATTAGATGAAATGACACAAGGAGTTTAACATGCCTAAAACCCTTCACGTATTAGGATTGTCGGGCGGTAAGGATAGTGCCGCACTTGCTATGTATATGCGCGATAATTACCCTGAGCTTGATATTCAATATTACTTTACCGATACAGGTAAAGAGCTTCCTGAGGTCATTGATTTTATTAATCGTTTAGAAGGTTACTTAGGTAAGCCTATCATCGATCCTTATGATGAAGTTTTTTCTTCTAATCGTACAAAAAAAGATTTTGATTATCATTTGGAAAAACATCAAAACTATTTGCCATCACCCCAAGCACGTTGGTGTACTATTCAAATGAAGTTAGTACCATTTGAGATGTGGATTAATAAAAAAATGATGGATGAAGGTTATGACAAAGTCATTTCTTATGTGGGCATTCGTGCAGATGAACCCGCGCGAACAGGCTTTTTAACTAACTCTAATAATGAAGCTTACCTCAAAATAGAAATGCCATTTCGTGATGATGGTTTAAACAAAAAAGATATTTTTGATATTTTGCAAGGTGCTGATCTTCTATCTGATACTGAAGAAGTTGTAAATTATCGTAGACTGTTTATTAACCTCAGTACTAATATGCCAACAACGCCTACAGAAGAAGCAGTTATTAAGCATTTTGAGAATGAAATAATACACACTACTAACTCAACATATAAGGACTCAAACCTCACTGTAGAGATTTATAGAAAAATTGTTGAGGCTATGGATGTTGGAAAGCCAGGTTATTATGGATGGCGTTCAAGAAGTGGTTGTACTTTTTGTTTTTATCAACAAAAGATAGAATGGGTTAGATTAAAGCAAATATATCCGAATGCTTTTGAAGAAGCTAAAAGCTATGAGAAAACGGCTGAAGAAAAACGCCCTGATGGTACTTTTTATTGGCTAGGCAAAGATACACCTCTTTCGACCCTAGAAGATCCAGACAGAATTGTACAAATTGAAGCTAATCATGCAAAAAAAATGGAACGTTTTGCCAATAAAGCTCGAAAACGCCAAAACCAATTACAAATAAATATTGTAAATATTGATACCGATGTTATGGATGAAATCTATGATGAAGTAGAAGGCGGCGGCGCATGTGTTACTTGTTATAAGTAACACCTGTTTTATTCAGGTTAAAGCGACTTTTAGTCGCTTTTTTTATGATAAGTACTGATTTAAAAGCTGATAATACTTCTATAAAATATTTAAGGGTAATCGTGCTTTAGATATTCCTGCAATTAAAAAATCTAAGTCATCGGTCGATATGTCTAAAGGGAAGCTGATCCTAAAGGTATGATCCGCTAATGTTCTATTTAAACCTAATGCAGTTAGAACATGCGACGGCTCAATTTCTTTTGAAGAACATGCTGAGCCTTGGGCTAAGCATAATTTAGACTCGTTATCTCTTACAAATACATCCGTATTAATATTTGGTAAAGTTAATGATATGCAACTCTCTAGCGCAAGTTCAGAGCCATTGATTTGATATTCAATGTCATGAAGTTGCAACTGATCCCTTAAGTAAGATTTAATATGGCGTAATTTAAATTTTTCATAATAATTAGAAAATACTTCAATAGCTTTTCCAAATCCAACAATAAGTGGAGCTGCGACTGTCCCCCCACGTAATCCGTCCTCTTGGCCTGCCCCATGAATTACTGGCATTAAATGTTTTTTACGTAAGTCACGAATATAGATTGCCCCTATACCTTTTGGCCCTCCTATTTTATGAGCTGATAAAGACATTACATCGACATTCATATCATCAACATCTGTAGGGATTTTCTGGAAACTTTGTGCAGCATCACTATGAAATAACACCCCTAAATCGAAGCAAACCTGACCAATTTCAGCAATAGGGTTAATAGTGCCTAGTTCATTATTTACGTGCATTACGGAGACTAGCGCAGTATCAGACCTAATTGCCTTTAAAACAGAGTCAGCTTCAATAATGCCATGTTGATTTGGCTTTACATAAGTAACCTCATAACCTAGAGACTTCAAGTAATCACAAATAGCAAATACACATTTATGTTCAATCTGTGTAGTCACAATATGTTTTTTATATGTTGGTAATTCTGATCCTAAAAGGAAACTCTTAAAGGCTATATTATTAGATTCCGTAGCTCCGCTAGTAAATATGATCTCACTCGGATATGCGCCAATTTCATCCGCTAATTGCTCTCTCACTTTACTAATTTCATCAGAGACTTTTTCACCTAACAAATGACTAGAAGCCGAGTTAGCGAAGGACTTTTCAAATGCTTCTAGCAGTGCTTTTTTTACTTCAGGAAGAATAGGATAAGAAGCTGCTGTATCTAAATAAATCATCGGAAAATTATCATTCTACGTTGTATTTTTACGGGATAATTATTCTACCATCAATGAAAATATAAGGGCATATTTATCCCATTCATCCATTAAAAATATTAGTGAATAATAGTAAACTATGAGCCATACTTTATAGATAATAATTACTCGGATAATATAATGTTGCTTCCAATTGCGCTAATACTGGTTTGTACTATTGGCTATCTCGCTCAATCTATTGGTTTGTGTATGGTTAGAGGTGTTAACGAATGCAAGAGTGGAAAACCAGAGTTTCTGTTAGCAATATTATGCAGTGGAGTTTTGGCTTGGGTTGCCGTGCTGTATTCACATTACTTTAATACGCCCACACAATTTAGAACATATGAAGCCAACATTTGGTTTGTTATTGGTGGAATTATTTTTGGTTTTGGTACGGCATTCAATCAGGGCTGTGGTGTTTCGACATTAAGCAAACTATCTAGAGGTGATTCAAAGATGATCTTCACTATCATCGGCTGGATAATAGGATGGACTATTTTAGCGCAATGGAATCCAACTACAAATCATATAAAATTATTTTTTTCTACAAATATCACATTAGGCATACTTGTTTCAATATCAATTGCGTTGTTAATTTGGGCTTTTACCGGTGAGAAAAAGCGAAAAAATCTATGGTTGACAATGATGACAATCGGCCTCATTGGTGGTTTTGTGTTTCTCTTTGATCCTAAGTGGACTCCATCCGGGCTTTTAAACAAAATAAGCCATGCTCTAACAAGCACCGATAAAGCTTTATGGCCTCCAATGGAGAGTTACTTTATATTTTTATCTTTAATAGCTGGTATGTTAGCCGCAGCTTGGCGTTCGAAAAAATTTGAAATATTAAAGTCTAACTGGAAACAATGGGTTCTACATTTAATGGCAGGAACCTGCATGGGGATAGGAGCATCATTAGCGTTAGGTGGAAATGATTCTCAATTATTACTTGCTCTACCCACGTTATCCCCAGGGGGTATTACGGCTGTTTTAGGGATGTTAATTGGTATTTGGATTGGTTTATTTGTTCGTAAACGATATTTTTTTATCCCGATTGAGAGAAAAATTGTGTAAACAATACAGTTTTACTACTCTCAGCTACTTATCCAATCTAACGAAGTCATTAAGAACACAGGGGATTTTATCCCTTGCCTGTGCTAAAGTCAGATCAAGAAATCGCCCTAGCGTTAATCGCTTAGGGATAGCCTGAAATCTGTAACGATATTGAAAGGTAATAGAGCCTTTTTGTGTGAAACGTGCAACCAAGCCATCACGATCGGTTAACTCAAACCTTTTATCGAGTGGTTTGTTTAACATAAACTTTAATTTTGAATAACTTATCGTCACAATGTGTACACAAACGAGTTAAAATAATAAAAATTCATAAAGTACCATAAAATACGTTAACAACAAAAAATAACAACATATTGTTTTACCTGGATAAAATGACACAAAATAATTCTACTCAAAGTACAACAAATCAGCCTACTATTCTTTGGCACGATTATGAAACATGGGGTATTTCCCCCAAAGTTGATAAGCCTTCTCAGTTTGCGGGGATCAGAACAGATTTAGATCTCAACATAGTTGGTGAGCCTGAGATGTTTTATTGCCAGCCGCCACAAGACTGTTTACCTCACCCAGAGGCTTGTTTAGTTACCGGTATTACGCCGCAAAAAGCGCAGCGTGAAGGGTTAACTGAAGCTGAATTTGCTAATAAAATTAACACATTATTTAGTGTGCCTAATACCTGTGTTGCGGGTTATAACAATATTCGCTTTGATGACGAGGTATCACGCTACCTTTTTTATCGTAATTTCTTCGACCCTTATGCCCGTGAGTGGCAAAATGGCAATAGCCGTTGGGATATTATTGATATGGTGCGTGCTTGTTATGCTCTTCGCCCTGAAGGTATAATTTGGCCAACTGTTGAGCGTGATGGTGAAAAGGTAGTGAGTTTTCGTTTAGAATTACTCACTAAAGCTAATGGTATTGGCCATGAATCAGCGCATGATGCTATGTCTGATGTTTATGCCACTATTGCTATGGCCAAACTGATCAAAGACAAACAACCCAAACTTTATGATTTTATCTTTAACTTAAGAGGTAAAAAACAAGTTGCTGACTTGATTAACGTGGCCGACATGACGCCAGTTGTTCATACCTCAAGTAAAATATCATCCGTGCACGGTTGTACCAGTTGGTTTGCGCCTATTAGTTATCATCCGGTGAATAAAAATGCGGTGATTTGTATCGATTTGGCGCAAGATATTACCCCATTACTAACGCTAACGAGCGAAGAAATCAAAGCCCGTTTATATACTCGCTTCGATGATTTAGCACCCGATGAAAAACCCATACCGGTTAAGTTAATTCATATAAATAAGTGCCCTGTTATTGCTCCGGCAAAAACATTATTACCGGAAAATGCTGAGCGTTTAGGTATTCCACGTGATTATTGTTTAGAAAATTTAGCCCTATTAAAAAAGCATGCTGAGTTAAGAGATAAGCTCAGTGATGTTTTTGCGACTAATGATTTCGATAATAGTGATGTTGACGCTGAGCAAGCTCTATATGGTGGCAGTTTTTTTAGTCACAGTGATAAAGCACAAATGGATATTTTGCGTGGTCTATCTGCTGAGCAACTTGGCAGTCATCCGTTCAAATTTCAAGATGAACGATTATCTGTGCTGTTAACTAGATATCGGGCACGAAACTACCCTCATACGTTGACAACTGAAGAGCAACAGCACTGGCAAGAGTATTGCCAAAACAAGTTACAATATGGTGGAAAAGGGCTTTTAAGTTTGGATGAGTTTATGATAAAAATTGAAAATTTAGCTCACGAGCATGAAGACAACAAAAGCAAAATGTCGGTATTAAAAGCGCTATATGACTATGTTCAAGGTTGATAAATAAATATCTGCTTGGCTCCTTTTTCAAAAGGGTAATAAATACAAGTTAATGAATAACAGGGTATGGATATGTCATTACCCTGTTATTCCTCAATTTCCCCAAATTTGCCAAACACTCTCAATCCCCCAAACGATATGCTCCCGACTTTTACGTGTTCGTGATATTATGCCGTTAACATCTAATGCAAACAGACATATACAAAATTCAGTATGAAAGAGCTCAAAAATCTACTATTAATTTCACTTGGGGCTTATTTATTAGCCTTTGGTGTGACCTTTTTTTTAATACCTGTCAATATTGCTACAGGCGGCACCCCTGGGATGTCGATTATATTACATTACCTGACGGATATTCCAACAGCACTCGCCATGGTGTTAATTAATATTCCACTGGTTTTCGCAGGCCTGAAGTTTATTGATTTTCGTTTCGCAGCTCGCACCGTTGTTGCTATTATTTTAACCGCTACTTTTGTTGATCTATTACCAAGAATCATTTCTTTCTCACCTATTGATAGTATATTGCTATCTACCATTTATGGCGGTGTCTGTATCGGCGCGGGAATATCTATTGTGATGAAAGGACAAGCTTCCGCTGGTGGTACGACAATTGTCGCGCAAATTGTGGCCCGTTATTCCTCATTTAGATCGGCTCAAGTGATCATGTTTGTCGATATGATTATCATTATCGCTGTTGGTATTGTATTTCAAGATATGGAGTTAGCCTTGTGGAGTCTCATTGGTATTTATGTCACTACAAAAGTTATTGATAAAATACTAACCGGTGCGGTGGCAGAAAAAGTAGTACATATAATTTCAAACAAAACCGATAGTATTGGACTAGCCATTTCAGAAGACTTAGGCCGAGACGGTACCATTTTAACCGGTGAAAATTTAATTGAACAGAATGAGCAAAATGTGTTGTTGGTGGTAGTGGGTGCTCGTCAAATACCTAAATTACAAACAATTATATTAAGCCGCGATAAAAATGCCATTGTGCTGGTTATGGATGCTTCAGAAATGATTGGTTCAACCGCACACACAACAACGTAAGAGACTTGTGACGGGATACAAAAACATAAAAGCCGACTAATTAATATCAGTCGGCTTTTATGAAAGTATGATGATTTGAAAGTATTATAATTTGACCCTATTCTAACGAAGAGTTGACTTAGGTTATGCCAATTATCAGTCTGTGGATCGTGTATCTTTGAACCGGCTAATTAAGCTAGACGTATCCCAACGGTTACCCCCATTTTCTTGAATTTCTTGATAATACCCATCGACTTGTTTAGTAACGGTTAAGTCCGCACCTAACTTTTCAGCTTCGTCAAAAGCAATAGCCAGATCTTTTCTTACCCAATCAACAGCAAAACCAAAATCAAATTCACGCGCGCACATAGTTTTACCACGGTTATCCATTTGCCAAGAGCCAGCAGCCCCTTTACCAATAGTATCAAGTAACTTATCCGTATCTAACCCTGCTTTTTGTGCAAAACTTAGTCCTTCAGCCAAACCTTGTACGGTATTAACAAAACAAATTTGATTGACCATTTTAGCTATTTGACCACTACCAACGTCACCCATCAGCTGACTAAAGCGTGCATACGCGTCCATAACAGGCTGTACTTTAGCAAACACCTCTTCGCTGCCGCCAACCATTACCGTTAACACACCATTTTCTGCGCCTGCTTGTCCGCCAGATACGGGTGCATCAAGAAAGTGTAGCTCTTTTTTAACCGCAATCTCAGCTAACTCACGCGCAATATTGGCCGACGCGGTGGTATGATCAACTAAGATACTGCCCTTAGACATACCGGCCAATATACCTTGTTCACCTAATACCACTTGACGAACGTCATCATCATTACCAACACAGCAAAAAACTATTTCACATTCTTTAGCCGCTAGCGCTGGCGTTGTAGCCATGCTACCAGAGAATTCAGCCTGCCATTTTTCAGCTTTCGCTTCGCTTCGATTATAGACACAAACATCATGACCCGCTTTTTGTAAATGCCCCGCCATAGGATATCCCATTACGCCTAAACCAATAAATGCTACTTTCATCGAACTGATCCTTATATAAAATGTTTTAAGTCGTTTGTGTATAGTACCAAATTAACTAAGTGATATTTTTAACTGGTGTAACGTGCGCTAAATTTAGCTAAATCAATTTATTAAGCAGGTGCTTAGCTATCAATACTTATATTGTAGGTAATAAGGCAACTGACTTAAATTCAATACCCTGCCAGCCAGTCTGCATGAAGTTTCGAATATTTGTGTGATCATTGCCATTTGGATTAGCTAAAACATCATCGCGATAATAACGGCCAAAGCAAGCAAGTGTTTGTTCTGGGCTTAATTGATTTAACTGAGCAAAGTAAAATATTTTACAAGAGCCTTCGTTCGTCCCCATATCATTAACCAGTTCGCCATTAGTAAAAAGTGTCGGCTGATATTGATAGTTATCGGTAATAACTTGCATCACTTGCTCAAACTCTATGGTGGACTCTTGTTGCTTAACTTGCACAAGGAAGGCCGCTAAACTAGTTGTATTGGTATTATTCATGGTGAGTTATGAGCCTTCTTTTAATTTGGCTTTCGCCGCTTCAACTTTAGAAAAATCTAATCCTAATTCTTCTACTGCTTCTTTAATTAAATTAGGTTGGGTCATTACAATGCCCATAATTTCCTGTAATTTTTCACTTGGAATGCCTAGCTGCTGAACAACCGCCATCGCCATTAACGGATTTTCAGTTAACGCTTGAAAAATTTCTTTAATTTTTTCTTCACTAACATTTAATTCTTGTAACATTTGAATAATTGGGTTCATTAACGTGGTTTCCGATTTAGGGTTTTTAATTTTTTTAATGTTGCCTATATTAATCAAATTAGTCTTGTTATGAAAGGAGCTATTGTTAATAGTTCTCTTAATATATTTTTTGCATTTATGTCAAAAACAAGTTACATTGAGTAAAATTAAATTGCGCACAACCAATATCACTTTAGGAGCCACCATGAATAACAACATTTATCAGTTTTCGGCTAAAAACAATATCGGAGAGTCTATTGAACTAGCAAGCTATCAAGGTAAAGTTATGTTAATTGTCAATACGGCGAGTGATTGTGGCTTTACGCCTCAATACCAAGGCTTACAAACACTTTATCAACAGCATCAAACGCAAGGATTAGAAATTCTCGCTTTCCCTTGTAATCAATTTAAACAACAAGAAAATGGCAGTGATGAAGAGATAAAACAGTTTTGTGATTTACGCTTTAACATTAAATTCCCGCTGTTTAGTAAAATTGATGTTAATGGTGATAATGCTCATCCTTTGTTTACTTATTTGAAAACACAAGCACCGGGGATATTAGGATCTAAAGGCATAAAATGGAACTTCACTAAGTTTCTTATTAACCGTGAAGGCATGGTGATTAAACGCTATGCGCCCTCTACAAAACCTGAAGCGATTGAAGCCGATATAAACAAACTTTTATAACTTTTTATAAACACTGATAGATTTTAAGTAATTGAAATGACTGATAATGAAAATTTAAAATTAGAAAGCCAATTATGCTTTCGACTTTATAGCCTAACAAAGTTAATGAACCGCCATTATAGTCCGGTATTAAAGCAGCTAGGCTTAACCTACTCACAATATTTAGTGATGTTGGTATTGTGGGAAAACGATTCTAACAACAAAACTGATACTGACGATAACGACACGGTTTCATCACTATCAGTTAAGCAATTAGGTGAAAAGCTGGATTTAGATTCGGGCACCCTGTCACCGTTATTAAAACGGATGGAGAAACAATTATTACTCTGCCGGTTTCGTAATAGTGAAGATGAACGCAGTGTTGAAGTGAAACTAACCGACTTGGGTTGTCAGTTAAAGAGTCAAGCTGAAGACATTCCTGCACAAATGTTCTCTGTTACAGGAATGTCACTAGATGAATTAAACACGCTAAATGTTCAATTAGATCGCTTGTTAGTGACTATGAAAACAACATAATAGTCACTTTAAATGATGAGTTCAAGCGTATACCAGGTGCTATTTAACTCATCTATTTAAAAAGCTCTCTAAAAAGAGAATAATTCTTGATGTAGTTTTTCAACCACATAGTTAGCATCTTTTTCATCCACTAAAAAGCATAAATTATTGGTGCTGGCGCCGTGGCAAATTAATCGTATATTAATGTCATTAATCGTTTGAAAGATACTTTGCCCTATTCCCTTTGCACAATTAAAACCATTACCAATAACAGCCACTAATGATAAACCATGCTCGACTGTTACTTCACAAATTTGCTCTAATTCTTCCACCACAGTAGAGGTAATTAATGCTTGTGTGGAGCCACTTGGGTTATCAAATGTTAGTGCAACACTTATTTCACTGGTAGTGATTAAATCGACACTGAGTTCATGTTTAGCTAAAATACTAAAGACTTGCGCTAAAAAGCCACTGGCATGTAACATTGCCGGACTTTTTACAGTCACTAGTGTTTGCTCTCTTCTAAGGGCAATTGAACGATAAGTTGGGTTGGAATCAACTTTTTGTTTTATTTGTGTGCCACCTTTTTCAGGCTCTTTACTTGAACCAACAAATACTGGAATGTTCTGACGCATGGCCGGTATCAAGGTGGCTGGATGTAATATTTTTGCGCCAAAAGTAGCCATTTCAGCTGCTTCACCAAAACTAATTTCTTTAATGGCTCTAGCGTGTTCAGTGATGCGAGGGTCTGTAGTAAAGATACCAACTACATCGGTCCAAATAGATAAGTTAGTGGCATTTAATGCTTCAGCCAGTAATGCGGCACTGTAATCTGAGCCGCCTCGACCTAACGTCGTTGTTTCACCTAAACCGTCTTGTCCGATAAAACCTTGGGTTACCAATACTTGTTGTGGCAACTTTGCGGCTAATAACTCGTTACAAGCCGCTCTTAATTGCTCAATATCAACGACTGCTTTGCCATATACGCTATTAGTTTTCATCACGTGTTGAACATTAAAATAAGCGCCATTAAGACCAACAGATTGTAAAACTTGCGCAAAAATGCGAGAGCTAAACTGTTCTCCAAACGATAAAATAGCATCAGCTTGTTTTACACTATGCTGCACAGATTGTTTTAATGCCTGTTCGGCAAGTTGAATAAGTAAAGACTCAATTTCAGCGTTTAGATCTTGTTCTACTTCGCTAGCTAAGTGTTGAGTGATATTCATTTGGATAGCGCGAATGTTAGCAACAATGCCTACCTGCTCATCATTTGGTACATTCTTTTGACTCAAGCGCACTAAATAGTTAGTAACGCCAGCACTGGCAGAAACCACCACTAGACGGTTACTGCTATCATTTTTAATAATATGTGCACAACGTAACATTGCTTGATAATCAGCCACACTGGTGCCACCAAATTTAGCGACGGTGAGTGGTATATTTGGTGTAGAAACTTGCTGAGATGATTCATTTTGAAGCATGGGTAATTCTTCCTAAGTGCGATAATTTATAATTTGAAGGCAAATCATTCGCTATTTAATACAGGAAGAGCATGACTGAGAAGTTTTTAGGTTGACGCATAACGATGTTGATGCCGGCAATGTTAACTTTTTCAGCCAGAAGCTCTCCACCTTTTTTGAGGCTTACTGTTAAAAATTAACTTTTAAACATTAACAAAGTAAGCACTACCGGTGACAGCCATAAGGATTCAGCCTTAGTGACCGAGCATTAATATTCACCCTATTAATCCCCTCGGCGATAATCTCCCTCAATAACATTTACTGGAGTGTGACTCCAAACGCTATTTACCTAGTTATCGCTCCTCTTCTGGTGTTATTGTACTAACAGATAACTGCACGTACAAACAACGAGCGTATTAGACCCGATTTAGTTAATAAATGCAATAAACTCTTAGATGTCTGTTGCAATAAAAAAAGTATTTTATTGTGCCACTTTTTACTGTAAATAATCATTTAAAATGAGAATATAGCTAAGTGATCATGAAAGGTATGTAAAAGGAAGTTAAGGGAAGCACAAATTAAACGACTAGTCCATGTTATTAGCTCTATCAGAACTTTGAAGTAAATTGTCATTCCAAATAGTTAGTAATCGTTTAAATTCATTAAGTTCAATAGATGTGAGAGTATCTTTTATTGCTTTTTCTGACAGCATATTTAAATACTCAAATCCCTCCATTTTCATAATAATCTTCCTTGAAAAATAACCACACAAAGATAAAGATTATTTGTGATTAATGCAAACTTTAAATAAAAGTGCTTGTGCTAATTGTGCTGCTGTGCTGTGCTAATTGTGCCACCCATGATAACTGTAAAAAATAATATGTCGACTATTGGTAGCTCTCTGGTGTAAAAAACACATGGTTATAACGTAAATGTACTTTAACTACTTATTTATAGTGGCTATTTTACTAAATCATTCAATTTTGGCTGAGTTAAGCCTGTCATACTAGATAACGGTAAGTTTTCAATTAATTAGTAAAGAAAGAAGGTTATGCGCTATTTAAACAAGCTTTAGCATTCGCTAACCCGTGTGTGCGCTTCAAGCCAACATGCTCACTAAATTCACTTAAATGCTCGGAGGTACCTACAGCTCCTGTGAAAATATATTCAAACTCACGGGTCAGTTTTAACCAGCTTTCATCACTGATATGTAACCTTGCCAAAATATTTCTTGTTTTCATACTAATAGCACCGCGTTTGTTGTCACAAAGTATACGCCCTGTTTCATCTACTAGGGTTAAATAATCGGTTAAACTAAAACATATACCGGTTTGTTTTTGTTGATGTTCATTACCCGTGAATGGCATTAATGGCGAAGGTTGCTCCCCTTTTATTGCGGCCTTTATTCGTAATTGAATACTAGTGAAGTCAGACTGCTCTGGCGTAAGGGCGATAGCAGCCCGTACCGGATTTAAATCAACATAAGCCATACACGAGAGTAATGCCCCTTCATCTAGTAGCGCTTGAGATTTAAACCTCCCTTCCCAAAAGTGCCCGGTGCAGTTGTCTTCTTTGTTCGCTTGTCGGGCAATGGGCTCATTGAGCGAACGCATAAACCAACTGATATCAATTAACCTATTTTTATACACATCAGCCGTGCTTTTAATCGTCGCCAATTGAAACCTATCAAGTGATTGGTTATTCAGATATTTTTGAGTTAATAATGTGCCTTTGAATAATTGATGCCAACGCGAAAGAACTTCAGCTGTTGACCAATTTTTTACTTGCTCACTATCCACATGCAATACGATATGTAAGTGATTATGCATCACCGCATACGCACAAATATTGATAGCAAAGACTTGAGTTAATTGAAAGATACGTTTTTCAATCCAATCGCGCCTGTGCTCAAAACTGACGCCAGTTTCTTTATCTACCCCGCACAAAAACGCCTTTCGTACTGTACGGCTACAAATATGATAAAACTGCGTATCTAATAAACTAATTTGCTGTGAACGAGGTTTAGGCATGACAATCACCAGACTAGCTAACAATAAATTAAGTCTAGTTTATTGTTGTAAATATAACCAATTTATTATGGGTGGCTCAATTAGGGAATAGTTTGTTGCATGACGATTAAAAATACTCTCCTTTGTTTTGGTAACCTTGCTTGATATGCTCTATCAATAAACGAATTTTTGTTGGTAAATGTCGGGTGTAGGAATATACGGCATAAACGCCTAAAGAGCGGGGTTTATAATCGGTCAAAAGTGCAATTAATTTTCCATTTTGTAAATCTTCATAAACACCGCAGCGTGGCACGTAAGCTATGCCGTATCCTGCAAGCGCTGCTTTTCTTAGTGCTTGGGCATTATTTGTGGCAAAGTTACCTGAAATACGGATACTTTGCTCTTGTCCATTTTGCTCAAACCGCCAATCGTGTGAACCTTTGGCTTGGCCGGTATAAGCGAGGCAGTTGTGGGTTAATAAAGCGTCAATATCTTTTGGCATACCGTGTTGCTCAATATAGTCGGGTGAACAACACACTATCCAATGAGAAACAATGAGCGGTTTGGCAATTAAGGTAGAGTTTTCCAAGTTTCCTGTTCGAATAGCCAGGTCTAACCCTTCGGTGACCAGGTCTGCAAATTCATTTTCAAGGCGTATATTCACACTGATATCTGGGTGTTGCTGGCAAAATTCAGCGACTATTTCGGCCAATAATAATTCACCTGAGATAGTAGGAACACTAAGCTTGATTTCTCCTGAGATTTTGTCACTAAAATTGCTTACCGCACCTATCGCTTCATTTACTTGTTGATTAATGTTTTTTGCATGTTTATAAAGCGTTTCACCCGCTTCACTTAAGCTCAGCTTACGCGTGGTACGATACAAAAGCTGCACCGATAGCTCTTTTTCTAACTTAGATATTTTTTTACTTAATGCGGGTGTCGATATACCGGCGATGCTTGCCGCCTTATTAAAAGATCCGGCTTCAACCACTAAGACAAATAGAAATAATTCATTCACACCCACCATATTTTCACCCCTGAGTTGACCATCTAAACCTGATTACGACGTTTTGTGAAACAATAAATTAATAAACGACTTATATATTAACAATAACATAAGCGGTATGGTTAGTTAACTTAGAAGAAAACTGTGTGGTTATTCTTCTTATACTTAAAAAGTCATCTTCGTTGATAAGGGCGGGTAAATGTCTCAAAAAATTAGTAATGCTGGTAGAACTCCATCGAATACAATTGAATGCCTAAATATTTCTGAAAAGAAAGTCGGTTTATTTGTGACCTGCTTGGTTAATACTATGCGTCCTTCAATAGGCTTTGCCTCAATAACACTACTTGAACAGGCGGGATGTACCGTTGAGGTGCCAGAGTTGCAGTCGTGTTGTGGACAGCCAGCATTCAACTCCGGTGATGATGAAGGCACCCGTCAGATTGCTTATCAAACGATTAAACAATTTGAAAACTTTGATTACGTTGTTCTACCGTCTGGCTCATGTGCAGCAATGATCAAAAAGAACTTTATTGAAGTCTTTAAAGATCAGCCTGAATGGCTTGCTAGGGCAAAGCATTTGGCCGATATAACCCATGAACTGCTATCATTTTTGGTGGATGTTTGTCAGTTCGAACCCAGTGGTATTGAGCTTGATGGATCTTACACTTATCACGATAGTTGCTCAGGGTATCGGGCTCTTCATGTTTATGAACAACCAAGAAAAATGTTATCCACGGTGAAAGGCTTGGAGCATAAACCACTGAATAATCATTCTGAATGCTGTGGTTTTGGCGGCACATTTTGTGTGAAATACTCGGATATTTCTAATGAAATTGTTGGTGAAAAAGTCGAAAATGTTTTAGCCACTGAAGCTGATTATTTACTCGGTGGTGATATGGGCTGCTTAATGAATATAGCGGGCAAGCTCAACCGAGAAGGCCACAAAGAAATAACCGCATTACATACCGCTGAGGTGTTGGCCGGTTTAGCGCCACAGATTTTAGGAGGCAAAAATGCGAGTTAATAGACCTGAAGATTTCAATAAGAACGTTAGCAAGGCGTTAGCGCAGCCTGATCTAAAAATGATTATTCGGCGCACCACGGATAAAGCCGAAACAAAGCGCGCTGAAGCGGTTGCCAACTTCCCTGAGTTTGAGAATGCACGAACGCAGGGACAAAAAGTCAAAGATCATACGATTAAGTATATGGATCATTATTTGGCTGAGTTTGAGAAAAACGCTTTGGCCCAAGGCACTATTGTGCACTGGGCGAGTACCGGTGAAGAAGCGTCGAAGATTGTGTTAGATATTTGTCGTCAGCACAATGCTAAAAAAGTCACCCGCAGTAAGTCTATGCTGGGTGAAGAAATTGGTTTAACCCATGCGTTTGATAATTCAGAAATGGAGCGGATTGAAACGGATCTGGCCGAGCATATTATTCAGCTTGCCGGTGATCCCCCTTCTCACATTGTTTGGCCTGCAATGCACCGCAGTAGAGAAGATGTGGTGAAACTCTTTCGCGAGTTTCACGCAGATCCAACCTATTCAGAAGAGATCACTGATCTGGTGAGAAGTGCCCGTCGCGACCTTCGTAATAAATTTTTAACATCGGATATTGGTATTAGTGGCTCTAACTTCTTGCTGGCTGATAGTGGCTCTTCTTGTACCGTAACCAATGAAGGTAACGCTGAGCTGACGATAACACCGCCTAAAGTGCATATAGTTACTGCAGGCATTGAAAAGTTAGTGCCTTCAATGGCTCACGCGATCCCATTACTGCGCTTGTTAACACGCTCGGCTACCGGGGCAGACATTACGCAATATATCACTTTTCATAATGGGCCTAAAAGGCCTAACGATGCAGACGGGCCGCAAGAGTGCCATATTGTTTTGGTGGATAATGGCCGCACCAAAATGCTAGCTGAGGGCATGGAAGAAATGTTGCGTTGCATCAGATGTGGCGCCTGTATGAATCATTGTGTGGTCTATAAGCACATTGGCGGTCATGCTTATGGCTCAGTTTATCCTGGACCAATGGGCTCTGTTTTGACTCCCCATTTAGACAGCCTTGAGGTGGCAAACAAACAAACCCATGCCTGTACGATGAATGGTCGCTGTGAAGAAGTGTGTCCGGTTAATATTCCACTGCCTACCTTATTACGCTCACTGCGTGCACAGTCGTGGCAGAAAAAATATGAGCCGTTAACAAACCGTTTTGTGGTGCAGTCTTTCGCCATGTTGGCTAAAAGACCAAGGTTATTTCAATTACTTTCTTCTTTCGGGGTTATCTTGATGAAGGTATTTAGCCGTAAAGGATGGATTAAATACATGCCATTTACGTCAGGCTGGACGCGTAACCGTGATTTAATTGAGCCAGAGTCAACCACATTTATGTATCAATATAAAAAAATAAATAATGAGAAAATGAAAAAAGCCAAAAGCGGTGGAGCATAACCCATGAATAAACACACAAGTGAATTGAGTCGAGCCAAAATATTTAGTGCAATTAAAGCGGCTAAGCCAACCGTCACCATGGATGTAAAGACCATCCAGCAAGAGGCGCTTGAGATGCTAAAAGAAAGTGAATTTGCCCGTCCCAAACTTTTGTCTGAAGATGCAACACAAGCCTTAATACTTAGAATTGAAGCAGGATTGGTTATCGGCACTACCTGTGAAAAAATTTCTACACTGGATGAGTTACCTAATTCGGTGAAGCAATTTTTTGACAAACATTCACTACCTGAAGAAATTAAAGTACAAAATATTGATAAATTAGAACAACTGAATTGGCAAGGTATCGCCACAGATAGTGATATTTTAGAAGATAACACCGTTGGCTTATGCTGGGCTGAGTATGGTGTTGCTGAAACAGGGTCATTTGTTATTCATTCAAGTCCCCAAATGCCTATTTTACTCAATTTTTTACCCTTGTACCTTATTGCTGTTATTCCAAAATCGAAAATACTGCACTATATGGATGACTATGCGCTTATCGCCAATAGGATTGCTAAGAAGGGTGAGACGCCGCGTAATATGTGTTTAATCTCAGGCGTTAGCGGCACAACTGATATAGAAGGCGTGCTAGTTCAAGGGGCTCATGGACCTGAAATTTTACATATTATTATTGTTGACGATCAGTAAAAAATGTCAGGCTTATAAAAGATAATTTCCAGTAATAAAAATTATTTTTTCTTCGCTCCATGCCGCTATTAGTTAGGTATGGAGCCGCTATTAGTTCTGTATTAATTATGTATTAGACCGATGTTAGAGCCATAATGGATGACGTTTATTGGGCAGAACCGATCACCCAAACGAATGACAAAATACTAACCACTAATGTCTACCTGTTAATACTATGACTTTTGGCACTGTTACCTAAATCAAATGTTTTATATTCTTTTACAAAATTTGTAGGAGAATTAAATGCCACAATCGACTAATCAACACCCTGATATTTATCATCTAAAGATTGATCGTAAACCACAAATCACCAAAATTTGGTGCCCTACCCGTATCACAAATATTTGTATTCTATTATTGGTTACTACCAGTGCATTTTATTTAGTTACGCTAATGTTTTTCCCAACAAATACTTCCGCCAACAGTAAAGCTCAACAAGTTGTAGAAATTAATCATACCGATCAATCATTGACGAATACTCCTATAGAGATAGCTCAAGACGTTAACAACATTTCAATAAAAAATAATCAAGTAAATAACACCATACTTGATGCCAGTGGTCATATTGTTGCCCGACGCATTGCAACAGTTTCATCACAGGTAACAGGTAAACTTGAAAAGCTCAATATCGAAGAAGGACAACGAGTTACTAAGTCAGAAGTTTTAGCTGTACTTGATGATAGACAAGCGATAATTTCTTATCAATTAGCTTTAGCAGAACTTGCAGCAAAGCAAGCTGATTTTGAAGAGTGGGTACTACTTTCTCAGCAACAAACACAGCATGTTAATCGCAATAAGTCTTTAGCAAAACAGCAACTCATTAGTGAGCAGTTACTCGAAGACAGTCAATTTAAAAATGCACAGCTAGCCATTAAGGTTAAAAATAAACAGGCGTTAGTGCAAGTCGCTAAACAAAGTGCTGCTTTAGCGCAATACCAACTTAATCAACATAAAATTCGAGCCCCTTTTGACGGTGTGGTCATTAGTAAAAATGCTCAAGTTGGCGAGCTGATTTCAGCAGGCTCTTCCGGTGGCGGTTTTATTCGTACCGGTGTCGGCACTATTGTTGATATGAGCTCATTAGAAATTGAAGTGGAGGTGGGAGAAAGTTATATCAACCGTGTTTTTGCCGGACAAAAAGTGATTGCCAAGTTAGATGCTTATCCACAATGGCAAATTAACAGTGAAGTAGTCGCGGTAATTCCTACCGCAAATCGTCAAAAAGCAAGTATAAAAGTACGCGTAAAACTCTTTCAGAGCGATCCACGAATTTTACCTGATATGGGCGTTAAAGTGAGTTTTATCCGCCAACATGCATCTTCTGATTTAACGCGTCAACAAGTCAAATTATCTGTGCTATTAGCCAATTAGCCAATTAGCCAATTAGCCAATTAGCCAGCAGTAAAAATAACCAATTAAGGATAAATCAATGAGCGAAAATAACGATATAGTGTTAAAAGCAATAAATAAGAGCCATCAAAAAGGTATTAACACCGTGGTTGTGCACAATGATTTTAGCTTGACCATTAAATCGGGTGAATTTGTTGCACTTATGGGGCCTTCTGGGCTGGGTAAAAGTACACTACTGCATTTAATGGGTGGATTAGATAAACCAACACAGGGTGAAGTACTTATTGGTGACCAACGTATTGATAATTTATCTCAAAAACAGCTAACTCAATGGCGAGCAGAAAATATTGGTTTTATTTTTCAAGCACATCATTTATTACCCGTACTCAGTGCACAAGGCAACGTTGAGTTGCCACTAGCATTAACACCCCTCAACAGAAAACAACGTAAGCAACATGCTAGCATGGCATTGCAATTGGTGGGGATGAGCGAACGCGCGGATCATTACCCAAAAGAATTGTCAGGTGGCCAAGAGCAGCGTGTGGCTATTGCTCGCGCTATTGTCAGCGATCCTAAGATTCTACTGTGTGATGAGCCTACGGGTAATTTAGATCGAAAAACAGCAGATGATATTTTAGCGTTACTTGCCAAACTAAATAGTGATTTAGGGAAAACTATTGTCATGGTTACTCATGATAACAAGGCCGCTGACTATGCAACACGCGTGATAAATCTTGAGTCGTATATTGTTTCTAAAAATACCGTGTTATCACAACAGACTCAATCTAAGGTGAATGACGTTTCAACAAGGTCAACTTCATGAGCATGTGGCAATTGATATGGCGAAATAGTTTTCGTAAAAAAATCCGTTTTGCTTTGACCTGTCTGTCAATTACGGTGGCCTTTTTTTTATTTACCGCTTTAGCTGGTATTAATCACGCGTTAACCGCCAGTGTCAGCAGCATCAATCAGTATCGACTAATCACAAGTCATAAAATGTCAATCACACAATCATTACCGATTAATTATCGACAAAAAATTGCCGCCTTACCGGGTATTAAACAGGTCAGTTATGCCTCTTGGTTTGGTGGTTTTTTTCAAAATGAGAAAAATCAAATAGCGGTTACTGCTGTTGAGCAGTCTAGCTATTTTGACGTATTTGATGAATACCAAATACCTGAGCAACAATTAACCCGTTGGAAAAACACTCGAACAGGCATTATTATCGGTCAAGCACTCGCTAAAAAATACGGGTGGAAAATAGGTGATAATGTCCCACTAAGCTCATCGATATGGATGAATAAAAGTGGTTCATTCAGTTGGGCCTTTGTGGTTTCTGCTATTTATCAGAACAGTAAACAAGCAGGAGATAATAAAAAAGTATTTTTTCACCACAATTACTTTGATAAAGGCCGAGCTTATGCAAAAAATTCATTAAGTTGGTTGTCGACAGAAATAGTCCCTCAAGCAGATGTTGAGCAAGTGAGCAACGCCATTGATAGCTTATTTGCCCATTCAAATAACCCAACCAGAACCACAACTGAGCAAGTTTTTGTTAAAGAGCAAGCACAACAGCTTGTTGATATGGCAATGGTGATTAATGTGGTGGTAATTGCGGTATTTTTTACGCTTCTGTTAATTGTTTGCAATACCATGATCCAAACCAGTCGCGAACGATTAAATGAAAGTGCGATGATGAAAGCGCTTGGTTTTTCTTCGTCAGCTTTAATTGGTGGTATTTATCTAGAATCGCTGCTGTTACTTGGCCTTGGCGCTGCAGTAGGAACTTTGTTAGCAAGTGTTTTATTAGGTTTTGTTAAGCAAGCTTTCGGTGATTTTTTATCTGGTATTTATATCTCACCACAACACTACATAACCGTTTTTGCTTTCGTTAATATTGCGGCTGCGTTGTGTAGTTTTTTTCCTGCCTTAACAATTAAACGTATTGTTATTAGTGAAACATTAGGAGGACACTAATGGATAGTTCATTGGATCATTCATTGGATCATTCATTAAGTTATGTCGAACAGCTTATTGGCAATATCAAGCAAACCATTGCGCTGACTATTATCAATTTTAAAAGTTTCCCACAACGCTTTACGGCTTCTTTAGTTAGTATTGTTAGTATTGGTTGTGTCGCCGCTGTTATGCTAAGTGTGTTAGCCATGACTGAAGGCATGATGAAAACGTTACAAGGCAAAGGGTTAGACAATACTCTTTTGGTTATGCGCGCGGGCGCGGTGTCTGAATTACAAAGTGTCATGTTTCCTGCTGAAATGAATATATTGGCCAATAACGATAAAATTAGTCGGGATGAACAAGGGCAAGCACATGTTTCTGCCGAGATGTTTGTCAATGCTGAAGTAAGCTTTAACGACTTACAAGGAATACAAGTATCGAAAAGCTTGGCACTTAGAGGCATTAATGCTTCAACGATGCTGTTCCGCCCTAATTTTACATTAGTCAGTGGAAAACTATTTACCACGGGTATTAGACAGCTGTTAATCGGTCAAGCTATAGCAAGTAGAATGCCCGCGCTTAGTGTTGGAAAAACCATTACGTTGGGTGGCGCTCAATGGCAAATAAGTGGCATATTCTCAGATAAAAACAGTGTTTTTGAATCAGAATTATGGGCTGACATTGGTATTGTTCAAAGTGATTATCAACGAGGTAATACCATTCAGTCGGTACGATTAGCCCTAAACAATATTAATGATTTAGCCCTACTTAAAAAAGAATGGCAAGACGATCCACGTTTAAATATTCGCGTTCTAACTGAAAAAAAGTTCTTTGCCGATCAGGCAAAAAGTTTAACCCGCCTAATTCGCTGGTTGGGTTTTCCGGTAGCGTTTGTAATGGCGTTAGGTGCAATGGTTGCTGCGCTTAATACTATGTATGCTGCTATTGCTAGCCGCAGTAAAGAAATTGCTATCCACAAAGCCATTGGTTTTAGCCCTTTTGCTATTTCAATGTCGATACTTTGCGAAGCCGTATTGATCGCATTAGTGGGAGGCGTCTTAGGCATTTTACCTTTATATCTTGTTTTTGATGGCTGGACAGCGGCAACACAAAACGCCAGCAGCTTGAGTCAAATGATGTTTAATTTTGATATAACCTTAAGTTTAATTGCACAAGCGATGGCACTGGCATTGTTAATTGGTTTGCTCGGCGGCTTATTACCTGCTTTTAAAGCGATGAGACTGCCCGTTACTGAAGCGCTGCGTGATTAACTTTCTTTCTATTTGCTAGTTTTGCTAGAAGTCATCATATTAAGTCGCCATATTCATGACTTTTGGCACCTATATTTGACTACTTAATAATTTAATCTGATGGTGTATTTAAGCACTCATCCAACAAGGATGATTATACCAATTAACTCTTAGGAATTTACCATGATACTTAAAAAAATATTATCTTACTCTGTGACCAGTTTATTGATGGCCATTATTGGCTCACTATCAATGATTGCGGTATTAAGCCAAGTGACATATGCAGCTGAATTAACCGTTAACGTCAGTAAAATAGAACAAGGAAAAGGACATCTATTAGTGTCACTCTATAGCGATAAAAAAGCCTATACTGGCAATGACGCTAAATTTTCAGCTATGGTTAAAGCAACAGATGAACAAGAAAAAGTGATTTTTAAAAATATTCCCGAAGGTGAATACGCGATTAAAATGTATCAAGATGAAAATGATAACAATGAACTTGATTTTAATCTAATTGGTATTCCTAAAGAAGGCTATGGTTTTAGCAACAATGTTGGTCAGTTTGGCGCGCCCGAATATGTTAAAGCTAAATTCATTATCAAAGAAAATACAGCAATTAATATTGCATTATTTTAATATAAGTCCATTACATTGATTGCGTGGGACAGACTAATACCCGTAATGTTTTAGCCTTTTGAGAAGAGAATATGTTTACATCATTATATCCTGAACATTTACACAAAGACTGGCTATTACACTTATCTGGATTTCTTATATGGTTGGTGGTGAGTTTTTTATTTTTAAATTCGCTTGAGGTTAATCTTGATTATTTCATCAATACGGTTAGTTTCATTGGCTTTTATATATTATTTGCTTGGTCTGTTTCTGCTAAAAAAGGAACACATATTTTCAGACGTAAACTATTAATTGCTGGTCAAATACTGATTATTTTTCCGTTAATATATGATGATACCCATGGTGTTGCTGCTATTTTATTGGTTCTTATTGCAACTCAGCTACCCTCCCTATTGCAACGAAAAAAAGCTTTATTATTAATTTTCGCCCTGTCAGCTGTACATTTTATCTTGGTCTTTACAGGTAGTTTTGTTGATACTTTTTTTCAGGTGTTAATTTTTTTCATGTTACAAGTGTTTGGCTTTTCATCCCTTGAAATAATGTTAAGAGAACAGCAAGCAAAAGATGAGTTGGCGGTGATTAATCAAGAACTATTAGCAACGCGTTTTATGTTGAAAACTTCATCGCAAAAACAAGAGCGGTTACGCATTTCTCGCGACTTACATGATGTTATTGGGCATCAGTTAACGGCATTGTATTTAAATTTAGAAGTAGCCAGCCATAAAGTACCAGAACAATTTAAACCATTACTACAAAATAATGTGCAGCTAGCAAAAACATTGTTAGGTGATGTTCGACAGGTTGCTAAAGAAATGCGTGATGAAGAACAGTTTGACTTAACCGTTAGTTTAAACAGCTTAGTTAACCAATTACTTGGTTGCCAACTTATTATTCAATCACCTCTGCACATTAATTCACTGCGTTTAAAGCAGCAGTTATTGTATTGTTTGCAAGAGGGTATCAGCAACGCACTTCGCCACGGTAAAGCAAAACAGCTAGTACTAATCAATAAGAGAATTGAGGATTATTTAGTCATTGAATTAATGGATGATGGCATTGGTTTACAAGAAAATAATCCTTGTCTATTTGGTAATGGCTTAACTGGCATGGAAGAACGTTTGGTTGACTTTATGGGTACAGTACAACTTAATAACAACTCAAAAAGAAAATCTGGCAGTATACTAAAACTCACCGTAAAGGATTGTTATGATTAATGTTGCATTGGTAGATGATCAACAACTTGTTCGACAAGGCATAGCCGGCTTGTTATCGCTTAGTGAAGATTTAACCATTGTTTGGCAAGCAGAAAATGGTGACGATGCACAGCATCAACTACTCACTAATGAAGCACAGCCAGATGTAATGCTACTCGATATTCGTATGCCTAAAGTGAATGGTATTGAGCTAGTAAAAATTTTACGTGCACAAGGAAACACCTTACCTATATTAATGTTAACAACTTTTGATGACAATGAATTGTTTATGCAAAGTTTGCAGGCCGGAGCAAATGGTTTTTTATTAAAAGATGTGTCATTAGATAAATTAGTTAATGCGGTTAAAACACTTGCTGACGGTGGTTTTATTGCTGAGCCTGTGGTGATGAAACAACTCAACAAAGGCTTGGCCGACGTACCTGTTATTGACGATTTAACAAATAAAGAACAACAAATATTAAAACTGATTGCTGGCGGATTTTCTAATAAAGAAATTGCCCGTAGTATCTTTTTAGCTGAAGGTACGGTTAAAAATCACGTATCGAATATTTTGGCTAAGTTAAACACTCGCGATCGCACTCGGGCGGTACTTATTGCACTTAACCAAGGGCTTGTTTAAGCAGTATTGAGTTTATTCAATAGAGTGCAAAGCAAGCTATTGGGATTGAAAGAAACGATGTTATTGGATATTCTGACCGCTTTCTATTCAAATACTATTTTACGTCAAATCAAACACCACTCACTGACACTTCGATTATCCCACATAAAATCAATAATTTGAATTCACTCCAGTTTATTTTTTCAATTTTATATCAATCTAATAAATTTGTTAATTATAAAAACTAAGTGCAAACACGTAGATAAAATACGTGTATTCGCCGATTACGCCCAAGCCACTATTTTACTATCTTAGTTGACGAAACAAGCAAGGTGACATTTTGAAACACTAAGTCATCACACTCTCAACAAAAAGGTAAAATAATGAGAACTATAATTAAATCCGGTTTTATGTTGGCAGCACTGATATCTGTACCCTCTTTTGCAGGTTATAGCATCGATATTAATGATGAACAAAAAATAACTTTTGGCGGTTATTTTAAAGCAGACCTTCGTAATGTAAATGGCGATTTAGCTTACAAAGATTTGTGGGTAGGTAGTAATTCAGTTAAAGAAGACACTAACGAAACACGATTTAACATTCGAGAATCTCGTTTTAATATTAAGTATGAATACACAGATTTTACCGGTGTACTTGAGTGGGATTTTTATGATGACCAACAACCAACAGGTACCACTGAAACAGTAACGGGTGGACACTCTTTACGTTTACGTCATGCTTATATTCAATCGGGTAAATGGAAAGTTGGTCAAACATGGTCAACCTTTATGCCACTTGTCTCTATTGCTGAAGCGTTAGATTTTGGCGGTGCTCATGTCGGTCAAACATTTGTTCGTCAAGGTCAAATTCGCTATACAGACGGCGGTTTAGAGCTTGCTATTGAAAATGGTTCTACACAATCAGGCATTAGCCAAAGCGTTCCAGACGTTGTCGGTCGCTATACAGTTAAAGGTGATTGGGGTCAAGTTGCCGTAGCTGGTTTAATGCGTAATTTAGACGATGGCGGTGATGTAACTAAAGCAGACGGTACGCAATTTTCTTATAACGTTCACGGTAAGTTAAAAGCTTATGGTAAAGATGATTTTCGTTTTTCTTTCAGCGGTGGCAACTCGGGTCGTTATGTAAGCCCTGGTGCCAATATTCATGATAATGCTATTGATGGTGACATCTATGAAACTGATGCTTATACAGTGGCTTACCGTCATTTTTGGACAGAAGAATTACGTTCAAACCTTTACTATGGTGCAGTGAAAATTGATGAGCAAATTGGCACAGATGGTAACAAAACAGATCGTAAACATGTTGCTATCAATTTAATGACTAATGTTAACCCTAAAACGGTTATTGGCATTGAAGTCGGTAATTATAAGACTGAATCTGCTGACTCAAGTTACCTGCAATTATCTGCAAAATACATACTTTAACTTTTCACTAAACACTACCGGAGAAATACGATGAAAAAATTTCCTTTATTACTATTAAGTACTTTAATTATAGGCAGTTTCTCAAGTGCTGCTATGGCTGAAAAGAAAATGCTTCTAAAGACGCCTATTTACTATAACTCAGTATTACCAAGCTTAGGTTCAACCATTAAATATGTGTCTGACAATATTCAAACACTTAGTGGCAACAGCTTAAAAATGAAAATTTATGAGCCAAATAAATTAGTCAACCCAAAAGAGATTCTTGATGCAGTTTCTACTGGCAAAGTACAAGCTGGCTATGCAACCGCAGGTAACTGGGGCGGAAAAATCCCCGCTGCCCGTTTGTTTTCAGCTGTGCCTTTTGGCCCTGAAGCCCCTGAATATTTAGCTTGGTTCTACCATGGTAACGGCAATAAATTGCATCAAGAACTCTATGATGACAACAACCTGAATGTGAAAGTACAAGTGTGTGGCGTTTTAGCCCCTGAAACCTCAGGTTGGTTTAAAGATGAAATTAACAAACCTGAAGATTTAGACGGTTTAAAAATGCGTTTCTTTGGTTTAGGTGCATTAGTCATGGAAAAACTGGGCGTTAGTACTGTCGGTTTACCTGGTGGCGAAATATTCCCAGCGATTGAGAAAGGTGTTATTGATGCCACTGAGTTCTCAATGCCAGTAGTTGATCAACGTATCGGTTTGAAAAAACTATTAAAATATAACTACTTCCCTGGTTGGCATCAACAAGCCACGATAATGGAACTGATTATCAACAAAGATACATGGAAGAAAATGAGTGAGCGTCAACAGTCAGTTATTGAACACTTATGTAAATCAGCAACGTTAGAAGCCATTGCACTGGGTGAAGCAATTCAAGCACCGGTTATGAAGCAGAATGTTGAAGATGGTGTAATTAACAAGTATTGGTCACCTGAGATGCTAACTACCTTCAAAGATAAGTGGGATGAAGTAGTTGTAGAACAATCAGCTGAAGATCCTGCGTTTAAGAAAATACATGATGACTTAGCTAAGTTCCGTAAAAATTATGATTTGTGGGAATCAAACGCTTTCTTACCTCGTCCAAAACCTAGCCTTTAAACTTATACCCGCTCCACTTGAAGAGACATGATTCTTGTGGACCGGATATATCCGCTTACTTGCGTGCTGTAATTCCCTTTATTGGCACAGCCTAGAGCCTTCGGGCTCTAGGCATTTTTATTTAATGAGGAGAATCTTATGACTGATTCACTTTCCACCCCTAGGGGCTCTATAGCACGATTAATGCTAAAAACAGCTGACATATTTGAAGCTATTATCGTGAAAGTATCAATAGTTTGTTGTTGGTCTTCAGCTTTATTAATCGCTGTTATTATTCTCAATGTAATCATGCGTTATGGCTTTAGCAATGGCCTAATACTGTTTGAAGAAATTCAGTGGCATTTATATGCAATAGGTATCATGTTTGGTTTATCTTATGCTGAAATCACTAACTCGCAAGTCAGAGTTGACGTTGTTGCCTCAATGTTAAAGCCTAAAACAGTGCTGAAGTGGGAATTATTCGGTGCCATTGTTTTTGTCTTCCCAACCATTTTTGTAATTTTATTTAATAGTATCGATTATGTCTCAAGTTCATATTTACTGAGCGAAGGTTCATCTTCCCCGCTAGGTATGCCATTTCGATGGGTCATTAAATCAGCTATTCCTGCAAGCTTCATCTTACTCGCTATGGCGGTGCTCGCACGCATGTTCCGAAATATTATTACCATAACTCAAAAGGAGGCGTGATCATGGCAATTAATGAAATTTTAGTCATCAGCATGTTTTTAACCTTTATTGTCTTTCTATTTACTGGTATTCCAATTGCCTATGTTTTAGCTGGTGTTGGTATTCTATTTGGTGGCGTAGGCTATCTGTCAGATATGCATTTGGATACGTTTACCGGCCTTGACCTAAATGTTTTAGGACTGGTCGTTTCACGAATATTTTCCTTAATGGAAAACTGGGTACTAGTTGCTTTGCCCATGTTCATTTTTATGGGCTTAATGCTAGATAAATCAGGCGTTGCACAACGTATGATGATGGCAATGCAAGAACTCTTTGGCCGTGTTCGTGGCGGTTTAGGTATCACAGTAACGTTAATAGGTATTCTTTTAGCTGCTTCTACCGGCATTGTGGGTGCCTCTGTTGTTTTACTTGGTTTGCTATCCATACCTGCCATGATGAAACAAAATTATTCAAAAACTTTTGCTACTGGCATAGTCTGTAGTGCCGGTTGTTTAGGTATTTTAATACCACCAAGCATTATGTTAGTGATCATGGCTGATCAACTGGCTCTGTCTGTCGGTGATTTATTTACTGCTGCTGTATTACCGGGTTTAATGCTAGGTATATTGTACCTTACTTATATTTTAGGCTTGTCATTCTTAAATCCTAAAGTTGCCCCAGCGCCTGAGAATCCAAGACCATTGACCGCAAGCGTATTAATTGACGTATTTAAAGCAATACTGCCAACGCTTGCACTCATCATTGCGGTATTAGGATCTATTTTTGCTGGTATTGCCACCCCGACTGAAGCCAGTGGTGTTGGTGCGTTAGGTGCAACCATATTAGCGGCAATGAATAAGAAACTGAATTTTAAAGTCTTTCATGAAGTTTTAATGGCATCTTATAAAACAACGGCTTATATTTTTGCTATTTTTATTGGCGCGACAATATTTTCACTGGTTCTACGTGAACTTGGCGGTGATGAATTTATATCAAGTATGTTAACTGGCTTACCTTTTGGTCCTTATGGTGTATTGGTTGTTATTCTGCTTATCGTATTTTTATTAGGCTTTTTATTAGATTGGATAGAAATCACATTAATTGTACTGCCTTTATTGGCCCCGGTAGTGAGTATGTTAGATTTTGGTATAGGGAGTGTTAACGGTTTAGATCAACCGGTATTGGTGTGGTTTGTGATGTTAATAGCTCTCACTTTACAAACGTCATTCTTAACCCCACCAGTTGGTTTTGCTTTGTTTTATTTAAAAGGTGTTTGTCCACCTGAAATAAAATTAACCGACATTTATAAAGGCGTTATACCTTTTATTATATTGCAATTAATGGGACTTGGCGCATTAGTCATGTTTCCTGAAGTTGCCTTGTGGTTACCATCCATGGTTTACGGAAAGTAACTATTTGTATTAAATAGTTTCATTAACTATTTATCACGAGCATCAACTAAAAGAGCTTTACTGTATACTCGCTATACCTTAAAGCTCTGATACTTGATTATTAAGTACTTTCTTTTTAGGTTCACTTTTTATATGATAATAATAGAACTTATAGAGTCACCTACTAGAGTAATTAAATGTTAAAATCACTTAGAGCCCAAATTTATGCTCTCGCCTTTATCCCCTTTCTCATTGTTGCACTTTTGGGAATTTATCTTCAGTTTAATTCGCTAAATACCTTTGGTAATGATGTTAATAAATTAACACAAGAAACCATATTAACTATTGAAAAATCTCGCTTAAAAACCGTTATGGATTCGATAGAGTCTATTATCCAACCTTATGTTAATAAATCAGGTACCGAAGGCTATGATGCTGCACTAAAGATGTTATCTAATATCAGCTTCGATGATGGCTCTGGTTATATTTTTGCCTATAAAGAAGATGGTGAAAGAGTTCTAATGGGTAATAAAACCGCAGGGATTGGTAAAAACTATTGGGATCTTCAAGATAAGCAAGGCCAATATATTATTAGAGATTTAGTGTCTAAAAGTAAGCAAGGTGGCAGTTTCTATACCTATTGGTTCCCTAAACCTAATGAAACTTTAGCCTCTCCTAAATATAGCTACGCGATATATATTAGTAAATGGGATCTAATGATCGGTACCGGTTTTTATATTGATTCTATGGATAAAGTAATTTCAACTATTGATGAATCAATTGCTGAATCACAAAACAATGGTATTACCAAGGCTATGGTAACTACACTCATCGTGGCAATAATCGTTGGCTTTATTGTTAGCTTTGCTACTAAACTTCTTTATAGTGGCCTTAAAAACTTATCATCATCTGTTAAAGCCTTAACAAGTGGCCAAGGTGATTTAACGCAAACTATTGTTAGTAGCCCTATTGATATACTAAACGACATAGCAAATTATTTTAATCATTTCTTAAGTTCCTTAGCTGACGATGTTCGTAATATAAAACATACCAGCACAGACCTATCAAATATGGCCGTGCAGTCAACTGAACGTCAACGTAGACTTGAGGATTCTTCAGAACAACAAAAACAAGAAACCACTCAAGTAGCTACTGCGGTTGAAGAAATGGCATCTACCTCAGCAGAAATAGCGAATAGCGCCGAAGTAACTCGTACTTCAGCTGAAAAAGCCGAAACAGAAATGCAAAATATTCTCGCGCAAGTACAATCGTCAAATCAGCGTATGAACGAACTCAATTTATTACTCGAAAATGTTGAGCAGTCACTACAAGAGCTAGGAGGCAATGTTGAATCAATCAACTCTGTTCTTGGGGTGATACAAGGTATTTCTGAGCAAACAAATTTACTGGCATTAAATGCCGCTATTGAAGCCGCTCGTGCGGGTGAGCAAGGACGTGGATTTGCGGTTGTTGCCGATGAAGTGCGCACGTTAGCTCAAAGATCCCAACAAAGTACAGTTGAAATTTCAGGTATTTTAGATAGCCTCAAAAGTAGCTCTCAACGCACGATTCAAGATATGAGCGAATCTGCAGAAAAAAGAGCTGCCGTTTCTGATGCAATGTCAGCTATTAGAGGCCTTATTGATTCAACATCAGGGTCAATCAAAGAGTTAACAGAAATGAATATACACGTTTCAACCGCGGCTTCTGAGCAATCAACGGTTGCTAGCCAAATAGCTGAAAGTATCACAGGTATTGCTAGTCTTGCTGAAGAGATTGGTGAAGGTTCGTCTGTTTCTCGGGAGAAATTTGAAGAGCTTGAAAATTTATCTAATGAATTAAATCAAGTTTCAGATAAATTTATTGTTTAATAAGTTGAGTGTTTACCTGTAGTAGTTGACCTGTAAATAGACACCCTTGTTGATGAGCTTAATTTACACACGGATTCAACCGGGTTGTCGCCAAAGTCTTTCGTCATTGCATCAAGCTATTCAGTCAGTTGTTTATAAACACAACTCTCTTAGTGGAAGACTTGACGCGCCAACTGCAACTGGGTTTTACTGTACACCCGCAGTGACAATTTTTGGTAATGGGCGTTGCGCTCCGCGACGGTATTGCGCATACACTTCAATTCTTGGAATCAATTTTTCTGCCAAGGCAACAGATATATGTCCGCCTAATACAATGGCTTGAGTATCAAGCAATGCAGAACAAGCCGTAGCCACCAAATCCAGAGAATATTGATAACAGTGTAAGTGTTCATTATGTTTCAAATGTAGACGGTACGCAGATTGCTGAAGTTTTACGACCATTAAAACCTGAACGGGTATTATTTCTAGCAAAACATTTTGTTGCTGTCTGAATATTATTGTTCGTCAAAAGTAATTGAATAGAAAAGACTGCTGTACGGTAGAAATTGTTTATATTAAATAAATATTAGTATGAAGGGAACTTTAAAGCATATCGATGTTCTTATTATATGAATACATTTATTTCCCTTCCCTTAATGTTTATTTCCCTTCCCTTAATGTTTCATGGTGTATTTCATGTTTTTATAACGCGTTTACTTGATTTCAGGTAGACGCTTTTTTTGCCTGAGATAAAAAATCGTTTATTGATAAGCTATACATCCTCGATATCTGGCTGTTTTATTAACCTCAAGGGTGAAGGTAACGAGAATTTCTCTTATATTTTCGAGTGCAATTTGTAAAACTCAGCGTTGAAATAGGCGGTACGTTTAAGTCTATACACTACGGTATATCACGAGGCTGTCCTTTATCACTGATTATCGCCATTTTATAGATAACACCTTATATTAGCAAAAACTCGCTGGCACTTACGCAAGGCTGTGAGCCTAGTGAATCAACACTTTAATCAATTAACCGTGGCAGCAAAGACGGTAGCAAAACACGTTTTACACTACCGGCAGCTTTATGAGCAACTAAGCATGAAAAAAGCCACCTCAAATGAGATGGCTTCAGCCTTAGGCTTGTATGTAAAACGTTGGCAGCGATGGGGCAAGGCTGGCATTGGAATAAAGGTTGCCTCGATAAAGGCGGATTTCTAAAGAAATACACCGGACAAGTTATGGAAAACTAACATCAAAAAATATGTCAACTTCGAGAAAATCGTCGTCACTAAGTGACGCGGGACTGTGCCAAGGTTCAAACATCAAGATATCTACTGGCAACACTGGCAAACTAGGAGAACCAGTTCTGATCGAAACCTTATCTCCCCAACCGCAACTACCATCCACTATGATCGTCCATGCTGCATAAATTCCTCTGTAATCAGGCATTTCGACATAATGATCTTTGCAATTATTTAATTGTGACACCCATCCGAATAATCGGATGCCACTTTGGAGATGAATGTTTTCGGCACCGCTCTGCCTAATATGAGTTACCTGAAATGTATTTAACGAAAAATTTCCAACTCCTGATGCGTTCAAATCAGTTGGAAATTGACTCGTAACGACTGTGTCACCAACAGATGATGTACCGTCTAGATTCGTATCTAACAGTTTCGATATCAATATATCCCCCGCAGCGGCATCAAAGCCTGGGAGGCCATCGCGATTAATATATGCAATTGCTAGAACCGCCTCGAGGGGGGCAAACGAGTAAGATCCATCCTTAATCGCAAAATCGGCCAACATGTCAGCTGCGACTTTACAATCATCACCACCGATACTACCGATGCTTCCGATGGAGATGGCGCCCGTAGCATATAAGTTACCACAACTAACCGATGCGGTCGCACCGGACACAGCGCCCTCTACAAATGCGGTGCCAAGGAAAGTTGAGCCAGCACCCAGAGTAAGCGCGCCGCCGATATTCCAAATGACAGCATTATTATCGCCTGCGTTAATTATTTCAAATTCACTACCTGCACCTACGGTCATTGCCCCACTCAAGTTGAAAATCCAAACCCCGTCCTGCCCATTAGCATCAAACGTAATGAGCGTGTTCGCGGGTATGGTAATAGCAGCGCCCTCATATACGCCAGTGTCCATGTTGCCTACCAACGTATACGCATCCACTAATGAGGAAGCGGGGATAGTATCTAAAGCAGACTGTGCACTTTTTATCTGAGCGTTCGCTGCGTCGAAGTCGCTGGTGACTACCGCTGGCGCTGAATCGCAAATCACATCACTTTGTGTCAACGCGCCCAACGTGACAGCTCCACCTGCACTCAAAACTCCGACTGTACTGCCCGCGCCTACGGCAATGGCGGCTCCAGCATAAATGTCGCAGGTTTTAGCAGCTGCCCCTATACCAGTAGCGGCGCCACTAACAATGTTTTGAACTTCAGACCCAGCTCCTGTGGTAGCGGCCGCTTGCGAAGCTATATGACCGTCTACGAAAGAGTCTGCAGAGATACTTATCGCAGCAGCTGATATAGCAGCATGGGACGTCAACTGCTCCGTAAAGATTTTTACTGGTTCGCCTGCATCTTGAGCATTTGCTAAACCAGCAACAGAAAAAGCCAAAGCGGTTAAGCATGTTTTTAATACTATATTTTTCATATATTACTTCCATTTAATGTAAGGTGAAATAGCCATCACTAAAAGTAGCCATCACTAAGATGACAGTATTCCTGAAGTTAGGACTTCCGATTAATCAACTCTCAACTTTACTCTCAACACGCATTATGTAAAGAGAGAGACTGACTGAGAAGTTGATTTTCGACTAAAGCATGTTCTATATTGTGCATACTATGCACAATATAGAAACCAAGCAAACTCCACACCAATAACAATAATGAGATAAAATACAATGTGTTATTTTTCTTTTAGTTTTCATAAAACTTCAAAAAGCATGGATGTGTAAAAAAACATGACACTTATTAAATTGGCTAAAGGTAGATGAAATAGGCAGGTTATATATGCAGACCCTCTGCGTGCTCTGCCATTACTTTATTTGACATGGCTTGCTAACGGCGCGTCGAAAGAGCAGCGCTTGATGGCATGCCGAACGGCAAGTATGAACTTGCAGCTGGCTGTCATATTTAGTGAAATCCTGAGGGATAGAATTATTAGTCTAGCGCCCTATTAACGATCTAAGCCATAATCAATAGCATATCGCATAAGGCCAACGGTTGAATCAATCCCCAACTTTTGTTTTATATTACGTTTATGGGTTTCAACAGTTCGCACGCTAACGTTTATTTCTTGCGCTATACGTTTGTTGTTAAGGCCTTGAGCGATAAGTCTTAAGACAAGCTGCTCACGCCGAGTAACGACACCACGCTGCTCACCTGCAAGCTCTTTTGTCAGTATTTCAGTGACCTCTGAGCTGAAATAATGCTTACCTGAAATGATTTTTTTTATCGCTTCAATTACTTCTTTACCAGGCACATCTTTTAAAATATAACCATCAGCGCCATGTCGCATAGCACCTAAAATATATTCTTTATTGTCATGCATACTTAACATAAGTACTTTGCAATCAATTCCTTGCTCTTTAATTAACTCAAGTACGTACATGCCGTCCATCTCAGGCATGTTGATATCCATTAAAACGATATCAAACGTATTGTGTTTAATAAGCTCAAGCGCTTGTTTGCCATTTTCAGCTTCCGACGCAACTTCAATTTCCTCATCAAGGCTTAATCTATGTTTTAGACCCTCTCTAAAAAGGGGATGGTCATCAACGAGTAATACTTTAATCATGCTCTTCACCTTCAATTGAGTTTTCACTAGCATTACTTGCATTGTAACGTAATTGTGATTGCGGTATACGAGCTAATACGGTGGTACCTATAGTTTTTGAACTAACGGTTAAATCCCCCTGGTAAAAGCTTAATCTTTCCTTCATGTTACGTAAACCAATCCCTTGATGCACTTTAGTTTTTTTGTTACTGACTTTATCATAACTTTGATAATCAAAACCTTGGCCATTATCCATTATTTCTAAGACTAACCAGTTAGGCATTAATTTTAACGTAATAGTCACTTTTGATGCATTGGCATGACGTTCAATATTGGTTAACGACTCCTGAGCAATGCGATATAACGTAGTTTTTACTTCTGTTGATAATACGTTTCTAATCGATAAGCGATCGACTTGAAGGTCAATACCCGTTCGTTGAGAAAAGTCTCTACCGAGTTCTTCTAAGGCTGCTCCTAAGCCATAATCTTCAAGTAACCCTGAATGAAGCTGATGCGATATGGCGCGAATATCCCCCATTATTTTACAAATAAGTTCTATGGAGCGATCCATTTCAACAGTGGAATCATCATTATTTTGTTGCTTTAATTGTGCTGTTTCTAAAGAGAACCGCGCAGCCGCAATAGTTTGGCTTATGCCATCATGTAATTCTCTCGATACCCGTTTACATTCTTCTTCTTGCGTTTGAAATATGCGCTCATTTAACTCACGTAATTTACGGTTGGCCAATTTCTTTTCACTCAAACGAATGAATTGTCCGGAAAAAAAGATAGCAATAATAGCAATCAAGCCAATGATAAGTGTCATTATTGAGGTATAACGAATATGTTCGCCAATTGAGTCATTTAACAATGCTGTTTCTTGATCAATGTCATCAATATAAACACCTGTGCCTATCATCCACTGCCAATCATTCAAAGCACGTGAGTAACCAATTTTTTTACCTTCCTCACCATTTTTTGAAGGTTGGTTAAAGACATAGTTGAGGTAACCGCCTCCCCCTTGTGCTTTTTCAATAAGGCCTTCAATTAGCTTAGTACCATTTCTATCTTTAAGATCAAGCCAGTTTTTACCAATACGCCATTCTTGACCGGGTATAACCAACGCCGTGCCATCAAAGTTATAAGCGAAAAAGTAGCCATCTTTACCGAAGCGCATATTCGCTAATGTTTGCTTAACTAATTTTTGCGCTTGTTGAACATTTAAACTTTTATCTTGATAAATATGTTCTGTGGCTCCTTCTGCAATCGCGACATAGTTGCGTAATTCTTCTTTACGGTGCTTAATAACACCTTGTCTGTATTCATCAACCGTTTGTTTTGAAAGCGACTTATATTGAACCTGCGTGACAAAAAACACACCTGAAAGTGCTAATACTAGTGGAATTATGGTCACTAATTGTAATTTTAAATTATAATTCACTTATGCCCCTCTTTTTATTATTTATTATTTATTATTTATTATTTATTATTTATAAGTCAGTCGATTTTATGGTTGTGGCTTTATCCACTCAATAAGTAATTGATTGATAATCAATACCCACATGATAAGAAAACCTATTTAACAAGCTCTGCTATTACTATAGCCAGCTTTGTAATAATCATCAGGCACCTGACTATTTAGCCGTGCTGGGAGTTTTTATTGGGCTCAGGCTTAGTAAAGCACTTATCTCACGCAAAACCACAGTATTGAATATGCTCAGCTAAGATGACTTTGCTACTAACGGGTTCATCGACTGATTGCTGCCAAGCAAAAATAGAGTTAAGAAGTAAATTATTATTTATTATAAGTAGCAGTGATGATTTAAGCAAAATCTAACTCATAGCATGATTAATGGTATTAAATTATAAATTGATAGGAAATAGGCGAATGCACGTATTTTTCCTACGTGTTTATACTTAGTTTTTATATCAATATACGGTTATTTAATAACTTCTGCTAAGTTCCCCTAAGTAAGCATTTAATGTTTTTTAATTACGATCAGCACAATTTTTGATATAGTTTTGCTCCCGAATTCGAAATACATGTATTTCACCTACTAATTGGTCATTATGGATTTATTTTTACTAAAGAAAATTATTTCAATAGCCATTATGCCAATTAATATTGTGCTAATTTTATTAATATTTTCTTTGTTATATTTTCGAAAACACCCTAATAAAAGTTTAAAATATTTAATCTCTGCATTCTTGTTTTTATTTGTGTTTTCAATGCCTATTGTTTCTAACACTTTAATGGTCAGTATTGAGAACAATTATGAAGCCTTTACGCGCTCTAGCAAACCTATTGATTATATTATTATTTTAGGAAACTCTCATTCCAGCAATGACGATTTACCTGTGACCAGCCAATTAAAGATACCTTCTTTACAACGCCTAGTAGAGGCATTAAGAGTTTATCAAATTCACCCGGAAGCAAGAATAATTACTTCAGGTTATGCTGGTGATGATCCGGTATCAAATGCAGAAAAAATGAAACAATCATTAGTGCTTTTAGGTGTACCTGAACGAAAAATCATCACAGAAAATTTCCCTAAAGATACCGAAGAGGAAGCGCTACTGATAAGTCCAAGAATAATAGGGACTAATGTTGTGTTAATTACCAACGCAAATCATATGCCAAGGTCAATGAAATATTTTCAACTTCAAGGGGTTTTTCCAATTGCTGCCCCAACGGGGTATTGGGTTAAAAATCAGTATAGTGAAAGTAATTGGAGAGATTTTGTTCCTAATAGTACAAAGTTAGAGCAAACGACCGTCTTCTGGTATGAGGGGTTAGGTCGTTTGGTACAGTGGTTTAAAGTGTTATTTAACTAATACCACTGCATTTACCCAGAGTAGTTCGATAAAAAATCAAACAGGGTTATCAATATCAATAAAAATAACATCTAAGCCCTGCTCTTTAGCAATGTACTCACCAAGGGCTTTGACACCGTAACGCTCAGTTGCATGATGACCTGCGGCAAAAAAGTGAATGTTCATTTCTTTAGCGATATGCGTGGTTTTTTCTGATACTTCACCTGATATAAAGGCATCAATGCCCTGCTCTGCTGCCAATTCAATATAGTCTTGTCCTCCGCCAGTACACCAGGCAATAGTTTTAATTTTTTTGTTCGACGGTGGCGCTATATGTAAACACTCTCGGTTCAACTTTTGATTAATTAACAACGCCAAATCACAGCCACTGGTGTGCTCGGGTAATTGACCTTGTATCGCAATACTTAAGGCATTACCTAATTCTAACGGCCCGGTCACATCAATATTTAACAACATTGCCAATTGTGCGTTATTACCCAGTATTGGATGAATATCAAGGGGTAAATGGTAGGCAAATAAATTGATATCATTCTCTATTAGCGCCCTGATCCGTTTATGCTTCATTCCTCGGATAACATAAGACTCGTTTTTCCAAAAATAGCCATGATGAACAAGCAACGCATCCGCTTTTTCAGCAATAGCTAAGTCAATTAACGCTTGTGATGCGGTGACACCTGTCACTATTTTAGTTATTTGTTCACTGCCTTGTATTTGTAAACCGTTAGGCGCGTAATCTTTAATTTGTTCAGGCTGTAATAATTCATTTAAATATTGTTCAAAATCACTGAGTATCATACTTTTACTACTTATTTTGTTTTTGATGAAAAATAACTTCTTTTACTAGAATTAACATTCATTGAGGGAACTTTCACTGGGCTAAATTTAGCTCTTATCTGCCATTTAGGTTTGATGGGAGTTAGCGGCAATACTCTTTTTTTAGCTATGATGACATAAACGGAGCCAAAACTAGTAAAATAATTACTAGCAAATTTTCGCCAATAGTTTGCGACAAAATGCTCGCTCATTTTTCCTGCCAAACTACTGTGCACACAACGCTCATCACTAACGATTTCAAATCCCATTAAATGTAACCAATCTTTTACTCGCATAGGCGAAAAAAAATGTTCATTCCACGGTTGCTGTTTTCTTCTGTAAGGTATCACTCGGTTAAACCCTGCTAAAGACAACGGATTAAAGCCAGTGATAATAAGGTAGCCATTTGGAATAATGACTCGATTAGCTTCGCGGATAACATGGTGTGGATCAAGTGAAAACTCTAATGCGTGACTGAGTAAACAAACATCAACACTGTGCTCCAATATAGGTAAGTCATCTAACTCACCAAGAATATTCACTTTCCCTTGCTCTACAGAACGGGTAACACAACAGCTAACCTGATGTTTTATTGGACTGTTAAAAGTAGACACCTCTTGACTCAATGCACCTACTTTTAAAAGATGATATCCAAAAAACTTTTCCCACCAAGGAGCCAATATTGCATCAATAGCCGATAAAACAAGATTACCATTTGGGAGCTCTTGCCAAGATTCAGGATAATGGGGTTGTCGAAATGCGAGTGCAGGTTTCATAAGCTATGCTATTCAAAACTAAAAGAAGTATAATCAAGTATATACTGAGTATGAGCAAGTTGGAAATTCCCTATGAGCACAATAAAATCAATCAATTCGTCTACAAAGATTAACCCTGTAGACCCTGCATCAATAAAAATCACGCCCATAAAAGCTTTTAGTGACAATTACATATGGGCTATTACCAATACAAAAGTAGCCACATTAGTTGATCCCGGTGATGCCAGCGTTTGTATTGAATTTTTAGAAAAAAACAAATTGACGCTTAGCTCAATATTGATCACTCATCATCATTCAGATCATACTGGCGGCATAAGTAAATTGGTTGATTACTGCCAACAAAAACAGTGGTCGTTAACTGTTTATGGACCTGTAAACGAAAATATTCCTCATTGTAATGTCAAATTGAATGAAAATGACACCGTTGTTTTAGATGAACTTAACATAGATTTTCGAATAATTGATTTACCCGGTCATACGGCTGGACATATCGCTTACTTTGCTACGGGTGATTTAACACCTATTCTATTTTGTGGTGACACCCTATTCTCAGGAGGGTGTGGCCGCCTCTTTGAAGGCAGCCCTGAGCAAATGTTACACTCATTAACTAAATTGGCTGATTTACCTGATAACACTCAAGTCTATTGTACCCATGAATATACCCAAGCTAACCTAGCGTTTGCACTAACCGTAGAGCCTAACAATCAAGAATTAGTTAATTACAACAACAAGGTGAGCGAATTACGGTCTAAAGGTTATGCAACAATTCCAAGTACTATTGAACTGGAAAAGAAAATAAATCCTTTTCTACGCTGTCATGAGCAAAGTATACAAACTAGCGCCCAACAATTTGCAACTGACACCAATGCCACACCACAAGACACTTTCACCACGATTAGACGCTGGAAAGACCAATTTTAACGTGTTAACCTTACTGGCTATCGCTTTGCTTTAGCGAGCAGTTGCCATACCCACTATACCCATAATACGTCAAATGCTAGTTCTAGCTGGAACTAGCATTTTGAATTATCATGGGTATTTAACTATCCGTTTTACTTTACCATTGGTTGTACATGAAATATTTTTTATTCCCTGCATTAATGCTTCTAAGTGGTTGTCAAAACACTTTGTTATCACAGAATAATACTGACGAAACGTATTTACCAGCAGAGCAAATAGCTAACATAGCTGAAATAAATCAGGCATTACTTGCCGATGAAAGTATTGATGTAATTCACCCCGTTGATGATGTGACATTTTCCTTAAAAGCTGAATCACTAGAAAGTAATAATGACGTGTGGCAACGTATACGTGGCCAACTAACTTTCGATATCCCAGAAAAAAGACGCTTAACTGTTCAGCGAGACTGGTACGTTAAACACCCAAGCTACCTTACTCGAGTAGCAAAACGTGCTGAGCCATTCTTGTACTATATTGTTGAAGAACTAGAAAAAAATAATGTACCAGTAGAGTTAGCGTTATTACCTGTGGTTGAAAGTGCTTTCGATCCCTTTGCTTATTCACATGGTAGAGCTTCGGGTATGTGGCAATTTATACCCGGTACCGGCACACGTTTTAACATGAAACAAAACTGGTGGTACGATGGCCGTCGCGATATTGTTGCATCAACAGCAGGCGCCATAAAATACATGAAGTATTTACATGAATTCTTTGATGGCGATTGGTTACTGGCTTTAGCCGCTTATAATTCAGGCGAAGGCCGTGTTCAAAGAGCAGTAAGAAAAAACAAAAGGCTAGGTAAAAAAACCGATTTTTGGTCACTTGACTTGCCTAAAGAAACCCGTGCTTATGTGCCAAAATTACTTGCCCTTGCCGATATAGTAAAACGTCCTGAGGAATTCAATCTCAAGCTGTACGAAATTGCTAATGAAGAGGTTATTGCGCAAGTTGATATTAAATCACAACTTGATTTAGCCAAAGCGGCAAAACTCGCTGATTTATCTTTACCTGAATTGCAACGATTAAACCCAGGATTTAACCGTTGGGCAACTGATCCTGATGGACCACATCGATTATTATTACCCAAACACAAGATTGCGCATTTTGAAGAAGGTTTAGCTAAGTTGACCAAAGATGAACGTTTAGCTTGGCAACGATATAAAATTAAAAATGGCGACAACTTAGGGTATATTGCGAAAAAATTTCATACCAGTATTGAGTTGATACGCCAAGTAAATGGTATTAGCGGTAATCAAATACGTGCAGGAAAGCATTTATTAATCCCTGTAGCCGCTAAATCACTTGATAGTTACATACTGTCTCAAAATCAACGTATTGCTAAAAAACAAGCTAAAAAGCAGCAAGGTTTTAAAATCACACATAAAGTTGTTTCCGGTGATAATCTTTGGGATATAGGTCAACGCTATAAAGTGCGTGGGAGTAAAATAGCTAAGTGGAATGGTTTTGCTCCACGTGATCCGCTGAAGTTAGGACAGAAACTAGTTATTTGGCAAAAGACCAAGTCGTCAGTCAAAGCAAGTACTCAAAGGGTTGAGCAAGCGATAATTCGCAACATCACCTATAAAGTTCGCCCCGGTGACTCTTTTGCCCGTATTGCTGATAAATTTAATGTTCGTATAAGTGATATAGAACGTTGGAATAGTTTGAAGCGCAATAAATATTTACAGCCTGGACAAAGATTAAAGCTGTCGGTTGATGTAACCAATAATATATAGATATCAATTGCATAATATTTAGATACGTAATATTTAGATACGTAATATTTAGATACGTAATATTTAGATACATAATGCTAAATAGCAAGGTTACTTGAGGCGAATAACCAATTCGACTCAAGTAACCTTATTTCTAGAAAATCATCTTAGAAAGCTACTTCTATACCCGTATCTCTATAATCGTTTGCTATCAAAATCGATGAAAAAGTCTTGTTTGATTATATCGTCAGCTTGCTCTATTTCTGCGGTAAACCAAATCCGCCATGTCATTACCTCATCACTGCAACTAGCAAGTAAGGTTTGAGCAATAGTCGTATTATGACTTTTTTCAGCTATTTCAAAAAACACTGGGATTTTACCCATAAACATAGATTTTCCTTCAAGATAACTGCTGACGTTTTTTAACTGAAAGTTTTCAGCCACCCCATCAAATGTTAACTGGATTTGAAATGGTAACTCAGTTTTTATTTTTCCGGTGTCAACTTGCCCTGAAAACGCAATGGTAAAGGTACCAAGGTCAGTACTCACTTCACAGCTACTTTGGCTAGCTAAACAAGTAAAAGGAACCTGAGGATGTGTGATTTTCTTTTGAGATGCTTGTTGAATTGGATTACAAGCCAATAGGTTGAAAATAAATACTATAACGACAACAGCTTTAATCATTGGTAACTTATAAGCTCAAGCAATTGTTATTATTGCTCGACTCCCTTAAAATAGTTGATCTGAATTGAATATACTCATGTATATAAGTATATATTAACAAGTAAGTGACGATTGTGCCTAGCCAAAATATGCAAAATAAAGACAATAGCAAATTTGTGGAATGTGATGACTGTTCTATGAATTCTGTTTGCCAACCGCTCGAAACAGCAAAACAAGCCATAAATTTATCTGAAAGTTATTTACATAGAAGAGTGGCCACCAAAGCGAATAATGTTCTTTTTAAGCAATCAACGCCATTAAAAAACATATATGCTGTGAGCTCTGGCACCTTTAAATTATGTCAACAAACGGATGGCTGTGCAGATAATATTATCGGTTTACGTTTTCCTGGTGAGCTTATTGGCGAAGACGCACTTTTTTTGAAAAACTATAACTACTCTGCCATCGCCGTAGGTGATAGTTCAGTATGCACTGTTTCAGTTGAACAAATGAGCTCTTGCGGTCAACTAGTACCCGAAGTTCAACAAAATTTAATTGAATTATTGAGTAGGCAAAGTTATGTTCGTCAGCGTAATTTCCAAGCTTATATAGGGAAAAAGTCTGCTGATAGCTTATTAGCCGCATTTATATTAAATATTATCGAAAGAAACGCCAGTTATACTGGTAATGACAATAGTATTGAATTGCCGATTAACCGAAATGATATTGCTAACTTCTTAGGTTTGCGCCGTGAAACTCTCAGCAGAGTTTTCTCTAAATTTCAAAAACAGCAACTAATTCAAGTTGAAGGAAAGAAAATAACGCTGCTTGCGCAAGAAAATCTTATCAAATTAGCTGATTTTTAGCCGATAGCTTATCTTATTAACAGTTCAGTCCTGTTTGATTTTCACTCAAACATAGCGTAATAAATTCTCAACCACATTCACAAAGCCACACAGCAAATGGGGGTAATTGAGTTGAAACTTGATCTATGTCAAATTTAATCAGATACGGCGGTTGATTTATGTCATGCTCAAAGGGTAAAATTACCTTGTATTTGACATGTTTAGCTCGCTTTTGTGACATATGTCATCGTCTTTTGGCGAATACACAGAAATAGTTTGATTATTGTACGTTTTCGACTGGTTTGATGTCAAAAACGTCTTCATAATTGTTTTCATTAATAATAACACTGCGGAATTCATAACATGACTCAAAGTAATACGTCAGCAGTAGACTACAACTTCGATGTTGTACGTCAATTTACTGTAATGACCGTAATCTGGGGAATCGTTGGTACACTTGTAGGTGTACTTATCGCGGCACAATTAATTTGGCCTGCGTTAAACTTTGATACACCTTGGTTAACCTACTCTCGTCTACGACCACTTCACACCAATGCAGTAATTTTTGCTTTTGGTACTAGTGCTTTATTTGCTACCTCTTACTATGTAGTACAGCGAACCTGTCAAGCCCGATTATTCGGTGGCAAATTAGCTGCATTCACTTTTTGGGGCTGGCAAGCAGTTATTGTAGCAGCTGCAATATCTTTACCTTTAGGTTATACCTCTTCAAAAGAATACGCTGAGCTCGAATGGCCAATCGATATTTTGATTACAATTGTTTGGGTTTGTTATGCGATAGTGTTCTTTGGCACAATAGTTAAACGAAAATCTTCCCACATCTATGTAGCTAACTGGTTCTTTGGTGGTTTTATCCTCACAGTTGCTATGTTGCACATTGTTAATTCAATGGTTATCCCCGTCTCTGCAATGAAGTCATATTCATTATATCCTGGTGCTATTGATGCCATGATTCAGTGGTGGTACGGACACAATGCCGTTGGTTTCCTATTAACTGCTGGTTTCTTAGGGATGATGTATTACTTTGTTCCTAAACAAGCAGAACGTCCTGTTTATTCTTACCGTTTATCAATTGTGCATTTTTGGGCACTGGTATCTCTATATATCTGGGCTGGTCCTCATCACTTACATTACACTGCTCTACCTGATTGGGCTCAGTCAGTTGGTATGGTAATGTCTATCGTGTTATTCCTTCCGTCATGGGGTGGTATGATCAACGGTATTATGACGCTTTCAGGCGCATGGCATAAGCTTCGTACTGACCCAATTTTACGTTTCTTAATTGTTTCTTTGTCTTTCTATGGTATGTCTACCTTTGAAGGCCCAATGATGGCGATTAAATCAGTTAATGCCTTATCTCATTATACCGACTGGACTATTGGTCACGTTCATTCTGGCGCGCTAGGTTGGGTTGCAATGGTTTCAATTGGTGCTTTGTATCATTTAATTCCAGTGTTATTTAATCAAGGTCGTATGTATAGCATTCGCTTGATAAACATTCACTTCTGGATTCATACAACGGGTATAGTACTTTATATTGTCGCAATGTGGATTTCGGGTGTCATGCAAGGTTTAATGTGGAGAGCTGTCAATACAGACGGAACATTAACTTATAGCTTTGTTGAGAGTTTAACTGCTTCTTATCCATTCTATTTCATTCGTTTCTTAGGTGGTGTGTTAGTTGTATCAGGCTTTTTATTAATGGCTTACAACATGTTTAAAACAATTGGTGCTAAAGACGGTAGTCTTAAGCCAGCTGAAGAAGCCTAAGGGGATCGACATGAAAAATACACATGAAAAAGTCGAAAAAAATATAGGCTTATTTGTTATATTTACTATATTAGCCATTAGTATTGGTGGCTTAGTAGAAATTACACCTTTATTTTTCCAAAAAGCGACAACAACACCTGTTGATAACTTAAAGCCTTACACAGCCCTTCAAATGGAAGGCCGTGACATATACATCCGTGAAGGTTGTAACAATTGTCATAGCCAAATGATCCGCCCATTTAGAGCTGAAACAGAACGTTATGGCCATTACAGTGTTGCCGGTGAACAAGTTTGGGAACATCCATTTTTATGGGGTTCAAAACGTACTGGTCCTGATTTGGCCCGTGTTGGTGGTCGTTATAGTGATGATTGGCATATAGCACATTTACTTGACCCACGTTCAGTTGTACCTGAGTCAAATATGCCTTCGTTTAAGTGGTTAGCTGAAAATACGCTTGACGGTGAAATCACAGGTAAAAAACTTGAAACATTTAACTGGTTAACGCGTAATCGCAGCCATAAAGACGAAAATGGTAATGCCATTCCGCTTTATACACAGGCTGAAATTGATGGTGCTGGTGATGCAGTTAAAGGTAGAACTGAAATGGATGCCCTGGTTGCTTATTTGCAATCACTCGGGCATGCACTAAAGTAGTAGCTGCCTTATGGATTACGGAACACTTAGAGGGCTAGTGGCCCTCCTTATATTGGCGTTATTTGTCATAATTGTAGTTTGGTCATATTCAAAAAAACGGAAGTCTTCATTTGATGAAGTCGCAAATTCTATTTTTGAAGAAGACGAGTTAACAAAACAAAATAAGCAAAGCCATCTTGATAAAGATAGCGAGCAGGAGAGAAAATAAGTATGTCTAACTTCTGGAATATATGGGTTTGGGTTCTTTCCCTAGGTACTCTCGTAGGTTGTTTTTTATTACTACGTATGTGCTTAAAGAACTTTGCAGGCGTTGAAGAAGGTGAGTCTATGGGACACACCTTTGACGGCATTGAAGAATTAAACAATCCACTGCCTAAATGGTGGAGCACGTTCTTCTTACTTACCATCGTTTGGGCATTTGGCTATATTGCACTTTATGGCTTAGGTAACTGGACTGGCTTTTTAGGCTGGAAAAGTTCTAACCAAGGTATTTTAAATCTTGCAGAATCTAAAGCTAAAACATTAGAATATTTGAAAAAAGATTCTGGCGTATTAGTTCAATATGACCGTGAGATGCAACAAGCTGATGCTAAATATGGTCCAATTTTTGATGCTTACGCTGCGCGTAGTATTGAAGATTTAGCCACGGATGCTGAAGCATTGAAAGTAGGTCAACGCCTATTTCTTCAAAACTGTTCACAATGTCATGGCTCTGATGCTCGTGGTACTACCGGCTTCCCTAACCTAACAGATAAAGACTGGTTATATGGTGGCACACCAGAGAAAATTAAAGAAACTCTGCTGTATGGCCGTAAAGCGGTTGGTATGATGCCTTGGGCTACTGTTCTTGGTGGTGAAGAAGGTGTGAAAGAAGTTGCAGCTTATGTTATCAGCTTAAGCGGCCGCTCTGTCAATGCTGATCTAGCGAAAGCAGGTAAAGCTAAGTTTGGTCTTTGTGCTGGTTGTCATGGTCCTGATGGTCAAGGCAGTTTAGCGTTAGGTTTACCTATGGGTGCACCTAATTTATCTGATAACGTTTGGTTATACGGCGGTTCACAACGTGCTATTGAAGAATCTATTCGCAATGGTCGTGCCGGTGTAATGCCAGCTTGGAAAGCTATTCTTGGTGAAGAAAAAGTACATGTAGTTACTGCATATATTTATTCTCTTTCTCAAGATTAAAACCAAGGCAAAATTATAGAAATTAGCGGTAAAATAGCTATTCTATAAAATAATAAAAAAACCCGAGTTAACCCATTGTTAACTCGGGTTTTTTATTATCAAATTCTAATAAAGAAAACTAGCCCCATATAGTGATAAACGCTATAATAAGCCCCAAATTTATACAATTTAAAACGTTTGAACTCTATGAAAACATCTTGGTATCGTGAACCTTGGGCTTGGTTCGTTTTTATTCTCCCTTGTACCGCTGTTGTAGCCGGTATTACAACGTACATCATCGCTAATACTAACCCTGACCCGCTTGTTGTAGGTGATTATTATAAAACAGGTAAAGCCATTAACTTACAGGTAGCTAAAGTTAAAAAGGCGCAAAAGTTAGGCATGCGCTTCGCATTAAAAGTATCAGACAATAAACTTGTACTTAAGCCGACAGGTATTGAAAAATCATTTCCTTTGATCAATATTAGTTTTTTTCATCCGACACAAGAAGAAAAAGATTTTTTCTTAGCGCTGACACCCGATGGTAATGGCTATTTCAGACATACGTTTGATCATGATGTTTCAGGCAAGTGGAAAATCACCCTAACACCATTTGAAGACCATTGGAAAATTCAAGAAACCATTAGCTTACCGCAAAATGACTATATAGATATCGTGCCAGATCCAATCAAAGCACAATAATTTAACTCGCTATTAACGCGTAAGTCGAAATTTATTTTCATGTCCAGTACAACATCTAAAACACAAAGCTGTTTTCATTGTAACGAGAGTGTGCCTGTAGGTCTGGCACTTTTTGTTACTATCGACAATAAGAAACAACCTATGTGTTGCATAGGTTGTGAAGCTGTTGCTCAAACTATTGTTGACAATAATCTAACTCAATATTATCAAGTGAGAACAGAGCCCGCTCAAAAAGGGGCTGGTTTGATCCCACCACAATTAAGAGCAGCTCAACAGCAAAAGAATAGATTGCTTGATGAAGAAGTATTACAAAATGAGTTTATTTACCAAAATAATGATTCTAAAGAAGCAATATTAACGGTAGATGGTATCAGCTGTGCCGCCTGTGCTTGGTTAATTGAAATGCAATTGAGTAAACTTAAAGGCATAGATCAAATCACGGTCAATGCGACGACTCAGCGCGCAACAATAAAATGGCAAGATGAACAAGTCAAACTAAGTGAAATTCTTGATGCCATTGATCACATTGGCTATCAAGCCTTGCCCTTTAAAGCAAATGAACTAGAGCAGCGTAATAGAGTTACCAGTAAGAAATTTATTAAACGATTAGGCATCAGCGGCATTTTAATGATGCAAATTATGATGATTGCAGTCGGTTTATATTTTGGCGCTTTTTCAGATATGGCTGAATACAACATTGTTTATCTGCGGTGGGTGAGCTTTATTTTAGCGATCCCTATTGCTACCTACGGTGCATTTCCTTTTTACATGGGTGCAATTACCGCGCTTAAATTAAAACGATTATCGATGGATGTGCCGGTGTCCATTGCCATTATTTTAGCATTTACTGCTAGCGCCTGGGCAACAGTAACACAACAAGGAGAAGTGTATTTTGAATCGGTTTCAATGTTCACCTTCTTACTACTTATTGGCAAGTTTTTAGAGTTTCGAGCGCGATCTCATGCCGCACAAGTATCAGCAAATTTATTAAAATTGATGCCTATGACGGCAACAAAAATAACGAGTAATAAATTACCTAATGGAAGCGGAGATAAAATAAAAGAAGAATTAGTCGCAGCTAAGCTATTGGTTAAAAATGATTTAGTACTAATAAAGCCCGGAGAAACAATTCCAGCTGACGGTATTATTGTTAACGGTAACAGCCAAGTAAACGAAGCCATGTTATCTGGAGAGCAATTACCATTAAACAAAAAAATTGGTGACACTGTGTTTGCTGGCACAATTAATGGTGATGGCAATTTAACGGTAAAAGTTAACCAGCCAAGTAGTCAATCATTTTTAAGCCAACTTATTCGTTTAAGCGAACAGTCTCAAGCGCATAAGCCCAAGTTAGCACGTTTCTCAGATCATGTAGCCCAATACTTTGTCGCAATTATTCTAATTACCGCAATAGGAACAGCCATTTATTGGCAACAGCATTTACCTGAAGAAGCCTTTTGGATCACATTATCTGTATTAGTTGCTACCTGCCCTTGTGCCTTATCTTTAGCAACACCAACCGCCTTAACGTGTGCCACCACTCGCCTTAATAGTGATGGCATTATGATAAAATCTTCTCATGTAATGGAAACAATCCCCAAGATAAATACTTTTGCTTTTGATAAAACGGGCACCTTAACTACCGGTGACTTTGCCATTGATAAGATAGATATATTAGTTAAAGATAGCGTTTATAACAAAGCACAACTCTTAGCCCTTGCTGCTGCATTAGAATCTCATTCTGAACACCCACTGGCAAAGCCTTTTAATCAGCATAGAGATTTCACCATTAATGCAACCGATGTCAAAGTGCATTCGGGTAAAGGTGTTAGTGGCTTAATAGATAATAAACAATTCCATATTGGCAAACCCAGTTGGCTCTTTGATAATTTTACTGATACTCAAAAAAAGCAAGCGCAATTAATTAACGCTTCTTGTGTGTTAGTTTACGAAAACACGCTTGTTGGCGCTTTTTACCTTGTTGATAAAATACGAGATGATGCGCAAATATTACTGACTAAGCTCAATGAGAGTAATCAAACATTGATGTTATCAGGTGACAGTCAAAATGCTTGTGAAAAAGTCGCTAAATCATTATCAATATCTCATTGTTTCGGCGGTTTGAGTGCCACCGATAAAATGACTAAAATCAAAAACCTACAGAAAGAACAAGATGCTACTGTTGCTATGATAGGCGATGGGGTTAATGACTCGCCTGTGTTTGGTGCGGCTCATGTGTCAATTGCAATGGGATGTGGCACAGATATAGCCAAAAGTGGCGCCGATGTTATTCTATTAAATAACCAATTGAGCAGTATTAGTACGTTACACCATATTGCGGTAAAAACTCGCCGTATTATTTTTCAAAATTATTTATGGGCTTTTGGCTATAATGGTATTGTATTACCACTCGCTGTTGCTGGCTTTATTACTCCCTACATGGCGGTTATTGGCATGTCGGCAAGTTCAATTTTAGTGATTACCAATTCACTACGTCTATTGAAAAAATAAGTATTTAAACAATAAAGGCTAAAATACATGAGCACTATTTATATTTTAATTCCCATTGCCGTATTACTTACCTCTATTGGTATTTATCTTTTTTTCTGGGCTGTTAAAACAGAGCAGTTTGATGACCTTGAAAAGCAAGGAATGAGTATTCTCTTTGATGACGAAGATAAAGAAGATAAAGAAAAGAAAGCTAATAACGAATCGTCTGATAATCACGATGATTCAAATAGTGCAGCTTTAAATAGTGACAATTCAACTAGTGATAATAAATGAGTTTAGACTTTTTTTCCGCTTTCATCATCGGATTACTTGGTTCAGGACATTGCATTGCTATGTGTGGCGGTATAACGACCATGCTCACGTCTGCAATCCCTGATAACAAATATCATAATAATCAACAAATCCCCGTTAATGATCAACAGGGTAATCAAAGCGACTATCAAGACGGAAATCAAAAACAAGCAAGTAAATTTACTTTAGTTTTTTGCTACAACTTTGGACGTATAGCCTCTTATAGTTTTATTGGCGCTATTGTTGGTTTCACTGGCTCTATTGCCGCAAAAAACATAGGTTTACCATTGGCTGGTTTAAGACTATTTTCAGCCGTATTTATGATCTTGTTAGGTTTATACCTAGGCAAATGGTTAATGTGGCTCAATAAAATTGAAGCACTAGGGAAAAAACTATGGCAATATATTTCTCCTCTAGCAAGCAGAGCAATTCCAGTTGACACCCCGTTAAAAGCACTAGGTCTTGGAGCTATCTGGGGTTGGTTACCTTGTGGCTTAGTTTATTCTACACTTACCTGGGCCTTAGCAAGTAGTAGCATTATTGATGGGGCTAGTATCATGTTTTTCTTTGGCCTAGGCACCTTGCCCGCTTTGTTGACCTTATCCATCGGCTTTACCAGTATAAAAAACATACTAGTAAACATTGTGTTACGAAAAATGATGGCATTAATATTAATATGCTTCGGTATTTATAGTTTTATTGTTGCATATCAACAAATGTTCTAATACCATAGTCTAGTCTTGTAATTAGAGTAAATACATTTTTACTTATAAAATAATTGAGTAATACATGCCCAATAATAGTGGCCCCAGCGCACAGCATATTAAATGTCAGAGTTGCAGTATTAGCGAGCTTTGTTTACCTTTTACTCTTAACGATAAAGAACTAAACACGCTTGATAGCATCATTGATCGCAAACGCCCTATTCATAAAGGCGATAAAATATACACTGATGGTCAAGAATTGCATTGTTTATTCGCTATTCGTTCAGGTACTTTTAAAACGTTTACCGTAAACGAGCAAGGTGAAGAGCAAATTACCGGCTTCCATTTAGCGGGTGATCTATTAGGTTTTGATGCCATTGCAGATAGTGAACATAAAAGTTTTGCTCAAGCTCTTGAAACATCTATGGTTTGTGAAATTCCTTATAATAGCTTAGATGAGTTATCTAACACTATGCCTAAGCTCAAAAAGCAAGTTTTACGCTTAATGAGTAATGAAATCAGAACAGACCAAGAAATGCTTACGTTACTTAACAGAAAAAATGCTGAACAGCGTGTTGCTACCTTTTTAGTTAATTTAAGTGATCGATATCATGCGCGAGGCTTATCTTCAATAGAGTTTCGTTTAACCATGACTCGCAGCGATATTGGTAATTATATTGGTCTTACTGTTGAAACTATTAGCCGTCTATTAAACCGCTTTCATAAAAATGGCTTAATCAAGGTTGACGGTAAACTTATTACTATTTTAGATATTGACCAGTTAATTGATTGTACTGCTCACTAATCAATCTACTTTTCCCCAACGGTAAACTAACCTTATATTGTTTATTAAATTAATTGCTTGATAAATCACAATAAATTGATTTCAAATAGCATTAATCTTCTGATTTTGCTATAAATTAACCTAGCGTTATAAAGCGAGTATTTTAATTTCATCAGAGTGAGGTTTAACCATGGAAACTTATCAAAATATTTTGGTTGTCATCGACCCGACAACCAACGAGCAGAAAGCCTTAAATAGAGCAATAGATTTAGCCTCTAAAATAAACCACAGTAGTGACAGCCAAACAAAAGTTTGTGCCTTCTTAAGTATTTTTGATTTTTCGTACGAAATGACCACAATACTCTCCAGTGAAGAACGCGATGTTATGCGTCAATCGATGATCAAAGACAAAGAACTTTGGCTAAAAAGTCTTATCAGTGAGTTAAATACTGATATAGAAATTACTTGTCAAGTTGTATGGCATAACCGCCCATTTGAGTCCATCATCGAACAGGTGTTAAAACAAGACTATGATTTAGTCATTAAAGGGACTCATCAACACGACAAATTCAAATCAGTTGTTTTTACACCAACTGATTGGCATATTTTACGTAAATGCCCTTGTCCTGTATTACTGGTAAAAGAACATGAATGGCCAAGTAACGGTAATATTGTTGCTGCTGTTAATGTTGGTAGTGATGAAGCTGAGCATCATTCACTCAATGCAAAAATAACAGAAGAAGCCAAAAAACTGGCACAATTAATTCAAGCTAATGTTCATCTAGTTAACTCATTTCCTGGGACTCCAGTCAATATAGCGATTGAAATTCCTGAATTTAATTCAACTGAGTATAACGATACTATGCTTAAGCATCATGAACAGGCGATGATCGCTCATGCGAATCAATTTGATATTAATAGTGTTAATACACATGTTAAAGAAGGGCTTCCAGAAACGATAATAGAGCATGTTGCCGCGGAACTTGATGCAGAGTTAGTTATTCTGGGTACAATAGGCAGAACAGGGATTTCAGCGGCCTTAATTGGCAATACCGCAGAGCATGTGATTGATCAACTCAATTGTGATGTACTCGCCTTGAAACCAGACGGTTACATTTCGCCATTAGCAGACTAAAACTATTCTGTCGTACGGTCAGTCAGATTGTTAATTAATGGCTAAACATTGAATGTGTTTAGCCATTTTTTCTTTCTAACTTTGTTATCAAGCTTTACTTTTAATTAATGAGTAAGCCCTCATTTATGATAAAATTCAGTGCGCCTGTTATCGCAGCAACTTGCGCTACAATACAGTTTTCACCATCAACTTTAGGACTATCTGGATACACTTCTGTGGTGGTTACATAAGTTGCATCAGTTAACCCCATACAAAGACCCAGCTCTTTTCCTGCATAATTAATAACACCAAACTGCTCAAGTACTTCACCAATAAGCTTACTGTTCTCATCAGCAGGAGCAATATGAGTAACGGCTTCAACCGCCTTAATAATAGCTTGCTGAAATTTTATTTGCGGGTTTAGGCTATTACCCACTAAATAAAAACCGTCTGGAATATCCCAACTTTTTTGCTCTATAGCATCACGTGCAGATAAAGCAGGTCTAAAAACAGTGTTATCGGTGTCAGTCGTTTCATGCAAATCAATATGAACACTAATATCAGCACTTAAACCCGCAATAAATGCCATCAATGAGGATGACTCTTGTGCAGGGCTATTGCTATAAAAAGAGCGATTAGGGTCAATCGCTTTATTATTCCATCGATTAATAGTTTCGTAACCCCAAGGACTCACGCAAGGTACAACAATGATATTAAATAGCTCGCTGTAACTCTTACTATTTACATCCGCTTCATTATGTAAAAACCGCAAAGCACCTTGCACGCCACTCGTTTCATAACCATGAACACCACCAGTAACCAATACGGTTTTTTTATCTTTTTGCCAGTTTTTACTCTTAAGAGCAAACAATGGATACTTTTGCTCATCAAGCGTTAAAGCACCGTATTGATGCACAGTAAAGTGAGGTTTTAACTGGGTAATTTGACTAATAACTTCATCTTGATAACTGCGTTTAATCGTTTGTTCATTAAACCATTGTTGCTTTTCGTCATCGCCCCATTTTTTTCCTAAAACACCAATAGTTGTCATATATCCCCGTAATTATTCAAAATGCCCAATTCAAAATACTTGAGCCATTTTAGTTTGTTGTAAGTCAATTAAATAATAGTTATTCCCGATCACTATTTAGAGTCTGCACGACCCATAAATTTATGTTCACTGGTGTTAACTTTAATTCTGTCACCTGTAGAAATATGCTCTGGTACCTGAACAATCAAGCCTGTTGAAAGAGTGGCAGGTTTAGTACGAGCACTGGCTGATGCGCCTTTTATAGAGGGATCCGTTTCCGTAATAACTAAATCAACAGAGGCTGGAAGATCAATAGCAACAGGAACCTCATCGACAATGATCACAGACAACCCTTGAGTGTCTTCGTTAATAAAGACTAGCTCTTCACTAATACTTTCTTTACTCAAGTTATAAGGGGTGTAATCTTCATTATCCATAAAGACATACTCATCGCCATCGATATATGAAAACATTGATGGACGACGACTTAAGTCTGCAAAATTAAGCATATCATCGGCTTTAAAGGTTTCATCAACTTTAGCACCTGTTACCACATCATATAAACGCATACGGTACAAACTACCACCAGCTCTGCCTTGTGGGACAGAGCGAGTAATGTCTCGAACAATTAATACTTTACCGTTATGCTCTATCGCAGCATTTTTCTTTATATCACTTGCCTTTGGCATGATAAATTCCTTAAGTTAAATTTTATTGATGAGAAAATAGCATGAACTCGGGTTAATGCAAGAAATGAATAGCGTAAATGAGTAGCTAAATAACGTTAATCATTTATTTAAAATATTGTTTTAGCTTAAAAGAATTAGCCAAAAAAGAAATTAAAATAAAAAAAGGCTAATGTAATTGCTTACATTAGCCTTTTTTTGAATTTTTCGGTTATTAAAGTTCACACTCAGATCACTTCAATCACTCGTAAGAGCATTCTAACCATGCTATGTGTAGTTTTAACTCAGCAATTTCATTATTAGCATCTGCTAACTGTTTTTGTGTTGTGTCTTGCTCATTAGTACATTGTTCAACATTCAACTCAGTATTATTTGACATATTACTTTTATCCTTATGGGCTATAGTACCCTCAAAAAAGTACTTTTAAAGAGTACTATTAACAAGTACTCTCAGAAATTGTGTTGTTGTAGCTGTATTATTACACAATGACTTACATGAGTAGTATTTATATCTACTGATTATTAGTATTCACACCAATTATACCCGCTCCACTTGAAGATGCAGATTTCAGCAAGATGAAAAAGGGTTAGCTACAAGGCATTGATTGAAGAGAATAGTTATTCTATTGTCGAAATCCATAACGCAGGAGATGACCCTTTATCGACTTGCCCGTAGGGAGCTAAGCTAGAAAACCAGTCCTGCGTTGCACTACTCGATAAGGGAATAACCATTATCAGCGTATCGCGCCTTGATCTGATTTCCTAGCTTCGCTCTGAAACTGCATCTTCAAGTGGAACGGGTATATAAGGATAAGTTAGGTTGGCTTACCACATCAGATCATCTGGAATTTGATAGTCAGCATAA
>JBLIEW010000022.1:0-69847 GCA_047633255.1 Colwellia sp.
ATAATCGCGGCAAACTTTACCTTCACGTAAATAGATACACAAGATTGTGCAGCAATGATCTGGGGCTATTATTGTGGTAACTGAGCAAGAATGTTTACAGTAGGGGAGAAACACCCGAGTTTTCTCAGCGAGTTTATCTGTTGAAATAATGATGGGTATTTATAGAAAAGCTTGTTAGATATCGGGTTGCAGGTAATGAGGTGTCATTAAAACTAGCTGAAAAATGATTTGTATAGGGAAGAGGTGTCGATAGCTTTTGCTGATTGATTCAGTGATTGAATTTTTCTATCTGTTCTAGTCTCGACATTAGAACAATCATATAAATCTCTAAGATTGATCTAATGTCAGTAAACAATTAACAATTAACAATTAACAATTAACAATTAAAAGGGAACTGGATATTCCTTTAATATATTGTTAATTTCATTGATTAACGCTTTTGGTAATTCAGTGTTAAAAGCGCTTATGTTTTCTTCTAACTGATGCATTGTTGTTGCTCCAATAATAGTAGAAGTAACACCTCTAACTTGATCACACCAAGCCAGTGCCAATTGTGCTGGTGTTATATTAAAACGCTTGGCTAAATCAACATAAGCTTGAGCTGCGGCATTGCTATTTTTTGTATCCCTAAAGAGTCCGTTTCTTTGCATAAAAGTCCATCGACTTCCTTCTGGACGATCACCATTAAGATATTTTCCTGTCAGTATGCCTGTTGCTAGTGGCGACCAAGGTAAATAAGCAATATTTTCACGTGCGCAGTTTTCAATTAAATAAGGCCAATCTTTTGTATGTAATAAACTGAATTCATTTTGAATAGAAACCATTCGGGGCAAATCATATTTGTCACTTAAACGTAAATATTGATTAATTCCCCAAGTAGTATCATCGGAAAGCCCGCAATGACTTATTTTACCTGCTTTAACACTGTCAGCTAAGCCTTGCAATATATCTAACATTTGTTCAGTTTCTTCTGCGCTATCTTCTTTGAGAAATCCGTTACTATTTGGCCAATGATTACCAAAATGTGGCGACTTACGATTAGGCCAATGTAGTTGGTATAAATCAATGTAATCAGTTTGTAAACGCATTAACGAGTTATCAATCGCTTCAATAACAGTTTTCCCTGAAATATAACTACCATCACGTATATATGAAAAGCCTGGTCCGGCTATTTTGGATGCAAGCACGATATCTTTTCGTTTAGAAGGATTCGCCGCTAACCAATTGCCTATTATAGATTCTGTTTTACCATACGTTTTCTCTGATGGGGGTACGGCATACATTTCAGCGGTATCAATAAAATTAACTCCCTGCGTTAAAGCATAGTCAATTTGAGCATTTGCATCTTGTTGATTGTTTTGTAATCCCCAAGTCATACTGCCCAAACAAACTCGAGAAACATTTAAAGAACTACTGCCTAATGGAACATACTTCATAATATTGAATTACCATGGGGTTAACTGTGCCTAAATACTAACAAAAGAATCCATGTTTTCACATAGCGGTTTAAATTATAAATTACCAAAGAAAAAATCTTCACGTTGTTAGCGCTCGACCTTGGTGAACTACCCCGCGACTAAAGATCACGGGGCTTCTGCAAACCTAAATTAGGCAGCTTCTTTTTTCTCAGTTCCTACACCAAACTCCGATTGCTCAAAGACTTTCGTTTTAGAAGGTGATTTCTGCTGAAATTTGGGCAACGCTCTGGCAAGTATCCCACTCGCCATTAAATCTTTTTCGCCTGTATCTGCAACAGATTTAGCTGCTGCTAAATCTCTGCACTGCACTAAACCACAGCTTTTACAGGCAAATTCTCGCACACCTAAATCGAATTTATGCTCGTGTTTACATTCATAACAAATGCCTGACGATTTCACATACCGACCTATTTCATGGTAAACAGACCCATTTAAGTCAGCCTTATATTTGGTCAATCCAGTGATCATACCCATCACATTATCATTCACCATTTGGCCGTTAAATTGCTGCATTCCTTTCACGTTTAAATCCTCAAACACTATGATATCACTGCTCTTGGCTATCGAGCATGATACTTCGTGAGCAAACGCTAAGCGTTGGCGAGAGATTTTTCCATGAAGTTTATTTAAGCGTGTTTTTGTTTTGTTCCAACGATTTGAACCTTTCTTGCGACGGCTCAACTGGACTTGAATTTGTTTTAATTTTGCTGATGCTTTTTTAAAAGATTTCGGGTTTTTAACGTACCATCCATTTGACCCGACAACAGTGTGTTGACTGTTGATGTCGTAGCCTACAAGCGATGACAACACTTCCTTTGCACTCTTGCATTCAACTTCTTGAGTCAGCGAAGCATACCATTTCCCATGCGTTAATTGAACTGTAGCAGTCTTGATTTTACTGGATAACTTGCGATGTAAAATAATCGGTACTTTTCCAACTTTAGGAATGCTGATAGCGCCATTCTCTATGCGAATACAATTTGAATTATTAACGCAACGAAAGCTATCATCGTGACGCTTTTTAAGTTTAAAACTGATCTTAAACGTCGGAAACTGCTGAGCCCGACCTTTAGTGAATGAATTTTTAAGTGCCGTTTCAAGGTCGCGAGCCACTTGCTGAGAAGCCGCAGAATCAAAGGCTTTTAGCCATGAGAATTCATCGAATTTTTTTAAATCCCGAATCAAACCAGCCATTTCAGGGTAAAACAAAAAAGATTTATCGTATTGATATCGACGCATATTTTCAGATAACAACAAGTTCCATACACCACGAGCGTATGCCCCAAACTCAACGAGTTTGACCTCCTGCTCTGCTGTCGGTTTAAGCCGAAAGTTGTATCTTAGCGTTTTCTTCATATACTGTATAGACTACTGTATAAGTCGAGATTGTCAAGTGGAATATCAAATGAACTCACATTGTAAGCATCTAATTGCTCTGCATTTAATTCTCGTGGTTAAATATCGCAAGCAACTATTGATTGGGGATTTAGGTCAATTCATCAAAGACTCTACTTTGGAAATATCGGAAGTCTCAGACTTTTCAGTTGAGGAGATTGAGATCGACAAAGATCACATTCATATCCTTATGAGGATAAGTCCAAAGTACAGCGTTTCTGAGCATGTTAGAAATATTAAACAGATGACCACTAGTCGAATTTGGAGGGCTTTTCCTGTACTTAAAAAGCAGTTTTGGCTTGAAAAAACATTTTGGTCAGACGGTTATTTTGTTTGCTCTGTTGGCAACGCTTCCTCTGAGACAATTCGAAAATATATTCAAGAACAAGGTTAGTTTCATCGATTCATCCCAGCGACTAAAGATCACTGGGTTTTCTCGACGATGTTCGATAAATTTAAACCCATAAACGATGAATATAACAAGTTTGCAAGAAAATCGTTAATATCAAAAAGGAATTTGAATTAGGGATAAAATTCTTTATCTAAGTGAAGCCATCTTATGGATTACTTCACTTAGATAAAGGCTTACTCAGGGTTAACTTCGACAGGAATTACCGTTAATAAAGCTCGTTGACCAATAGCAACATTCGCATTAGGAAAAATAATGGCCTCGCCAGCATTTTGAGTTTTAATTTCTTGTTCGCCATCTGTAGCAATAACAGTACCAATAGCAAAGTCAGTAAAATTTTCAACATCATCGCTAAAGTGCAAAGTAAAATCATCACAGTGACGGTCAATAACTTGGTTTATCTCAAAAAAGCTAAAATCTTCTTTATTATAATCAACCAAAGCTAACGGTTGGCCTGATATTAAAGCCGTTAAGCTTCTTTTTACCCCCGCAAATTTTTCCATGTTATTTTCACCAAAAGGCTTTACTTTACCTAATTCAACGGTAAAAGCATGGGCACCAAATTCATTTGACGAAAAATAGCTAAACGTTGTGGTTGGCGCATTAGAAAATAAAATAGTGTTAATGCCACAAGCAAGCATAAATTGTAATTGCTCTTTTACCCAAGGTTTATTCTGTCTGAATGGGTAAACCGCAAACTTGTCATTTTTAGAGCCACGAATTGCAGTGTGCAAATCATAATGAAAACGCTCCCCTTGCCCTTGATTAAAAAAGTCCGTAACCGTTTTCTCTAACAACAAAGCGCGATGGCGTTCTTTGTTGATTAACCCCGCGCCTTGTCCTTGGTCTTTTGAATGACCACCAGAGAACAAGCGATTTAAATTTTCTTCAATAAAGCGTTGCGACATATTAATAGAAGCTGGATTACCAAATAAAAATAATGTTCTATTTTCAAGGTGTAACTCTCCTAGAATTAATTGCTTAATTAGCGCATTACAGATTTCAATAGGCGCTGTTTCATTACCATGCACAGCACTGGATAAAACAATATCTTTGTTTGCCGTATGGCTTAATGGTTCAAAAACGATAATACCAGTATCAATTACTGATACTTTAGTTTTTGCCGCACTTTTTGTACTCTCGACTTCAAAATCAAACGCAGCGATAGAAAATTCACAGCTACGCGTTAAATGTAAAAAATCACCTGTTTTTTGAAGTTCAGCTTGTAGCTCTAAAGCGGATAAGTTCGCTTGTGGGTAGACCATATTAACCTTTCTTATTTTTATTCGTATTATATTTTCGTAGCTAACAACTGAATTTTATTTACTTAACGATTACAATCCTGCTGCTTTAAAGGCAGCACTGACAATATCTTGCGCTTCTTTTATAATCGTTTGTAAATGTTGTTCATCAATAAAGCTTTCAGCGTATATTTTATAAATTTCTTCAGTACCTGATGGTCGAGCAGCAAACCAACCATTATCAGTAACCACTTTAATACCGCCAATAGCAGCATTATTGCCTGGTGCATGAGAAAGAATTTGTGTTATTTTTTCGCCTGCTAACACCTCAGCAGTAACATCATTACTTGAGAGCGCTGTAAGTACTTTTTTCTGTTCAAATGAGGCAACTGCTTCAACACGGCCATAACAAGGCTCACCTAGTTTGCCAACCAACTCAAGGTAATGCTGGTGTGGATCTTTACCGGTAACAGCTAATATTTCTGCTGCCAATAGTGCCATAATAAAACCATCTTTGTCGGTAGTCCAAGTACTGCCATCACGTGCGATAAATGAAGCACCCGCGCTTTCTTCGCCGCCAAAAGCGTAGCTTGAGTCGGCTAAGCCATCAACAAACCATTTAAAACCGACTGGGACTTCTGATAAGGGTCTATTAATACTTTCTGCTACGCGATCAATAAGTGAACTAGACACCAGTGTTTTGCCTATTTTACTCTTTTTTGGCCAACCGCGGTGTGTCATCAAATAATTAATAGCAACGGCTAAATAATGATTTGGGTTCATTAAACCACCACTTTTAGTCACTATGCCATGTCGGTCGAAATCAGGATCATTACCCACGCTAATATCGAAATCATCCTTCATCGCAATAAGACCAGCCATAGCAAAAGGAGATGAACAATCCATGCGAATTTTACCGTCTTTATCTAGCGGCATAAAAGCAAAGCTAGCATCAACAACGGGGTTAACAATCGTAATATTTATATCGTATTTTTTAGCAATAACGGGCCAATAGGCAATACCTGAACCACCCAGTGGGTCGACACCGATGGTGACACCAGATTTAGCTATCGCATGCATATCAACAACTTGTTCGAGTTGACTAACATAGTGTTCAATAAAATCGTGTTGCGTTAACAACGAAGACTCGAGTGCTTTTGTATAAGAAAGTCGTTTAACATCAACTAAACCCGCTTTAATAAGTTCATTGGCTCGTTGCTCAATTTGCTTAGTAATGCCCCCTTCTGCAGGACCCCCATGTGGCGGGTTATACTTAATACCGCCATCAGTAGGCGGATTATGTGAAGGCGTGATAATAATGCCATCAGCAACTGAGCATTCATCGTGAGTTTTATTGTGTGAGATTATAAGCCGTGAAATCACCGGTGTGGGTGTAAATCCCGCATTCGCTTGCGACGCTGATAAAACATCATCTTGAATAACGACCTTCACGCCATTAGCGATTAGCACTGAAATGGCACTGGCAAAAGCAGGCTCAGATAACGCATGTGTGTCTTTACCTAAAAAAAGTGGTCCAGTAATCTGTTGAGTAACACGGTATTCGGCAATAGCCTGACAAATAGCAATAATATGGTACTCATTAAAGCTAATTTTAGTTGCTGATCCTCGGTGGCCTGAGGTACCAAAACTGACTTGTTGAGCGGTAATATCTACATCGGGTGTCTTAAGATAATAATCACTAACTAACTGACCAAGATTAATTCTATCTTCTGGACGAGCTGGCTTACCCGCATGTGGATGAACAGACATATCTTTCCTTTTTATTACTTATTTATCTAATGACTTATTATTTATTGCTTATTAACCTAGAAGAAAACTCTAGAGTAGATCACGAATTCTTATCACATCGTTCTCATCATAGCCTAACAGCGTCGCAGCTTCTGTTAACATCATTTTTTTACGCGTAGTGTTTGAATTAGTAATAACCCAGAATGGACTTTGAGGAACTTGTTTTGGTTTAGTACTGCTACCGCTCGCCGTTAATATTTCTTCACTCAACGCAAAATATAAGCGTTTAGTTTTTCTAGCACTGACTTTAGGCGCTATATTAGTCACTATATTAAATTTCTTTGGGTGAGCTCGATATAAAGCTGCAAGAATTAATAAAAAACGCCCTACTGCGCCACGCTGCATAGCAAGCTCTTCTATATTAATAAAATTAAACACGCTTTCTGAACTAGTAATAGGTTTTACTTCTTCGCTACAATCAGTATCAATAACATCAGAATTAGTCACCTCGGTGTTATGGGATGATTCATCAGACTTAGTCTCATCATCTTCGGGCTCTGGTACTAGCGTAGATAGCGGAACTGGCAACTGATGAGTGCCCCCTGAAGGGAGTAAACGGCGCAAAATACTTGAAGCGCTTTCACCAATAGCCTTTGTATTGGATACAATATACAGATAAAGTTCATCATCAATTTCAATATTTTTCATTTATCACTAACTTCTATTAATTTTTAAGTGCCGTAAGATTATACCCAAATTCAGGGTTATTTCATGATAAAATTACCATAAGTTAAAAATAAATGAATAAATAAAATGACAAATATAAACCAATCAAAACAACTACACCCTAAGCAGCTAAATTATCAACAAGTCGGTCAAGGTAAGCATATTGTCCTAATTCATGGTTTATTTGGTAGTTTAGAGAATTTAAACATGGTTGCTAAAAGTCTGAGCCAAGATTATTGCGTTACGAGTATTGATGTAAGAAACCACGGTAATTCTTTTCACCAAGAAGGCATGGACTATCAAGACTTAGCACAAGATATTATTAACCTATTAGATGACTTATCTATTGAACATTGTCATATTTTAGGTCATTCAATGGGTGGAAAAATCGCGATGAAAATTGCGCTTTCATTTCCAGAACGACTTAATAAACTTATCGTTGCTGATATTGCCCCCGTTAAATACCCTGCCCATCATTTGACAATTATAGAAGGCTTGCAAGCGATTGACTTAACACAAGTACATAAACGTAAAGATGCTGATATTCAATTAGCCAAATATGTCACTGATAACGGCGTAAGACCTTTTTTACTACGTAATATAGCGCTAAATAAACAAGGAGTATTTGAATTCAAATGTAGCCTAAATTACATTGCCCAAGGTTATGAACAAATAATGCAAAGTCTTAGCGGACAAACTGAGCAACAATTTAACGGTGATACCCTGTTTATCAAAGGGGCTAATTCAGATTACATATTACCTGAACATCAGAGTGCTATTGCATTACTCTTCCCTAAAGCTAAAGCGAAAATAATTCAAGGTGCAGGCCATTGGTTACATGCTGAAAAGACAGTAGCCTTTAATAAAATTGTGGCAAGCTTTTTAAATAGCTAAACTGGGGCCTGTTGATCTTTCGCGGTTAAATTTTTTATTGAAATAATGTTACGCCTTTGATAAAGATCAACAAATTAACTTGGTAAATAAGTTAGAGTTTTAACACTTAATTACAACTTAAGTGTTATGAAAGTAAATGTGTTTAATGTCATTACATGCTATAGTGCCGCCAATTTTTTAGCTTACATCACTTGATGTTGATGTATTTTTCATAGTGAATGACACACATGCTAGCTGAACATTTAGAACTTATTGAGGCGATCGGCCTTAACTTATTTTTTCTTTTCATTTTTGGTTTTATCGGTTTATCCATTCACGATGTGATGAATAAAAACGATGTGCCTAAAATGGGTAAATTAGTGGTATATTTTGTACTTTTTCTTGGTTGTTTCGGTTTTATTGTCAAGGGCGTCATTCAATTTGTCTGGGAAAGTATGGGTGTAGGGTAATGGCAAAGGAGTTAACTGACTTAACCACCATTGACCTATTTAGTGATGATAAGCGCCCAGGGCGACCTAAAACGAGCCCGCACCCACGTAAAGTGCAGATTAAACTAAATAAACGTAATCAAGTCAAACGAGATAAGACTAACGGTTTAAAGCGGGTTGAATTTAAAATACACCACAGCTTATTTGAACAGTTAGAGGAACTGGCTAAAAATAAAGATATTAGTCGCAGTGAATTAATTGAATCGCTATTGATTGAATCTTTAGCACATCAAACGAATTTAATTGAAATCTAAAAGGTAAATACCCATGGCAATCGTAGGTTTATTCTTCGGCAGTGATACCGGCAACACCGAAGCAATTAGTAAAATGATCCAGAAAAAACTGGGCAAAAAAATGATCGATGTTAAAGACATCGCTAAAAGCACAAAAGAAGAAATTGCAGAGTTTGATATGCTAATTTTAGGCATTCCAACTTGGTACTATGGTGAAAACCAGTGTGACTGGGATGACTTTCTGCCTGAACTTGAAGAAGTCGACTTTACTGATAAGTTAGTCGCCATTTTTGGCTTAGGTGATCAAGAAGATTACGCAGAGTACTTTTGCGATGCAATGGAGCCATTACGAGATATTGTTGAAAGCAAAGGCGGTATCGTTGTGGGTAATTGGCCTACTGAGGGTTATGAATTTGAAGCATCTAAAGCATTAATTGATGAAAATACGTTTATTGGTTTATGTATTGATGAAGACAGACAACCTGAATTAACTGATGCACGTGTTAGTAAATGGGTTACACAACTCAATGATGAAATGTGCTTAGCTGAACTAGCTTAAACCTTATTTAGCATAGGGTTTTATTAGCCATCATATCTAATAAAAAGTAACAAAAAAGCTCAATAAATGAGCTTTTTTGCTATTTAAAACTAAAAACACTTAATAAATACAACTAAGCCTTTATCCTCACTCAATAACCTCTTATACTTTTGTTTATTATTACTTTTAGAGAACTTATTTACATGGCAGATCAGAACGAAGAACTTAAAAGAGCCGGATTAAAAATCACCTTGCCACGTATTAAGATATTAACTATTCTTCAAGAGCCAAATAACCAACATATTAGCGCAGAAGATGTTTATAAATTATTGTTAGTGCAAAACGAAGAAATAGGCTTAGCAACAGTTTACCGTGTATTAAACCAGTTTGATGATGCAGGTATTGTCACCCGCCATCATTTTGAAGGCGGCAAGTCCGTATTCGAACTTGCTCATAAAAAACATCATGATCATTTAGTTTGCTTAAAATGTGGTAACGTCGTTGAATTTGAAGATGATGTCATTGAACAAAGACAGTCTGATATTGCTAAATCTCATAAAATCACTCTGACAAATCATAGCCTATATTTATATGGCGAGTGTGAAGATGAAGTCGCTTGTGAAAAATACCGGTTAAAACACTTATAAATTGTTACCGATCTAAACTAGGCTTACCTATGTAGAATCAATCTGCAACCAAGTTAACAAGCAGCGTCATTTCAGCTGTTTGTTAAGCTTCTATTATCAATTGATGATAAAAGGTGTGGAAGCAGGAAAATAAGTCATGGTGGATTAAAAATGAACCTAGCGTTAAAAGTCGTTCCTCCTGTGCAGCTTATTATTAGTATTATTTTAATGTTCGGTTTGGCGTATTATTTCCCTCAATACCAGTTTTCTTTGCCGCTCAACATCCCTCTTATTATAATATTAATAGCCTTAGCTGGTATTATTGGTTCATTGGCTTTAATTGATTTTCGTAAGCATAAAACAACTTATCACCCCCACACACCAGAAAAAACGAGTACTGTAGTCAATTCAGGTATTTACGCCTATTCACGTAATCCTATGTATTTAGCATTAGTGTTAATCTTACTCGCTTTAGCGCTTTACCTTAAAAATATAGCTTGTTTCACCACGATACCACTATTCATATGGTATATTACTCAATATCAAATAAAGCCTGAAGAAATTATGCTTAATAAACTTTTCCCTAATGATTACAAGACCTACAGCCAAAAAGTACGCCGTTGGTTGTAAATTAGAAATAGTCATGTATTCAGGTGGTACAATGTTCTTAGTAGTAAAGTTCAACAATCAAAGGTTAGTTAATGTTTAAAAAACATGTCTCAATGTGGTTCATCAGTTTATTACTGCTTAGCCAGAGTGCTTATTCTCAAAGTGATCATTATGAAGATGCACTACAAGCATACAATCTTCAAGATTTTAATATAGCTTATATCAACATTCAAAATGCATTAAAACAGAAACCAAATAATTTATCTGCGAAATTACTTTTATCTAAAGTGTTAATTGAAAAGTATCAATATCAATTAGCAGAACAAGAATTAAAAGAAACCTTAATTCAAGGCGCAGACATTAATTTAATTATTACTCCCCTTGGGAAAAGCTTACTATCACAATCAAAATTTGATCAAGCCCTAACCTTTTTTAATAACAAAACACTTACTACAAAAGGAGAGTTAGCGTTAAAGTTGATAAAAGCTGGAGCTTATCAAGGGTTAAATGAAATAGAAAAAGCTCAAAATACTTATGAAAGTATTTTAATACAATATCCTAATAATTTAGATGCTAACTTAGGCCTTGTTAGCTTATATTTAATATCTAACAATATAGAGCAAGTACCAGTCTTATTAGAAAAAATAGTTTCATTAGATAGTGATAACACTAAATTATTTATTTATAAGGGTATTTTAGCTAGAAAAAATGGTGATATACAAAAATCTTTACAGTTTTTCAAGAAGTCGAATGAACTAGAACCAAATAACATTATCGCTTATCGCGGCCTAGCCAACAGCTATATTGATTTAAAACAATTTGAAAAAGCTAATTTTTTCCTTGACAAAATTTTAGCTATATCACCTAAAGATCCCCAAGCTCAACTCATGAAAAGCAATATGTTAAATGCATTGAATAAACATGATATCGCCACAGAGGTTCTAGATGCGTTAACAAATCAGTTGTCTTCTATAGATAAGGTCTATCTTCATTCTCAACCACAATTATTACTGATAGATAGTATTACCAGTTATAGACAAAAAAACTGGGAGCAAGCACGAAAAAAATTCCAAATATACTTAGAGCAAAATACAGGTGATATTAATGCCACTATTTTATTAGCTGATGTATACATAAAGCTTGAACAAGCTAGGAAGGCATTAGATTTATTGGAAGCAAATGAAATAAAACTCTTAGAAAATAAAGAACATGCTCTTGTATTAGCCGGTCTTTATTTACAATTCAATAAAAGTTTTAAAGCTGAATATTTATTAAGACAGTTACGTGACTTATATAAAGACGATGCTAAAGTACTCATAATTTCAGCTAAGGTAATGAGTGAAAGAGGTAAATTAAATAAAGCAATAGCGATGTTAGAGTCATTAAGCTTTCCTAACGACATTAATTATAACCATACTTTAGCCTTGCTTTATTTACAATCAAAGCAATTTGATAAAAGTTTAGATAAAGTATTGTTAATAAAATCCTTAGCCCCTGAACAAGTTAATTATCAATTGTTACATGCCCTTATTTTAAGAGAGCTTCAACAATATAAACAAGCGCAACAGATAATTGAAAACTTATATAGCCAATACCCGCAGAACAAAGATGTTCTCTATGACTATGCCTCATTACAAATTAGTTTAGGCAATAAACTTATTGCGAAAAAAATATTACAGGACTTAGTTAACGACGATCCCAATGACGGTATCAGTCAGCTACAGTTAGCCGGTATTGAATACGATTTAGGTAATATTAAAGATGCAATAAACCTTATTGAGGGACAAACAAAAAATAAAGATTTCAGAACACAAGCATTAATCAAACTTGCTACTCTGCATTTAAAGCAGGGGCAATTTGAACAAAGTTTAGTGATAACAAATACTGCATTAAATGACAATAGGTTAAATATCGATGCAATTGAATTAAAATTTAATAATTTAATTGCTTTAAATAAAGTACAAGAAGCGAATCATCAAGCTCAGATTTTAAAAGGACTTTGGTCAGACAATGCTTTAGATCTATTTAAATTAAGCCAACTTCAACTGCAAGTTCAAAACTACCAAGAGGCTGAAAGTAATCTTGCTCGCGCTCAAATTTTATCCCCTAATGCTTTACCTATTTATATTGCCAGCATAAAACTTAAAATACGATTAAAAAAATTAACTGATGCGAGTCGGCTAATAAGAACAGCAAATACAAAAGGCTTTACAAAAAACACGAGTATAATTATTTTAAACGGTGACTTAGCTCAAGCTAAAAATCAAAAAAATAAAGCTTTCACTTATTATCAACAAGCACTGCTGCAAGATGATACAAATGCTATTGCATTAATAAAACTCACTCAAATTAGTAATACACCTGATTTATCAAAACAATTTATTGAGCACTTATTAATATTAGTCAAAAAATATCCTGAACGTAGTTTTCAACGAAACACACTAGCTGACTTTTTAATGATTAATAGTCAATATACCCAAGCTAAGTTTCAATATCAGCAATTATTAACCAGAAATATCCCCTCTGACAAACGAGCCATGGCACTTAATAACTTAGCGGTAATCTATCTTGAACAAAAAGATTATAATTCAGCAGTTGATTTTTCTAAACAAGCGTTATCAATATTAGGCTCTGTTGCTGCTATTATAGATACTAGAGGTTGGGCATTAACCCTATCGGGTAATCCAAAGCAGGGACTGACCTATTTAAGACAAGCTTATACCATGTCATCAAATAGCGCTGATATTCAATACCACATAGCCTATACATTAATTAAACTAGATCGTATCCGCGAAGCTCGCACGCTGTTAACGAAAATAGTTGCTAAGCCAGATAAGTCTCCTGAGTATAAAATGGCAACGCGTTTATTGGCTGAACTATAATGACTTTAAACACAGATCTAATGCGCAATAATTCTAAGCTTATTTTTATTAACAAGCTTATTAATTGTCATGTTGTAACTCTCTATTGAAAAGTCTATTGAGTCATTATAAAACTGGTCCACAATAAGTACGAAATTGTGCGGTATATACCGGTTTCACTTGAATATGCAGGATTCAGGAGTATGATAAAATTTAGCTTTAGTGATAATATAAAGCCCATGACAAACTCGCATCTATAATGTGAGCTTCCTGGACTTAAAAAGTAATTCTGATCAAGTGGATGTCTATTCAGTAGGAAATACGTCGGCTGAAAAAGAAGAAAGCCCGTTCAAGGATAAGGATAGCCTTCCCTATTCACCCCAAACACTAGAAATCACTGAATTTTATTTGGATTGAATAGTAATAATTTATCTAATAATCTGTCAAGTTAAATTAGACGGTTTTTCTGCGCTTTAGAGCTAAACCTAGTAAGCCTAAGGTGAAGATCAACAATGTAGATGGTTCGGGTACTGGTACCGTTGTATTTTTTGCAACAATACTTATCTTGTAATATTCAACCTCACCTTGATCTTGATAACCTGTTGCAATTAACATGTAGCTATCACTATAATGAGTGAGTGAGTTTTCACACACTATTCGAGCACGCATGCAAGTATCACCAAGCGTAGCGTTAACCGGGACTGTCATCTGTTTAAAATATTCTCTTTGCGTATCGCTATTATTATTAGTCCCTAAATCATTGTTATAATGACTATTAAATTCATCTATGTCATTTTAATTTTGATTTTTAAACCACTGTTCTTCGATAAGAACTTCATTATTATTGTTCCAAATAGAATCCTGATCCCAATCAGCCCAAGCTTTAATTTCATCATATTGATGATGACCATAACCAACACGTGTTACCTTAAATTTAAACTCAACGTCATCACCTTGGGTTAGAACTTCATCAGATGACCAATTACTCCATGCACTAGTACCAACAGCTTTAGTTCTCCACGTGACACCATCATCTGTCGGATTATCACTATCAACTGTATTGTTAGCAGACTCAGCACTCCAGCCTGTACCTAACTTTTGCCAAGTATCTGTTTGATGACATGCCGTACCATAGTTACTAGGTGCATCACCAAAGTCAATATTACTTTTTGAATTACAGCTAACAACTTTACTCGCTTGAGCAGTGCCTGATAACAATACTGCCACTACCGATACAAATGCTAAGGACATCAAATTACTTCTGAACATCTAACTCACCTTATTTTTACTTTATTTAACTAATATTGTCTTATGCATACTTGTATGCAAACTTAACACCAAGTAAATAAAGAAAAATAAATGTATAATTTAATTAGATTTTTTACAGAAAAAACTTATGTAAGATAAAAATAAAAATTTACTTTGATAATAAAACAATCGTTTGTAAAGAAACCTGACAATATTTTTTCACTATGCTTTTTTCAAATAAGCAGCAACCAAAACAATACGTGTTCCGTTTACTTTGCCTTCAATATGCTCTGGATTATCCGTTAATGAAATACCACGCACCATGGTGCCTTGCTTAGCAGTAAAATTAGCGCCTTTAACTTTTAAATCTTTGATCAAGGTAACATTATCACCATCTTGTAAATTTGCACCGTTGCTATCTCGAGTTGGGCCCTCAGTTTGCTCAGCAGCAATACCTTGCTCCGCCCAAGTTCTGACTTCATCTTCTAAATAAATCATTTCGAGTGCGTCTTGCGCCCAGCTTTCTGTTGAGAGTTTATGCAACATACGATATGAAATAACTTGTACCGCAGGCTCTTGATTCCACATACTGTCATTTAAACAACGCCAATGATTTGCGTCTAATGCTTTATTACCCTCAATTTGAGATTGGCAGTTTGCGCAAATGTACACACATTGTTGCGCACTTAAGTCACTTGTTGGCGGTACAGGGAATACGGATAAGTTATCTGTTGCTGTACAAAGTTCACAGCTGTTGTTACTTCGTTGTTGCAATGCTTGTTCGGTTGCCATGGTTATTCCTAATTAAAGACTAAATTGTAGTAACATAATTATAACATGCTATTTATACCCGCTCTACTTCAAGATGCAGATTTCAGCCAGTCGAGAAAGGGTTAGCTACCAGGAATTGATTGAAGAGAATAGTTATTCTATTGTCGAAATCAATAACGCAGGAGATGACCCTTTATCGACTTGCCCGTAGGGAGCTAAGCTAGAAACTGCATCTTCAAGTGGAACGGGTATATCCTCAATAAATGCCCTATAATCGCTAAAAACACCAATTGAAATAATGAATCACTCAACTTAATATCCAAAGGCTGAATTAATTCAATTGGTATTAGTAGACAAACTAGTACTTCAATGATAAAAGTCAGCCTAGAAATATACTTATAAGGTTAACGCAATTATGGCGGCTACAAATGCTCCACTAAAAACCCCCTCACTGCTGTCGAAAATAAAGAATACAGGTTTAGTATCACAAATAATTATCGCGATTATTTTAGGTGGCTTTCTCGCAGTAATAAGCCCTGACGTAGCCCAATCATTTTCGATATTGGGCAGCTTATTTGTTAGTGCACTTAAAGCGGTTGCGCCTATTTTAGTATTCGTATTGGTGGCTTCGAGCATCGCCAATCAGAAGGTGAATAGTGACGCGGAACTTAAGCCTATTATCGGCTTATATTTAGTGGGTACCCTTAGCGCTGCTTTTGTTGCGGTAGGATTAAGTTTTTTATTTCCGACCACATTAACCTTAGACTTAGTGGGTGCCAGTGCTAACCCTCCACAAGGTTTAGGTGAAGTATTGTCAACATTGGCTTTTAAAGTAGTTGAAAACCCAATAAGTGCTGTTGCTAATGGTAATTTCATTGCGGTATTAGCCTGGGGGCTTGGTTTAGGTTTTTCACTAAAACATGCCAGTAGTCAAACAAAGACTACAGTCCATGATTTTAGCGAAGCCATTTCAAGTATCGTTAGGGTGGTTATTCGCTTTGCTCCTATTGGGATTTTTGGACTGGTTGCCAATACTATCGCCACCACAGGTTTTAGCGCTTTAGCTGAGTATAGCCAATTAGTCGTTATTTTATTAAGTGCTATGCTGATAATGGCCTTAGTCATTAATCCCTTAATTGTTTTCTTGATTACCAAGAAAAACCCTTATCCATTAGTTTTTACCTGTTTACGTGAATCTGGCATCACTGCTTTTTTTACCCGAAGCTCAGCGGCTAATATTCCCGTAAATATGGCATTATGTAAAAAATTAAACTTACACGAAGATACTTATTCTGTGTCGATACCGCTTGGTGCCACCATTAACATGGCTGGCGCGGCAATTACCATAACGGTATTAACGCTTGCTGCAGCACATAGCTTAGCTATTAATGTTGATTTTGGCACTGCAATATTACTGTCAATTGTTGCTTCAATTTCGGCTTGTGGCGCCTCAGGTGTTGCGGGAGGTTCGCTATTATTAATACCATTAGCCTGCGGGTTATTTGGTATAAATGAAGACATTGCCATGCAGGTTGTTGCGATTGGATTTATTATTGGGGTAATACAAGATTCAGCTGAGACTGCACTTAATAGCTCTACTGATGTCGTATTTTCAGCCGCAGCTTCCCATCATTTATCAAAATAGCTATTAACCAATTTTAACACTCGCTAGCTTAACTTAATGATCCCAAGTAACAGTGATACTTGGCTCATTTTTATCTGGTAGGTTTATACTTGGGTCATTTATACGTGGAACAAAGGCTTGGCAAACAAAGTAACCGATTGCGGCAACTAAGACATCATCGTAATAAAGAAAAGGAATACGCTTACGCTGCCATGGCGGAATATTGAGTTCTTGTAATACTTTTTTTAAACTACGCGAATGATTACGATAATCAGGTAAACAAGTAGGGTTACTATGACAAAAACGCAGCGTTACTTTTTGTGCTTTACTGGGTAAAGCTATTTGTTGATCTGATTGTGATAGCTCAAACGGCTGATTATTTACAAAAGTCAGCTTACCTAACTCACAAGGTAATTCAATTACCTTGTCTATCGCAACACTGTCTTTTTCATAGCAACAGATGTCTGTTTGCCAGTCACTTATATCAATAAAGTCAGCTGTTAAATACAAAGCATTTTTATAACGACGCAAGTAGTTATTAGCGACTTTAACGGCAGGATTTTTATCCTCGTTGGCAAACAACTGTTGATAAACTTGTGCCAGTTGTTCCGTACTCGGCATTAAATAATTATGTTGGGCTAAAAAGTACCGTATTAAATTATTAAAGCGCGCTGTTGAAAGCTTACTCAACTCACTCACTGACAAACACTGTTTAGTTAACTGGCAATTCACTAAATCTTGTTCGGCTAACTCGTTCAACAATAACTGCCCTTCTAAGCAATGGCTGCTACTGCGGTTAATGGTTTGAGTAATACTAGGCCAACGTTCATTAAGTAAGGGCATAATTTTTTGACGGATAAAATTTCGATCAAAACGCGTATCGCTATTCGATTCATCTTCTACCCAGTTGAGCTTATTATCATTAGCATAGTTAACAATTTCAGCGCGTGAGATAGTAAGTAGTGGGCGTAAAAGTGTATCTTTGCCTTGTTTAGTTTCAGCTGCCATCGCCGATAAGCCTTTTAAACCGGCTCCTCTTTTAAGGGCAAGCAAAAAAGTTTCGGCCTGATCATCACGATGATGGCCAGTAATAATTAACGATCTCTCATTATAAATGGATTGCAGAGCTTGATACCTTGCCTCTCGAGCTAAGGCTTCTAATGATTGCTGCGGTTGTATTTGAACGTTAACCTGGCATACCGTAAATGTTACATTAAGCTTTTGACATGCTTGTTGTGCGAAAGTTTGCCAAGCACTGGCATTTGCACTTAAGCCGTGGTTGACGTGACAAACAGTCATTACATTGGGAAATTTTTTTGCCTGCTTTAGTTTAACTAAAGCATGCAGTAATACTTGTGAGTCGACACCACCACTGTAGGCAATAACCAGTGGTGTTTTGGGGTATTTAGTAATGGCACTAACAAGTGCAGACTCAATAACTGTCATTAGATATTTAAGTTAAAAGGTATAAGTTAAATTAGTCGAACTAAAGCCCGACTTAACTATTAACAGTAACCAAATGACATTAATTTGTCATAACGTTTATCAATTAATTCATCTTTAGATAACTGTTCTAATTCAGCTAAATCAGTTTTCAATGCTTCTTTAAGCATTGCCGCCATTTGATCCATATCGCGATGCGCGCCGCCTAAAGGCTCTTCAACAATGCTATCGATGAGATCTAACTCTTTAATACGCGTTGCCGTGATACCCATTGCCTCTGCTGCTGTTGGTGCTTTATCTGCTGTTTTCCATAAAATAGAAGCACAACCTTCCGGTGAAATCACTGAGTATGTCGCATATTGCAGCATATTGACTTTATCACCAACACCAATCGCTAAAGCGCCACCTGAGCCACCTTCACCGATCACAGTACAGATAATCGGAACAGACAAACGAGCCATAACTTTTAAATTACGGGCAATTGCCTCACTCTGACCACGTTCTTCGGCGCCAACACCTGGGTAGGCACCAGGCGTGTCAATAAAAGTGATAATTGGCATATTAAAGCGTTCGGCCATTTCCATTAAACGTAAAGCTTTACGGTAGCCTTCAGGGCGAGGCATACCAAAGTTACGTTTAACTTTTTCTGCGGTAGAACGACCTTTTTGATGGCCAATAATCATCACTGGTTTACCGTCTAAACGCGCTGTACCACCAACAATAGCATTATCATTAGCATAAGCACGATCACCGGCTAACTCATCAAATTCAGTAAAAATACGCGGTAAATAATCAAGCGTATAAGGACGCTGTGGGTGACGAGCTACACGCGCTGTTTGCCATGGATCTAAATTAGCGAATATTTTTTTAGTTTGTTCTAAGTTTTTTTCACGTAATTGTCCGATTTGATCTTCTAAATCAAGATCAAGCTCTTGACCGTTGTTGACCAACTCAAGCTCTTCAATTTTTGCATTAAGTTCTGCAATAGGTTTTTCAAAATCTAAAAAATTTAATGACATATGTTTCTCTGTACCTAATAAAATGTACTAAAATTTGTACGGGCTTTGCTTTAGTTATTAGCACAAACCCTAATAACAGTTAATTCATTATCATGAGCCAGCACATTCAGCTACTTAAACTGCAAGGTGACGCTTTCTTCACCTAATAATTCTTTTAAATCATATAATAACACATCAACCGGCGATACCCGCCATTGTACGCCAAGTTCTAACATGCCGCGAGCTTCTTCTCGCTGATAATACACCCTAATAGGACAAGTACCTTCTTTATGGGGTGTTAAAGCATGGGTAAATTGCGCTATAAAATCATCACTAATCGTTGCTCTATTAATTAGAAGATCTAAGGAAGTAACGTAGTTTTCCCTAGCATTAGCAATAGTCATGATATCTCGGCCAGTCATTGTATTACCTCCAGAGTAATCATCAAAGCTGACCTGTCCACTACAAACTAAAATAGCATCAGTTTCAAGTAGTTCCGCAAATTTATCATAATCATCAGGGAATAAACGGACATCCATACGAGCACTTTTATCATCAAGCGTAACTAATGCCCAACGACGACCTCGCTTATTAACCAACACACGTACACCAATGACCAATCCAACAGCCACTGCTTGTCTGTCTCTACCTGTGGGTTGCATAGTGACTAAGCGGCCCGTGGCATACTTTTTAATTTCGCTTAAATAGCGATTAATGGGGTGACCGGTTAAATATAAACCTAAGGTTTCTTTTTCACCATCAAGCCATTTTTCTTCTGGCCATTTTTTAACTTTTTTAAAGCTTTGACGAGAATCCGTTTGTTCATCGTTGATCAAGCCAAATAAATCATTTTGTCCTATGGCTTCGGCTTTAGCATGTTGATCTGCCGCCTTTATCGCCTCAGGCAGGGTTTCAAATAAAGCGGCTCGATGGGGTAAATCTTTACCATCAACTGTTAGTTTATAGGTGGGTCCTAATGCATCTAACGCGCCAGATTTTATTAACTTCTCTAATATGCGTTTATTGGTTTTTTTCAAATCAAGTCGAGCACATAAATCAAATAAATCAGTAAAAGGACCGCCCGTTTGACGTGCTTTAATAATGGCTTCTATTGGCCCTTCACCAACCCCTTTTACCGCACCAATACCGTAAACAATTTGATTATCATCATTGACAGTAAATTTATATTGGCCGGCATTTACATCAGGTGGAAGCAGATCAATACCCATATTTTCACATTCATCAACCAAGATAACCACTTTTTCAGTGTTATCCATATCTGCTGACATAACCGCTGCCATAAAAGGTGCTGGAAAATGCGTTTTCATCCACAAGGTTTGATAAGAAACTAATGCATAAGCGGCAGAGTGAGATTTGTTGAAACCATAACCAGCAAATTTTTCTACAAGATCGAAGATCTTCATCGCGAGTTCGCCATCAACCCCGCGATCTCTTGCGCCTTGCTCAAAACCTGCCCGCTGTTTAGCCATTTCTTCCGGTTTTTTCTTACCCATGGCGCGACGTAACATATCTGCGCCACCAAGCGAATATCCGGCTAGTACTTGGGCGATTTGCATTACTTGTTCTTGATACAAAATAATGCCGTAAGTTGGCTCTAATACCGGTTTTAAATCAATATGCTGCCAAGTGACATCGGGGTAACTCACTTCTTCACGGCCATGCTTACGTTCAATAAAGTTATCAACCATGCCTGATTGCAGAGGTCCGGGGCGGAACAACGCTACCAATGCAATAATATCTTCAAAGCAATCTGGCTTGAGTTTCTCAATCAGGGATTTCATGCCGCTGGATTCTAACTGAAACACCGCTGTAGTTTTAGACGCAAGCAATAGCTTAAAACTCGCTTTATCTTCAAGATTGATAGTCGTAATATCAATGGGTTCTTTGCCGGCTTTAAGCTGTTTTACATCAGCCATTTCAATGGCCCATTGTAAAATAGTTAAGGTTCTTAATCCTAAGAAATCAAATTTAACTAATCCGGCATCTTCAACATCATTTTTATCAAACTGAGTAACAGGGTTGTTGCCTTCATCATCACAGTAAAGTGGCGCAAAATCAGTAATAGTCGTCGGTGAAATAACTACACCACCGGCATGTTTACCTGCATTTCGAGTGGTACCCTCGAGGATACGACACATATCAATAAGATCTTTAACCTCAGTGTCTTGTGCGTATATTTCAGGCAGTTTTGGCTCTTCTTCAAAAGCCTTTGCCAAGGTCATACCCGGTGTTGTTGGAATGAGTTTTGAAATCCGGTCAACAAAACCGTAAGGATGTCCAAGTACTCGACCCACATCACGAATGACCGCTTTTGCCGCCATGGTACCAAAGGTAATAATTTGAGAAACCGCATCACGACCATAAAGTTCAGCCACGTGGTCAATCACTTCATCACGTCTATCCATACAGAAATCGATATCGAAATCTGGCATAGATACTCGTTCAGGGTTCAAAAAACGTTCGAATAGTAGATCGTACTCCAGTGGATCGAGATCGGTAATATCCAGTGCATACGCAATTAAAGAGCCAGCACCTGAACCACGACCGGGCCCAACAGGTATATTGTGATCTTTACTCCACTGAATAAACTCCATTACGATCAAAAAATAACCGGGGAAACCCATGTTATTAACCACTTCGAGTTCTATTTTAAGACGTTCATCATAAGGTTTACGTATTTCAGCAAAGTTATCTGCTTCTCTATCAAATAATTTAGTTAAGCGTCTTTCTAAACCTTCCTCAGAAACTTTGATAAAAAAGTCATTGATGTCCAAGCCTTCGGTGGGAAAATCGGGTAATACATATTCGCCAAGACGCACAGTAACATTACAACGTTTAGCAATTTCAACAGAATTAGCTAACGCTTCAGGAATATCACTAAATAACTCACACATTTCGTCTTGTGAGCGTAAATATTGCTCAGTGCTATAACGCTTTGGGCGTCGTTTGTCATCAAGCGTATAACCGTCATGAATTGCCACGCGGATTTCATGGGCATCAAAATTATCTGGATCTAAAAACATCACCTCATTGGTGGCAACAACTGGCAAATTATGTTCTGCAGCAAAATCAACGGCAAGATGGAGATAGTGTTCCTCGTCATTTCGCCCTGTGCGGATTAACTCAACATAAAAGCAATTGTCAAAATGGCGTTGGTAAAAGTCGAGCATTTCCAGCACAAGTTCATTATTGCCCTTTAATAAGGCTTTACCTATATCACCTTCTCGCGCACCTGAGAGTATTATTAATCCTTCTTTAAATTCAATTAACCATTCTTTGTCAATTACCGCTTTATGTTTTAGGTGCCCACGCGTGTAAGCTTTTGAGATCAGTTCTGTTAAGTTTTTATACCCTTTATTATTAGTGGTTAAAATGACTAAACGAGAGAATTCATCCCCTAATTCATCACTTCGTACCCAAAAATCACAACCGATAATAGGCTTAACGCCAGCGTTATGAGCCGCATGGTAATATTTTACCAAGCCACACAGATTAGTTTGATCAGTCAGTGCGAGTGCCGGCATATTTAATTCTGCTGCACGCGCTATAATAGGTTTAACTTTTTTTAACCCATCGCACATTGAATAATCGCTATGTACGCGTAAATGAATAAAACGTGGTTCTTGGTTTTGCTCTGTTAGTGTGGTTTCCGGCACAATTATGTCATTCATTTAATATGCCCTAATACTCTTGCTACGGGTTTAAAGCTTTGGCGATAGCAATCAAGTACCCCTAATTCAATTATTTTTTCTAAATGCACTTTTGTTGGATAACCTTTATGTTTGGCAAAACCATATTCAGGGTGTAATTTATCAAGAGCAATCATTTCTTCATCTCTAGTCACTTTTGCTACTATTGATGCGGCACTAATTTCAACAACCCGATCATCCCCTTTAACAACCGCTTGGCTGTTAATACTTCCTTGTGCATTTGCAAAAGCCGGTGTTCGGTTACCATCAACCAATACATAATCAGGTGAGACATCTAATCCCTGAACTGCCCGTTGCATTGCTAACATAGTGGCATGGAGGATATTTAAGGTATCAATTTCTTCTGGACTTGCCCGGCCCACTGACCAAGCAATCGCTTTTTCTTTAATTTCTTGTGCTAATAAAGTCCGTTTTTTTTCTGATAATTTTTTTGAGTCCATTAATCCTTCAATAGGGTTATCGGGATCTAAAATAACTGCAGCGGTAACTACATCGCCAACTAAAGGACCACGCCCTACTTCATCAACTCCTGCGATACAGTAAGCAATGGGATATTCAAATGGGGCAAATGTTTTTTTCAAAGACATGTTAATTACGCTTTAGAATTAAAAATAGGAGGAAGTATTGCCATCACAGCATTTGCCGCTTGTTGGCTAGCATTACATTTTAATTGCTGATGAATGGCAATAAAGCTGTCATTTAGTTGAGTTTGATCTTGATACAAACGCTCTTTGACTAACGGGATAATACGCTCTGCACAGACTTCATCTTGCAATAGCTCTGGTACTAAGCTTTTATTCGCCAATAAGTTGGGTAATGAAAACCATTTTAATTTTACCAGCCATTTGGCTAACCAATAGGTGACTAAATTAAACTTGTAGCAAATAACCATAGGTCGCTTAATTAAGGCTGCTTCTAAGGTGACAGTACCCGACGCGGTTAACAAACAATCACTTGCTGCCATTACCGTTTGAGTTTTATCAATAATAACATCAATAATTAAATTTGGTGCGAGTTCAGCTTTTGCATTATGAAACTGCTGAGCACGCTTTTCGCTAACCATAGGCGCAATTAATATTAAATTTTCATCATCACTTTGTAATTGTTCCGCACTAGCGAAAAAAGGCGCTAATAACCGTGCGAGTTCTCCACCACGACTACCCGGCATCAAGGCTAATATCTTCGATTTAGCGGGTAAACCCAGTTCAATCCTTGCTTGCTCTTTATCACTAATCATTGGAATATCATCGGCTAACGGGTGACCTACAAAAGTACAAGGCACTTGGTGCTTGTCATAAAAGGCTTTTTCAAAAGGTAATAATGAAAGTACCATATCAGTCGCTTTAGCGATGTTAAAAATACGTTTTTCTCGCCAAGCCCAAACAGAAGGGCTAACATAATGCACGGTCTTTATTTCTTGCGCTTTTAAACGTAATTCTAAACCAATATTAAAATCTGGTGCATCAATACCAATAAAAATATCAGGTGGGTTAGTGGTAAAGTAATCTACCAATGACTTTCTAACATGGAGTAAACGGCGAAGTCGCCCTAACACTTCAATAATGCCCATTACGGCTAATTCGTCCATAGCGAATAAGCTTTCAAAGCCTAGTTTTAGCATTTTATCGCCGCCAATCCCAATAAATTTGGCTTGTGGAAATTGTTTTTTTAGTTCAACCATTAACCCTGCACCCAGGGTATCACCTGAATGCTCACCAACAACAATGGCGAACACTGGCTCAGAGTGATAAATATTATTTTGTTGAGAAGCTGTCACCAAGTTATGTCCTAGGCGTTAATTCTTAGACGTTAGTTCCTAGGTTAACAACCTAGTATGCAAGTATTAGCGAATAATACCACGCGTTGATTGTGTGATTGAATCCGTAAACAATTCAAGTTCAGATGAAGGTGTGCTTTGTTCAGTTATCGCAGATAACGCATCATCAATAGATTGTTTTTTACGGTAAATTTCTTTGTAAGCGCGCTTAATAGACAAAATAACATCACTCGCAAAACCTCGGCGTTTCATACCTTCACTATTTAAGCCAAAGGGTTTTGCCGGGTGTCCGGATGCCATAACATAAGCAGGTACATCTTTTAATACCAAGGCATTCGCCGCAATAAAACTATGGGCACCAATATGACAAAATTGATGTACGCCAGACATACCACCAATAATAACGTGATTACCTACGTGAACATGGCCAGCAATAGAAGCATTATTGGCCATAATACAATGATTACCCACAATACAGTCATGAGCAACATGCGTGTAGGCCATAAATAAATTGTTACTGCCAATTTGCGTTAAGCTATTGTCTTGTATCGTGCCGCGATGAATAGTACAGCACTCACGAAAGGTATTATTATCCCCTATAATAAGCTCTGTTTTTTCACCCGCATACTTTAGATCTTGGCAATCTTCGCCTATGCTAGCAAATTGAAAAATACGATTGCCTTTACCCATTTTGGTTGGGCCATTAATAATCACATGGGAACTGATCACACAGTCATCGCCAATGACAACAGAACTAGCAATATAGCTCCATGGGCCTATGGTGACATTTTTACCAATAATGGCCCCTGGTTCAATAATCGCTTGTGGGTGTATCATAACTACTACCTTTGATAAGTCTTTTTATATACATACCCGTTCCACTTGAAGAGGCTCGTTTGTGTAAGTCTGAGCGATTCATAATTAAGTAGAACAGGTATAAAGTTGTCACAACTATCACCATTCAGTAGCCAGTTGTATGGTTTAATTATAAGGGAAAAAGCAAAAAATTGACGCTAGTCAATAAGTACCTTTAACATCTAAATTAAAAATGTAACAATCCGATGGATACTACAAAGCGCGACGAGCACACATTAAATCAGCAGAGCAAACTACTTTACCGTCTACTCTGGCTTCACCGTAAAACTTCCACATACCACGTCTTTCTTTTAAAAACTCAACATGTAAATGCATAGTGTCGCCAGGTAATACTGGCTTTTTAAAACGTGCTTTATCAATAGAAGCAAACAAGTACATTTCATTTTCTTCACGTGACTCTGTGCTTTTAAAACCAAGAATACCTGTTGCTTGTGCTAATGCTTCTAAGATTAACACACCTGGGAAAATAGCGGCATCAGGAAAGTGTCCGGTAAATATGGGTTCGTTAATAGTCACATTTTTTATTGCATGTAAATATTTTCTCGGCTCATGATCAACCACTTTATCAACCAATAACATTGGATATCTATGGGGTATAAGCGTCTTAATTTCATTAAGTGCTATTGGTTTTAATTGTCTTTCTAGAGAAGTGTTTTCTATCTCAAGATTTTCCAAAAGAGTATTCCTTTAAGGGTATGCACTAATACATTTGCTAACGAATTTAGATCCGTCATTTTCGTTACAGTGCTTTGTTTTTATTGTTTATTTTAACTGGTTTTTTATGACTAACGCATTATGACTGACTTTTAAGCAGCGTTTCTAGCTCTTTTACACGTTTCGTTAAACTATCTAACCGCTTAACTCTTGCATTAGTTTTATTCCATTCTCTATTCGGTGCCGCCGGCATACCTGATGAGTAAACACCAGAGGTGGTTATATCTTTAGTTACCATCGCCATACCAGTAAAAACACAATTATCGGTAATATTGATATGACCATTAATACCGACAAGACCGGCAATAGTACAGTTTTTACCAATAACGGTACTACCTGCAATCACACTGCAAGCAGCCATCGCTGTATTTTCACCAACAACGACATTATGGGCAATTTGAATTTGATTATCTAGAATTACACCATCTTTAATGATGGTATTTTCAAGTGCGCCTCGATCGATGGTTGTACTGGCACCAATTTCAACATGATCGCCGATAACAACGCTACCAAGCTGAGGAATTTTATGCCATTTATATTGCGCATTTACCGGGGCATAACCAAAACCATCAGAGCCAATAACCGTATTCGCTTGAATCAAACAGGCTTGGCCAATAACAACGTGATGATAAATACTTATGTTTGACCAAAGGGTTGTACCCTTACCAATACTAACCTTTTCACCAATAAAGCAACCGGCGCCAATACTGACGTTATCGTCAAGACAGACACCCGATTCAATAACACTGTTAGCACCTATAGAGACATTCTTACCCAAGGTTACATCATCGGCTATTACCGCACTCTTATGAATACCGTTAGCAACCGCGGGCGTAGTATTAAGCAAATTGGCTAACAAGGCATAACCCATATAAGGGTTATCCATCACTAACGCATTCACTGGACACTGGGATAATGCTTCAGGAGAAACAATTACCGCACTAGCCTTAGTTGCACCAAGTTGTGATACATATTTACTATTGGCAAGAAAGGCAACTTGCCCTGCTGTTGCATTAGCCAATGTAGCCAAGCTATTTATGCTGCTATTCACCAAAGACTCAGATGAGGGCGCAACGACTAGTTTAGCATTGATATGCTCTGCAATTTCTGCAAGGGTATAACTCATAGTGTCTCTATCTATCTCTATTTCTATTTCTTACTAATCAAAAACTATTTAAGTTTACTGACTTGCTCTACAACCTTGCTAGTAATGTTAATTGCTGGCTTTGAAAAAACAACAGCCTGCTTTGAAAGTACTAAGTCATAATCGTCTTTAGCGGCAATATTATCAACCGCTTGAGTTACTAAAGCAAAAAGCTTGTTAGTTTCTGTATTTTTACGCTGAGCTACTTTTTGTTGAAATTCTTTAACTTTAGCTTGGTATTGCTGATACAAATTAGCCATTTTAGCTTGTAAGTCTTTCGTCTCTTTTTCACTCATCAATGAGCCATTACGCTTTAAATTTTCATCTTCAAAAGTCAGGTCTTTTTGTAATTGTTCAATAACTGCTTTTTCATCTTTAAACTCTGCTTCTAATGTTTGCATTAACACGGCAGATTGAGGAATTTGATTAATGGCTTCTTGTACATTTACAACGGCAATTTTCTGTTCGAAAGCCATTGCACTGCTAGCTAATAATAAAGTAGATGCGGTAGCTGTAACAGCCATAGATTTAATGAATTTTTTCAATGTATTTTCCTCTTTTTCTATTTTGTTTTATGTATTAGTTTTTGCTTAACCAAAATTAACAGTTAAGCACATTTATTAGATAGATAAATTTAAAAAGTTTTACCGATATTAAAGCTAAAGAATGCAGTATCGTCATCAACTTCTTCTTTTATGGTCTTAGCAAAACTAAAAATCATCGGTCCCATCGGTGAAAGCCATTGGACAGAGATACCACCAGAAGATCGAAAACGTCCAATATCAGAATAGTCCGCAAGCTTATCTCGTTCAACTAACGCTAAATCATTATAATCAGCCATATCAAACTCAGTATCCCAAACACTACCCACATCGACAAAGAAACTTGTGCGAACACTATTTGAATAACTTTCATCTAAAAATGGCGTTGGTACAATTAATTCAATACCGCCTATCGCAATAGCATTACCACCAACAGAGCGAGGTGATACTTGAATATAATCCTGATCAGGTCCTAAACAACACGCACTGCCACCTGTTGGGTTTGGTGTACCATTCACCGCGGTTGGGTAACGGTAAACGGCACGTGGCCCTACCGTATTATTTTCAAAACCACGTAAAGTATCCGAACCACCTGCTCTAAAGTTTTCCCAAAATGGCAGTAATTGATCATTGCCATTCACTTCACCATAACCGTTACCATAACCTAACTGCAAACGAGTAAGCACTGTCCAACGTTGGTTACGTGATAATGGAAAATAAAACTTAGTATCAAGATTAATTTTAAAGTACTGCACATCAGATGTATTAGGCGTAGTCATCTTCAAAGATAAACTTTGCTGTGAACCTGCTGTAGGAAAAGTACCACGGTTTAAGGTTGAGCGCGAAATACTTGCGTTCACATCATAGTTTTTAAACGCTAATGGTGCACCCGGATCATCTGGATCCGCATGTAAATCGTAAAAGGTTTGAATTTGTTCATATGTTTCTAATGAGGTGATTTCGTTATTTTTAAAGCCTACACCAAAATTAATTCTTACATATTCGTTAATGGGGAAACCCCAGTTAAGCCCAACACCATAGGTTTTATTATTATAATCAACCAAGTTGGCGTTACCGGCATCAAAAGCTTGATAGAATATTTGCCCGCCTAGTGAGACCGCATCAACGGTAAAGTAAGGGTCCGTATAAGAAAGACTAGCGCTTTTTGAATACGTATTCGTGTTAACAGTAAAGCCTAGACGATTACCTGTGCCTAAAAAGTTATTCTGTTGAATACCTGCATTTAAACTTAAGCCAGTAGAATCACCAAAGCCTACACCTGCGGTAAATGATCCTGACGCTTGTTCTTTTACATCAAAGTCAACGTTCACTAAATCATCTTCACCTGGAATTTGATTCGTTTCAAAATCAACGGTTTCCATATAGGGTAAACGCGATAAACGTGCTTTAGAATGTTCAACTAAACTATTTGATAACCAAGCGCCTTCCATTTGACGCATTTCACGGCGTAAGACTCTGTCAGCAGTAACATGGTTACCACTAAAGTTAACTTTATTAACGTAAATACGCTTGCCGGGGTCAATTGATATGGAAAGCTTAACCGTTTTATCTTCGTCATTAATATCTGGAATAGTCGTTACTTTTGGATAAGCATAACCAAATCGGCCCAAAAACTTACTTATCACCTCTTCAGTATACGTCACTTCAGCGCCGTTATAGAGGTTATCAACTTGTAATGGATTTATGCTGCGAATTGTTTTTTCAAAACCGGCCATATCACCGACAAAATCAACACCGCTAATAGTGTAGGTTTCACCTTCTGTGACATTTAAAGCAATATAAACTGATTGCTTGTCTGGTGTCATAGACACTTGAGTTGAATCCGCTTTAAAGCGAAGGTATCCGCGATCTAAATAATAACTGGTGATAGTTTCCATATCACCTTGTAACGTTTGCTTTTGGTACCTATCTTGCGCCATAAAATCCCACCATGGCGATCCAAAAGTTAGCTCTATTCTATCAAGTAATTCAGCATCGGAAAAAACGTCGTTACCAATGATATTTATTTGTTTAATCGCCGCAGCATCACCTTCAGTAAAAGTAAACTCAAGGTTAACTCGGTTTCTAGGTAAGTGAGTTATGGTGGTAGATACATCGGCATTATATTTACCTACACTATGGTAAAAATCTTCTAATCCCATCTCAATACCTGAAATAACAGTACGGTCAAGTGTCTCACCTATACGGATATTACTGCCATCTAAACTTTCAGTTAATTGTTCATCTTTTAGATCGCTATTACCTTCAAAGGTAATATCACTAATGGTTTCGCGTTCTCGAACACGGTAAATGATACGGTTGCCGTCGCGATATGCTCGAATATCGTTAAAGTGTCCTGACTTATATAACGCTTTTATCGATTGGGAAATTCTAAATTGATTTAACGTATCACCCACATTAAACGGAATATGCGTTAAGGCTGCACCTAAAGCAACACGCTGCAACCCCTTAACTTCAATATCTTCAATTTGAAATTCTTGAGCAGCTTGAGCTGATGTACTTAAAGCGCCTAGTAAAATGGCAGAGGCTAATTTTTTAATTATCATATATTTTAACTTTGTTACTTCTTCTTATCACTGCGTAAATTGCACGCGGCAAGCTAAAAGGTGTAAGTATTACACCTTAAAACATAGCACGTATATACTATATCTCTAACCTAACACCCTACTAAAATCATTAAACAAAGCAATACTCATTAGTGCCAATAACGCTAAGGCACCAAACTTGAATCCCGCTTCCTGAATATTTTCTGGAACCGGCTTTCCTGTCAAAAGCTCTATAAGCTTCAATTTAGACAGAAGAGTAAGTGCCCGCCATCAAGTACTGCGTCACTTGGGTAAACGTAAAAGGTTAATGTTTCTCTACTTAACCCAACACCCGACTAAAATCATTAAACAAAGCAATACTCATTAGTGCCAATAACGCTAAGGCACCAAACTTGAATCCCGCTTCCTGAATTTTTTCTGGAACCGGCTTTCCTGTCAAAAGCTCTATAAGATAATAGAGTAAGTGCCCGCCATCAAGTACTGGTAACGGTAAAAGGTTAATTATTCCTAAATTAATACTAATTAACGCTAAAAAGCCTAAAAAATAAACAAAACCGTACCCTGCACTATCACCTGCGCCTTGAGCTATCGCTATAGGGCCACTTAAGTTCTTAACAGAAACATCGCCTGTTATTAACTTTCCGATCATATCGAAGCTTAAGGTGATTAAATTCCAAGTACGATTAACACTTTCTGTTAACGCAGAAACCACGCCGTAACTAATGTCTATTTTATATTCTGTTGGCCAGTTATCTGCTTTAGGAGAGACCCCCAAATAACCAATTAACTCACCGTTACTCTCAATACCTTTAGGCTTTACTTGCAGTATTTGATTACTGCCTTGACGCTCTACGGTAATGTTAACAATCTGATCTGGATAACGTCTAATTTTCTTAGAAAAATCGGTCCAACCCGGTGATAAAATTTCATCATTAAGGGCAATAAGTTTATCACCCACTTTTAACCCGCCTTTTTCTGCTGGGCTATCCTCACCAATAAGCGCAAGTTCATTGTACACTTGTGGACGATAAGGTGTAATTCCTAAGCTAGTCAAGGCAGAAGCTTTTTCCGGTGAAAACTGCCAATCCTCAGTATTTAATTGATGAGAGCTAACGTACTGGCTATCCTCACTCTTGGTTTTGATCAAAATAGACGCTGAGCCTATTTCGCCAATCAACGCTAAATTAACATCCTGCCAGTCACGTATTGATTTCCCTGCAACTTCCACTATTTCCGATTTATTTGGTAATTGTGCTTGAGCCGCAATTGACTGAGGAATAATATCGCCAACAATGGGCTTAATGCTAGGGACGCCAATTAAAAACATTAAATAAAAGGCAAAAATAGCAAAGGCAAAATTAGCAAGAGGTCCCGCAGCAATAATAGCAATGCGTTGATACACCGACTTACTATTGAACGTTTTGTCCTTATCCTGCTCTGATACCTCATCAACACGTTCATCAAGCATTTTCACATAACCACCAAGTGGTATCATAGCAACAACATACTCAGTGCCATCTTGTCCTGTTTTTCGCCACAGCGCTTTACCAAAACCCACTGAGAAACGTTCTACTTTCACACCATTTTTTCGTGCCACCCAAAAGTGACCATATTCATGCACGGTAACTAAAATACCAAGTGCAATGACAAAGGAAGCTAAATTCCAAATAAAATCAAACATGTCTACTTCTGTTCCTTAAGCTGGCTCACTGAAAAATTCTCTACAATTGATAGAGCAAATTCTCTAGCGCGTGTATCTAAGGAAATGACCTCATTAATATTATCTACCTGTTCTGAGACAAATTTCCTCACAGAAGTTTCATTTATTTTATAAATATCGGTAAATTTAATCTGTTCGTCTAAAAAAGCAGCAACAGCCACTTCATTTGCGGCATTAAGAGCAGTACAAGCGCCCTGACCATTTTTACACGCCTCTATCGCTAATTCTAAATTAGGGTATTTTTCATAATCTACTGCTTGAAATTCAAATGAGGGAGTATTAAAAAAATCTAACGGCGCAACACCTGATTCAATTCGATCAGGATAGGCTAAAGCATGCGCAATTGGTGTGCGCATATCAGGGTTACCCATTTGAGCAATCACCGAGCCATCTTTATATTGCACCATAGAATGGATAGTACTTTGCGGATGCAACACCACTTGGATATCAGCCGCTTCAACATTAAATAACCACTTGGCTTCAATAAATTCTAACCCTTTATTCATCATAGTTGCTGAATCAACCGATATTTTTCGTCCCATTTCCCAGTTTGGGTGGGCACATGCTTGATTGGGTGTAACATGTTCAAGTTCAGACACTAACGTTGTTCTAAAAGGACCGCCAGAGCCAGTTAATAATACCTTACTGATACCGTTTTGTGCTAGTTGGCAATGCCCAACTCTAGCCTGCTCTTGCCAAGGTAAACTTTGAAAGATAGCATTATGTTCACTGTCTATGGGAAGAAGCTCTGCGCCCGATTTTTTAACCGCCTCAATAAAAATAGCGCCAGAGGTAACTAACGCCTCTTTATTGGCTAATAATACCCGTTTACCCGCTTCTACCGCAGCCAGTGTTGGCATCAAGCCGGCAGCGCCAACAATAGCGGCCATTACCGTATCAGTCTGATTTGAGCTTGCCAATTCAATCAGTGCGTCAACACCCGATTTAACCTCAATAGACTCAAGGTTTTCACTGGCTAAACGTGACGCTAACTGCTCCGCATGAGACGCTGATACCATCACCACGGTTTTAGGTTGAAACTCAAGGCACTGTGCAAATATTTTATCGACACTGGCATTCGCAGATAAACTAACCACATTAAATTTATCACGATGTAAACGGATAACATCCAGTGTATTAACACCGATAGAGCCCGTAGAGCCAAGGATACAGATTTGACGTTTATTTGATTTATTTTTCAACATAGTAGACTTTTTAACACATTATTTTTTTCAATTAGATTTTCAGACACAACTACCAACCAAATAAAACATAACAAAGAGCAAAAACAGGTGCTGTCGCGGTAAGGCTATCAATTCTGTCTAAAATACCACCATGTCCGGGTAAAATAGAACCACTATCTTTAACCCCTGCTTGGCGTTTAAACATACTTTCATTCAGATCGCCTAGCACAGACACTGTCGTAATTAACACAGTAACTAATAATACTGTGATAACTTGCTCATTAGTCCAGTTAAGGTTATAAGCCGCAATAGCCACCAATAAACAAGCAGACACAACGCCGCCTAGAAAACCTTCAAAGGTTTTACCTGGACTAACATTAGGCATCAATTTATTTTTACCGATGGCTTTACCAACAAAATAAGCGCCGACATCAGCACTCCACACCATCAAGAATAAAAACATCAATAATTGAGCACCATGGTAAGCGTCAGCTTGGTAATCATTGGTACGAATGACCATAAAAGCCAGCCAAGTTGGCACGAGTGTTAACCAGCCAAACATGCCACGAACAGAGCGGTGCTTAGACCAGAAACTACTTGAATTAGGATAGGAAAACATCAAAAAAGCAGACAAAACCCACCAAGCAACAGCTAGCCATAATAAACTCAATGCATAGCTATGTAATTCCTTGCTGTTAAGCCATAAAGCACTAGGAGATAATAAAGCCCATATAGCACCAATCAGAATAAGGGTAGTGGCAACAAAACTTATGCGCCTAGTGTTACTTTTAAAGCCCATTAATGGGCCCCATTCCCAAGCACCAATACCGATAATAATCATTAACAAGGCTGCGAAATAGGCTAATGGTAGATAAAATATAGCTAAGATTGCCGCAGGCGCTAAAATTAATGCGGTAATAATTCGTTGTTTAAGCAAGTTATATCCTTTTTATTGTAGTTATAAGTTTCAAATTCCGAAGCAAAGGTACTCGAATCAAAACTTCTTTTTACTACTTTTTTATTATTATTTTATGATTGTTTTATGATTAATAGTTATTTCTATACGTTTTACTTACTCACAGATCACAGAATAAGATCAATAAATCAAAACAGCATTAAATCCGTGAATTATTCATTCAACTATTTTTTGACGACTTGTTCACCTGTTTTACCAAAACGTCGTTCACGTTGATCATAAACATTAATAGCTTGTGTAAACTCATCTTCATTAAAGTCCGGCCACAAGGTATCGGTAAAATAGAATTCAGCATACGCCGCCTGCCATAATAAGAAATTACTAATACGATAATCACCACCCGTACGGATCATCAAGTCCAGCGATGGTAGTTTAGCTAGACAGGTATGTTCATGTAGTGAGTCTTCGTTTATGTCATCAAGCGTTATTTCATTATTTTGTACTTGGCTAACAAGCTGTTTAGCTGCATTGGTAATATCCCAACGGCCGCCATAATTTGCCGCAACAGATAAAACTAAGCCAGTATTATTTATTGTTAACTGCTCGGATTTAGTAATGATTTTTTGTAATCGTTCAGAAAAACGGCTTAAATCACCAATCACTTGAAAACGGATATTGTTTTTATGTAAACGCTTAACTTCTTTAGTTAATACAAACATAAATAAATCCATCAACACAGTGACTTCTTTTTCTGGTCGTTGCCAATTTTCACTACTAAAAGCAAATAAAGTTAACGCTTTCACTTCGGCTTTACGCGCACCTTTAACAACTGCGCGAACAGAATCCACTCCTGCTTTATGACCCGCAACACGTCCTTTCCCCTGAGCTTGAGCCCAGCGACCATTACCATCCATAATGATAGCAATATGTTGTGGTATTTTTTTAACGTCATTTTGTAAGACTAAATCAGTTGTCACTAATAATCCTTTCTATATACAAAATACAAAAAAACGCCAGTTAGTTTATCTACTAGCTGGCGTCATTTAAAAAAAACGTTTAAATTTCCATTAATTCGGATTCTTTCTTAACTAATAATTCATCAATTAGTTTGATAAAAGTATCAGTGATTTTCTGAATACCGTCTTCTGCTTGATGATGCTCATCTTCACTGATATCTTTTTCTTTAAGTAGACTTTTAAAATCAGAGTTTGCATCACGGCGAATATTACGAATAGCAACTTTACCGCCTTCAGCTTCACCACGAACCACTTTCACTAAATCTTTACGACGTTCTTCAGTCAATGGTGGTAATGGAATTCGGATAAGTGTGCCATTAGATTGTGGGTTCAAACCTAAATCAGATTTCATAATCGCTTTTTCAACAGCGCTAATCATACCTTTATCAAAAACAGTAATTGATAAGTTACGCGCATCAGGCACTGAAATATTACCCACTTGACTTAACGGCGTTTCCATACCGTAGTAATCCACGCTAATATTATCAAGCAGCGATGCGTGAGCACGACCAGTTCTAATTTTATTCAGGTTACTTTTTAACGATTCTATGCTTTTTGCCATACGCTCTTGCGCATCTTGTTTAATTTCATCTATCACGTGGTTTCTTCCTAAACAATTCAAATATTATTTACTGATACTAACTTGTCAGTTAGGTATTGCCTATTATTTATTAGTAATAACAGTCCCTTCGTTACTTCCCATAACCACAGCTTTGAGTGCGCCAGGTTTATTCATGTTAAAAACACGAATTGGCATATTATGATCACGCGCTAAAGTAAAAGCGGCTAAATCCATCACCTTTAACTCTTTATCTAAGACTTGGTCAAAGGTTAGGCTGCTATATAATTCAGCTTCTGGATTTTTAACTGGATCTTCAGAATAAATGCCATCAACTTTTGTTGCCTTTAATACAACATCGGCTTCGATTTCAACGCCACGTAAACAGGCGGCAGAATCGGTAGTAAAGAAAGGATTACCTGTGCCTGCAGAAAAAATAACCACACGGCCCGATTTGAGTAAACTAATCGCATTTGCCCAGTTATAACGTTCACACACGCCAGCTAAATCAATTGCAGACATTAAACGCGTATTAACAAAAGCACGATGTAAAGCGTCACGCATCGCTAAACCATTCATTACGGTAGCGAGCATACCCATTTGGTCACCCACTACGCGGTTCATACCTGCCTCAGCAAGACCTGCGCCACGGAATAAATTTCCGCCACCAATAACAAGACCGACTTGAACATCCATCTCAACTAATTCTTTAATTTCTTGCGCCATACGGTCAAGCACTTTAGGGTCAATTCCAAAGCCCTCATCCCCCATTAGTGCTTCACCACTAAGTTTGAGAAGAATACGACGATAAGTTGGTCTTGAATTAACACTCATAAGAGATAAGTTCCTATTGATGATGAAGTACTTTGGCTGAAATTAACCGCGGCTATTTTAATACGTTTCACGCATTCACGAAAGGATTAACTGAAAAAACTCTATTTTCCTTTAGTATCGTTCAAATTTAAGGCAATAAAAAACGCCTAACCTGACAAAGCAAGCTAGACGTTTTAGACTAATTCTAACTAGTTGAGCGAATAACAAGGCACTTGAGTTTTTTTACCTTAGGCGCATATAACTATATCTAACTATATGTAACTAAGTAAAAAACGAATGCAACGAAGTTAGTCGTTCAAATAGGACAAATTAAGCTTTAGCAGCAGCAATTTGTGCTTCAACTTCAGCAGCAAAATCTTCTTCTTTCTTAGCAATACCTTCACCCACTTCTAAACGAACGAAGTTAGCAACAGTAATACCTTTTTCTTTCAATACAACACCAACAGACTTTTTAGGTTCCATGATGAATGGTTGACCTGTCAAAGAGACTTCGCCAGTGAATTTCTTCATACGGCCGATGATGATTTTTTCAAGTAACTCAACAGGTTTTTTCTTGCTGTCATCAAGTTTGTCGTTTTCAATTTTCAAGATATCTAGTTGAATACGTTTTTCATTTTCAACAACATCAGCTGGAACATCTTCAGGGTTAACATAATCTGGCTTGCTTGCAGCAACGTGCATTGCAATGTGCTTCAATGCTTCAGCATCACCTTCACCTGAAACAACAACACCAATAGTAGCACCATGGCTATATGACGCTAGTGCAGCACCTTCGATGTATTCAACGCGACGAACATTGATGTTTTCACCAATTTTTGTCACTAATGTAATACGTTTTTCTTCGAATTGTGCTTGTAGTTCTTCAATTGTTACTTTTGAAGCAAGTGCTGCATCAGCAACTTCATTAGCAAAACCTAAGAAGTTATCATCTTTAGCAACAAAATCTGTTTGACAGTTAACTTCAATAAGTGCCGAAACACCGTTAGCAGTTTTAATTAAAATAGCACCTTCAGCAGCGATATTGCCTGCTTTTTTGGCTGCTTTTGCTTGGCCGTTCTTACGCATATTTTCAATCGCAAGTTCCATGTCGCCGTTAGCTTCTTGTAACGCTTTTTTACAATCCATCATGCCCGCAGCTGTGCGTCCACGAAGTTCTTTAACCATTGCAGCTGTAACTGTCATAGGTAATTCCTCTGTTTTCAGTTATCCCCGTATAATGATTAACTTAGTGTGATGAAACAACAAAGCTACGGGAATAAAGTGTAAATTAGGGTGTCATAAAAACATTGCTCGAACTATAATTGCTCGAATTATAGAGCTTGCTAACAATGCTTTTATGATTAAACGAAATGTTTTACTTAACTACATTACTAATTTAGTAGATGTAATTATTCAGTTTCAACAAAACCGTCTTTTTCAGCTTGTACTACGATGTTTTGCTCACGACCAGAAATCACGGCGTTAGCAATAGCGTCACAGTATAAAGTTACTGCACGGATTGCATCATCGTTACCTGGAACAATGTAATCAATGTTGTCAGGGTTTGAGTTAGTATCAACAACAGAAATTACTGGGATACCTAGGTTGTTTGCTTCTTTTATAGCAATGTGCTCGTGATCAGCATCGATGATAAAGATAGCATCAGGTAAACCACCCATGTTCTTAATACCACCTAAGCTTTTATCAAGCTTTTCCATTTCACGAGTACGCATTAACGCTTCTTTTTTAGTTAAAGCTTCAAAAGTACCGTCAGTGCTTTGAGATTCAAGATCTTTTAAACGTTTGATTGATTGACGAACTGTTTTCCAGTTAGTCAACATACCACCTAACCAACGGTGATTAACGAAGAACTGATCAGATTTGATCGCAGCGTCTTTAATTGCTTCACTTGCAGCACGTTTAGTACCAACAAATAAAACTTTACCTTTTTTAGAAGAAACATTGTTAATGAAAGAAAGTGCTTCATTAAACATTGGAACTGTTTGTTCAAGGTTGATGATATGAACTTTATCGCGTGAACCGAAAATGAATGGCTTCATTTTTGGATTCCAGTAACGAGTTTTGTGACCGAAATGAACACCTGCTTTAAGCATATCGCGCATTGAAACGTTTGACATTTAATTTTCCTTTATGGGGTTAAGCGTTCATACAACCAATATACACGACTCTTTTTGCTGCTATCTTGCGTTAATTAATAAAATAACTAACAAGAAGTTAATCAGCAGAGCACCCCGGTATACCTTTAATGGATGTATGTGAGTTTATAATAAAATCAACCTACCTTTAGTTTGTATAAAAGGGTAAGCTGACGGATTTAATTGGCGCATAAAATAAGAATTACTGCTTTTAAAATTCAAGATGAGAAAACAATAACAAATAACTAAAATTTTAACGCCGCACTTTATACCATAAAATGATAAGTTTAACTAGAGAAATAATTGTCTGGGCTATTGAACAATATCGCGGTAAGATCTCGTTTATGTGAAGTAATTCAACGCAAACCTCAACTATTTAGGTAGACAATGACAACACCCATAATATCCGCTCAATTATTTTTTCTTTATGACAATCATTGCCCTTGGAGTTATGTCGTAACGCCACTTGTTAATGAAATCACTAAAGCCTTTCCTGACATTGAATTACATTTATGGCATGCCGCTTTCTTTGATGGTAAAAATGATAGTGATGCCAACAGAAAAACCCTTGAATTAGACAATGTAGAGAAGCTTGCTAACATTAGTTTTTCGAGTAACTACAAGCAAACACTTGATCAATACACCAACTCAACATTGTCAGCTAACTTGATGACTTGGGCACAACACAAATGTCCTAGCTCAGCATTACCTTTACTCAATGCCTTACAACAGGCACACTTTGAGGAAGGTAATAAATTAGCTAAACAATCTGATTTTGACGACATTATTGCCACATTAAAAATATCGCCACCCGCGAAAATTTTTAAAGATAAACTCAATAAAGATGCGTTAGTTCAACTAGAAGAAATCTTTTCGCTTCAAGAAATAATAAATACCGAAGCAATACCCGCATTATTATTGGCGATTGATAACGAATTAATCTTACTCAATCATAATTTCTATTTAATAGAGCCAAAAGCTATTATTGATGCGGTTCAATTAGAATTAAATAATCACCTAAACTCCACAAAGAAGTAAAGAGACTATCATGGCCATACAAATTAAAAGCCAAGAAGAAATTGCCAAAATGCGAATCTCAGGGCAGTTAGCTTGCGATGTATTAGAGATGATCACCCCTCATGTTAAAGCGGGTATCACCACTGATGAATTAAACACCTTATGCGCGGATTATACTGAAAATGTGCAACAGGCTATTTCAGCTCCCCTTAATTACCATCACTTCCCAAAATCTATTTGTACCTCAGTTAATTATGTTGTTTGTCACGGCATACCTGACAACACTAAACTGATAAACGGCGATATTATTAACATTGATATCACGGTAATTAAAGATGGTTACCATGGCGATACCAGTAAAATGTTTTTAATTGGCGACGTTTCACCAGAAGACAGCCGTTTGTGTCGCTTAGCTCAGGAATCTTTATATATTGGGATAAAGAAAGTAAAGCCTGGTGCTACCTTTGGCGATATTGGCGCTGCCATTCAAAAATTCATCAAAAGCAAAGGCCGTTACAGTATTGTAAAAGATTATTGTGGTCATGGTATTGGTACCGAGTTTCATGAAGAGCCACAAATTGTTCATTATAAAAACAATGATAAAACCAAAATACTTGAAGGTATGTGCTTCACCATAGAGCCTATGATAAATTTAGGTAAGGCTAGTACTGTTTTGGATAAAAAAGACAATTGGACCGTTTACACCAGTGATAATAAAAACTCAGCTCAATGGGAACACACGCTTGTTGTGACTAAAACCGGTTGTGAAATTTTAACCCTGCGTGAAGAAGAAACGATCAGTCGAATTCTTCATAACTAATAAGCCCAGACAAGAAATGTAACGTCACCTCAGCGCTAGCACTCATTAAAGTATAAAGGTATACACTTGAATAATCATCCATTGAACAATCATATAGTTCCGACACATTTTATTGAAAGTTTAGCGATTACTGCTGAAATTTTATCAAGTAAAGATATTTGCGAATTAACGACAAATTTTAATGATTGGGTCAAACAAGTCTTTGTTGATAACGATGTTAATGACTTATTAGTTGCTAGAGCTGTATTTGTTGATGCGATATTAAGTAAACTTTGGTGTCAGCATCATTTGGATGAGTTTCAAATCAGTTTAATTGCTGTTGGCGGTTATGGCCGAGGGGAGCTTCATCCTTATTCAGATATTGATATTTTACTGCTAACACCAAATGTTATAGATACAGAGCTAGAAGAAAAAATATCCAGCTTTATCACCCAGCTGTGGGATATTAAGCTTGATATTGGCCATAGTGTTCGCTCAATTAAGGAGTGTTTAAAACAAGCCGCTAATGACATAACTGTTGCCACTAACTTAATGGAAATGAGACAAGTTTCTGGTAATGATTCACTAATTGAGCAACTACTTCCCTTACTTAATGAAGATGTATTCTGGACCTCTGAAAAGTTCTTTATTGCTAAACGTAAAGAACAAGAAAAGCGTCATCTACAATATCATGGTGCGGCATATACGCTAGAGCCAAACATTAAAGCTAGCCCTGGCGGTTTACGTGATCTTCAAACCATCGCTTGGGTAGCAAAACGACATTTTCAGGCTGATTCTTTAGAAGAATTAGTAGAGCACCACTATTTATACCCGAACGAATTATCTGAGCTAATTGAAACGCAAGACTACTTATGGCGTATGCGTTTTGCACTGCATTTTGTTGCCAAACGTAATGAAAACCGTTTATTGTTTGATTATCAAACTGATGTTGCCAAAATGATGGGATTTGGTGACGCAGGTAAAGCGCCAGTTGAGCGTATGATGAAACGTTATTTTAGAATAATAGCCCGTGTTGGCGAACTAAATACCATTTTATTACAACGCTTTAAGCAGGAAATAATACAAGACTCTGAACAAGCTATTAGTATTACCATTAATCAAGACTTTGAATTAACTGATAAATTGATTAATACTACCAACGACAGAATTTTTATGCGACCGATAAAAATTATCGAAATGTTTTTGATCATAGCACAACAACCCAGTATCAAAGGCATTCACTCCCATACATTAAGGCTGATGCGTAATGCACGACGTCGCTTAATTTCAGGCTTAATAGATTACGCCCAATGTCGACAAATTTTTATGGCGATTATTAAACACCCGCGTGGTTTAGGCTTAGCATTCAACTTAATGCATAAGCACGGTATTATCGGCTCCTATTTACCGTCATGGCGCAATATTGTCGGACAAATGCAATTCGATTTATTTCATGCTTATTCGGTTGATGAACATAGCTATAGAGTGGTAAAAAATCTTTATCAGTTTACTCAAAAAGAACATAATCATAAATTTCCGCTGTGCAGTAAAATAATGCAGAGAGTTCGTAAACCTGAAGTCTTATATTTAGCGGGTATTTTCCATGATATCGCCAAAGGCAGAGGCGGCGATCATGCTAAATTAGGCGCAGTAGATGCGTTAATGTTTTGTCAATCGCATCAAATGAGTAAGCATGACAGTAAAATGGTTTCATGGCTTGTTGAAACCCATTTATTAATGTCTGTTACGGCTCAGCGCCGAGATATCAGCGATGAAAATGTTATTCGCACTTTTGGTGAAATAGTCCGCGATGAAGCGCACCTTGATTACCTTTATTGTCTTACTGTTGCTGATATGCGTGCCACCAACGAAAGCTTGTGGAATAGTTGGAAAGCCAACTTACTACAAGATTTATATTTCAATACGCTTAGAGCATTTCGACGAGGCTTATCAAAACCGGTGGAAACACGTTCAAAAATACGTGAAAACCAGCAGCAAGCACTGGATATTTTAGCAGATACCGATGTTAGCGTCAGTGATTTGAAAGCACTATGGAGTGAATTTAGAGCCGACTATTTCTTACGTTATTCTCCGGAGCAAATTGCGAGACATTGCCAACGTATTATCGGCCATGACAGAAGTGAACCTTTGGTTATTATTAGTGCTAACTCTTATCGAGGCGGCACTGAAGTATTTGTTTTTGCAAAAGAAAAGGTGAACATTTTTGCTCTTACCGTTGAGCTATTAGGCAGTAAAAAACTGTCTATTCATGATGCAAAAATTATCACCACTAAAACAGGCTATACCGTAAATACCTTCATCATATTGGATGCTCGAGGTAAAACACTCAAAGAAAGTTATCAAACACAAGCGATAACAGACTCATTAAGTGTGAAGTTAAAACAAGACAATTCTTGTAATATTCCACTTCAACCTATGCGCAGAGAGCTAAAACAATTTAAGTTTCCAGTGAGGATCAGTTTTATTAATATCAATGCAAAAAGTAAAACTATGATTGAAATTATCGCTCTTGACAGACCTGGATTACTTAGCAACATTGCCCAAGTATTTCAGCAATTGAAAATTAGTATTCATTCAGCGAAAATCACCACTTTTGGTGAAAAAGCAGATGATGTTTTTACTATTTCAACCAGTGAAAATACCGCTCTAAATGATGAAGAAAAACAAATGTTAGCTGACAAATTAACACAAGAAATAGATTAACAATAACACCTAATAGGAATTTTTTAGATGACTGACTTAACAGCATTAGCAAATACAATAGAACAAGCTTTTGACGATAGAGCAAACATTACGCCAACAACCGTTTCTACTGACGTTAAAACGGCCGTTTTAGATGCACTTGCTGCGTTAAATAATGGCTCTGCTCGCGTAGCGGAAAAAATTGATGGCCAATGGCATGTACACCAATGGTTAAAAAAAGCCGTGTTATTATCCTTTCGTATTTGGGATAACCAAGTAATTGACGGCGCTGAAAGTACCTTTTTTGATAAAGTACCGATGAAATATGAAGGTTACACCCAAGCCATGTTTGAAGCTGATGGTGTACGCGTAGTACCGGGTGCCTCAGTACGAACTGGTAGCTATATAGGCAAAAATGTTGTGGTAATGCCAAGCTTTGTTAATATTGGCGCTTATGTCGATGAAGGTTGTATGGTTGATGCGTGGGCAACCGTTGGCTCATGTGCACAAATTGGTAAGAACGTACATTTATCAGGCGGCGTTGGTATTGGCGGTGTATTAGAGCCATTACAAGCAGGACCTACAATTATTGAAGATAATTGTTTTATTGGCGCACGTTCTGAAATAGTTGAAGGCGTTGTCATTGAAGAGGGTGCTGTTATTTCAATGGGTGTTTATATTGGTCAAAGTACACGTATTTTTGATCGTGAAACAGGCGAAGTACATTACGGCCGAGTACCAGCAGGATCAGTGGTTGTTCCGGGTAATTTACCATCAAAATGTGGTAATTACAGCTTGTATGCTGCGATCATCGTGAAAAAAGTTGATGCTAAAACACGCGGTAAAATTGGCATTAATGAGTTATTACGTTTAGCTGAATAGAAAAGCGTTATAAGTTAAACTAAAAAAAACCTGTAACAGACTTTGTTACAGGTTTTATAAAAAATAAAGATGGGTTTCGAATGATGAATTTCGACGTCTTACATTCTCAGTAAATACTCGTCGAAATTAGTCACTATAAACTAAATATTCTGTTTTAGTTTCTCATCTAATTCTTCAATTTTCGCTTTCCAAATAGCCGGGCCTGTTACATGAGCAGACTCACCTGAGCTATCAACAGCAACCGTTACTGGCATATCTTCTACTTCAAATTCATAAATAGCTTCCATCCCCATGTCTGCAAAAGCAACAACACGAGCTTTCTTAATCGCTTTCGACACTAAGTATGCCGCGCCACCTACCGCCATTAAATACACTGATTTATGATTTTTAATTGTTTCAACGGTTAACGCACCCCGTTCAGCTTTACCAATAGTCCCTAACAACCCTGTTTCAGCTAACATCATCTCAGTAAACTTATCCATACGCGTCGCTGTAGTTGGGCCTGCTGGGCCAACGGCTTCATCACCAACAGCATCAACTGGGCCCACGTAGTAAATAAACTTATCAGTGAAATCAACAGGTAATTCTTCACCCGCTGCTAACATATCTTGAATACGCTTATGAGCAGCATCTCTACCCGTTAGAATGGTGCCACTAAGCAACACTGTTTCACCCGTTTTCCATTCTGCGATATCGGCTTTAGTTAACCCGTCAACATTAACACGACGAACACCCTCGCCTACCTCCCAAGTAATATCTGGCCATTCTTCTAATTTAGGCGGTGTTAAGTCAGCTGGACCTGATCCGTCAAGGTGAAAATGCACATGACGAGTTGCGGCGCAATTAGGGATCATCACCACAGGTTTAGATGCCGCATGGGTTGGCACTGAATTAATTTTCACATCAACCACGGTTGTTAAACCGCCAAGACCTTGTGCGCCTATGCCTAATTTATTTACACGTTCAAAAATTTCTAAACGTAATTCTTCTTCAGCATTTTGCGGGCCTCTATCCATTAAATCTTGAATATTAACCGGATCCATCAAACTTTCTTTAGCAAGAACAGCGGCCTTTTCAGCAGTACCACCCACACCTATACCTAGCATACCTGGCGGACACCAACCTGCACCCATTGTTGGCAACGTTTTCACAACCCAATCAGCAATAGAGTCTGATGGATTTAACATAACCATTTTAGTTTTATTTTCACTACCGCCGCCTTTTGCTGCAATCATCACTTCAATTTCGTTACCTTCAACAAGATCAATATGAACAACAGCTGGGGTATTGTCTTTAGTGTTTTTACGCGCGCCGGTAGGGTCGGAAACAATAGAAGCACGCAGTGGGTTATCAGGGTTAAGATAAGCACGTCGAGTCCCTTCATCAACCATTTGCTGCACTGTCATGTCAGTTTTATCCCACTTAACTGCCATACCCACTTTAACAAAACAGGTCACAATACCGGTATCTTGGCAAATAGGACGTTTGCCTGTGGCTGACATGCGTGAGTTAATAAGAATTTGTGCAATCGCATCTTTTGCCGCGCTACTTTGTTCTTTATGATAGGCTTTTTCTAACGCCTGAATAAAATCCAAAGGATGATAATAAGAAATATATTGCAGTGCATCTTCAATACTATCGATTAAGTCTTGTTGTTTGATTATTTTATCGGACATCTTGCTCTCAGCTTTCGTTAAAAGTGTGTATAATTGCATTGCCTTTATAATACCTTTCTATTGAAATGGCTACTAGTAGCCAATAGTAGAATATAATCACTTATTGCTAAAATAACCGCGTAAATTATCAGAGTAACTATTACCTTGCCTTCTATTGTACTATTTCCAGTCAATCCAATATCGTTATCCGCTAAACTGTTAGCTTTGCCAAAAGGTATTACCCCTTTAGACTTATTCACTCCCTTAGCAAATAAGCCTTGGGCAATGTGGTTAGATTCAGGGCAAAGTGAACATATTGATGCCTGCTTTGATATTTTAGTTTGGCAACCTGAAGTCACTTTATGTACTTATGGTGATAAAACAACTATTCATAATACAACCACTAAGAAGAATGTCGTAAGTGAAGAAGATCCCTTATCTTTACTCGAAAATGTACAACAACAACTATTTAAAGAATCAGCTTCTTCAGAACAAGAACTCCCTTTTTTAGGGGGTGCGTTAGGTTATTTTGCTTATGATTTAGGCCGACGCTTTGAAAAATTACCAGAGCAAGCTGAACAGGATATTAACTTGCCCGAAATGGCGGTAGGTATCTATGCCCAAGCAATCATATTTGATCATAAACGCAAGCAATATTTTTTAATTTGCCAAGAAGAAAAGCGTCTAGAGTTAACGCTTTTTATTGAGATGATGCTTGATAAAAAGCTAATCCAAGTACCAGAACAAGAAAATTTCGTCTTAACATCCAGTTGGCAAAGTAATATGGACAAAGCCAGTTACATCGAAAAATTCAAACAGGTTCAACAGTTTTTATCTTCGGGTGATTGTTACCAAATCAACTTAGCACAACGATTTAGTGCTAATTACCAAGGTAATGAGTTCGAGGCGTATGTTGCCCTTAGAAGTGAAAACAAAGCCCCATTTTCAGCCTTTATTCGGTTAGAGAACACCGCGATATTAAGTGTTTCTCCTGAACGGTTTTTACAACTATCTCAAGGTAAAGTGCAAAGTAAACCTATTAAAGGCACTATGCCTAGAAGTACAAATAAACAGCAAGATGAGAAAAATGCCCAAAAATTAGCGAATTCAATTAAAGATCGCGCTGAAAACGTGATGATTGTTGATTTACTGCGTAATGATATTTCAAAAGTCTGCAAAGCTAACTCTGTAGTTGTACCTAAGCTATTTGATATCGAAAGTTTTCCAGCGGTACACCATCTTGTTAGTACTGTTGAAGGCCAACTTGCTGAGCAATACAATGCCTGCGATCTCCTCAGAGGAGCATTTCCTGGTGGCTCAATTACCGGTGCACCAAAAATTCGTGCTATGGAAATAATTGAACAACTTGAACCTCATCGTCGTAGTATCTATTGTGGATCTGTAGGTTATATCTCAAACTGTGGCACAATGGACACTAGCATCACCATTCGTACACTTATTTGTCAGAAAAGTGAAAAGAAAAATAGCCAAGGAAAAATCTATTGCTCGGCAGGCGGAGGGTTAGTTGCCGATTCAATTGCAACAAGTGAGTATCAAGAAACCTTTGATAAAGTAAACCGTATCTTACCTGTTTTAGCAAAGTTTACCGCAACGCAGGCAACTAAATTAAACCGTAATAACAACAGAGAGCATCATGAATAAAGCAGAATTCTTATATCGCTTCAATCTTCTGCAACATGGTGACTCTTGTCATAACTATCAGCATAATTCGCCATTAAGATCAGCCGCTGTCCTTATCGCTTTAGTCAATGATAGCGATGAAATGAATATTAGTGGTTTACAAGTACTGCTAACTAAACGCGCCAGCCATTTAAAGCACCACCCTTCTCAAATAAGTTTTCCTGGTGGCAAAGTAGAGCCAACAGATAGAAACTTAATTCATACTGCTTTAAGGGAAGCGCAAGAAGAAATAGGTTTATCTCCCGAAGCAGTTACCATAATTGGTCAATTACCCAATTATGAAATTATCAGTGGCTATCAAGTAACACCTATTGTCGCGGTTGTTGAATCACCGCAATATTATCAAAAAGATGCCAATGAAGTAGATGAAATATTCCAAGTCCCTTTACAGCATTTTTTACAACCTGAAAATCACCGCAGCATAATTTCCTATCGAAATGGCCACCATCATAATGTACATTTTTTCCCCTATAAGCACTATAATATATGGGGTGCTACGGCAGCCATGCTAAAAGATTTGGTAGATCATATTAAGTAGTAAAATCAAGACCTATATTATTTACCGCTAAATCAGCACTAATATTGATTGCTATAAGCGATGTCTTTCAGTTAACATTGTCAATATTAACTTCGGGAATAACACCGAAAAACAAAATTTTATTTGGGGATTGTTATGATTAGTGTATTTGATATGTTTTCGATTGGTATAGGGCCTTCGAGCTCTCATACTGTTGGTCCGATGAAGGCAGCCAAAAAATTTGTTGATGAACTTAACCAACAGGCATTATTAACCAAAATTGACCGAGTGAAATGTGAGTTATTTGGCTCACTTGGACAGACAGGTATTGGTCATGGCACCGGTAAAGCAGTCATTCTTGGTTTTTCCGGTGAGACACCTGAAACTATCCCTGTTGAATCGATTGACACTATTTTAGCGCAAGTCGTTAGTAGTCAAAAGCTTCAACTTGATGGTCACCATAGTGTGAACTTTCCAAAAGATAATGCCATTATTTATCATCATAAAAAAACCTTACCTGCTCATTCTAATGCCATGACATTCTTTGCCTATCAAGGTGATGAGATGATTTTAGAGCAAACCTATTACTCAATTGGTGGCGGCTTTATTGTACAAGATTGTGACTTTGAAAAAGAAAAAGACAAAGCGCTTTCGCTGCACAGTAATATCATTAGACCTCATATATTTACCAATGCAGCTCAATTACTTGAACAAGCACAAAGTGCCGGATTAAGTATTAGTACACTCATGATGAATAATGAAAAGTGTTTAAATGATGAGGCCACAATACGTACTAAGTTAATTGAAATTTGGCAGGCAATGTTAAGTAGTGTTGATCGAGGTATCGCCACTGAAGGTATTTTACCTGGGGGCTTAAAAGTAACCCGTCGTGCACCCGCCTTGTATCGATCTTTAATGGTCGATAAGTCAACCGATCCACTTAACGCATTAGATTGGGTAAACCTATTTGCTTTAGCCGTGAATGAGGAAAATGCGGCAGGAAGCCGAGTAGTGACAGCGCCAACTAATGGTGCCGCCGGTATTATTCCAGCCGTGTTATGTTACTACGATAAATTTGTTAGACCCGTATCTGATGACGACTGTATTCGTTATTTACTCACCGCAGCGGCTATTGGTATTTTATACAAGACTAATGCCTCTATTTCAGGTGCAGAAGTGGGTTGTCAGGGTGAAGTTGGCGTCGCTTGCTCAATGGCTGCAGCTGCATTAACTGAGATTATGGGTGGTAGCCCCATTCAAGTAGAAAATGCGGCAGAAATAGGGATGGAACACAATTTAGGATTAACCTGCGATCCCGTGGGCGGTTTAGTGCAAGTTCCCTGTATTGAACGTAATGCCATGGGCTCAGTAAAAGCGATTAATGCTTCTCGTTTAGCACTTCGTGGTACTGGCACATCAAAAGTATCTTTGGACAAAGTAATCAAAACTATGTGGGAAACCGGTAATGATATGAAAACTAAATATAAAGAGACGTCACGTGGTGGTTTAGCCGTTAATATAACAGAGTGTTAAATTCAGCAAGAATTGAAACAGCTAAAATATTTTTCTTTAGGTGTAACGGGTATAAGTATGTATTAAATAGGCACGCAATTAAGCGGTTAACTGCGTACATTGAAAGTTGATAACCCAATTATTTAATCGGCAGATCCATATCAGTAAACAGTTCATCTACCTCGACATTGTTTTTTAACAGCATCGCTTGAGTGACTACATTTTTAGTTAAATGCGGTGCAAAACGTTCGATAAAATCATACATATACCCTCGTAAGAAGCTACCGCGTCTAAAGCCAATTTTAGTCGTGCTGGCTTTAAATAAATGACTCGCATCAATAGCGACTAAATCACTATCAATTTTAGCGTCGATTGCCATTGAGGCAATAACACCGATACCTACGCCTAAACGAACATAGGTTTTAATAACATCTGCATCGGTTGCCGTAAAAGCAATTTTAGGCTCAACACCTGCCTTTTCAAACGCTTCATCTAAATCTGAACGACCGGTAAAACCAAACACATAAGTTACTAACGAATACTTAGCAACATCTTGAATGGTTACCCCTTGCTTTCTAGCTAAAGGATGGTCTTTACGAACAATAATACTACGATTCCAGTGATAGCAAGGTAGCATAACAAGATCGTTGTATAGATGAAGGGACTCTGTCGCAATAGCAAAATCGGCTTCGCCTTTCGCGGCTGCATCACTAATTTGTGCAGGTGTACCTTGCGACATATGCAGTGATACTTTGGAATATTTTTTAATAAACCCTTGTATTACATCAGGTAAAGCATAACGTGCTTGTGTATGTGTTGTCGCAATACGCAGTTTACCTTGATCAGGTTGAGTATGTTCACGCGCAACTGCTTTAATGCCTTCTACTTTAGATAGAATTTGTTGAGCAATTGTAATGACCTCTTGTCCCGCAGGCGTGACATGAGTTAAATGCTTACCACTACGACCAAATATTTGAATACCTAGTTCATCTTCAAGCATACGCACTTGCTTAGAAATACCAGGTTGAGAAGTAAAAAGAGCCTCCGCTGTTGCAGAAACATTAAGATTATTATTTAGTACTTCAACGATGTAACGCAATTGTTGCAATTTCATATATATTCTTCAGGAACTTTCTTAGACCAAAATAATATACTTAATTGACTATTTATTCCATCTCAAATTGAATATTTTGTACATTTAATTCAATATTTATTCAAAATTAGCTAAAGAATATTTTAAACTAGTTTTGAATATAATTACCAATTGCCCGTTATACCAAAGTTTTTATCGTTTTAATCATATTAATTGTAAGTTACCCTTTGCTAACCATGACAATTTTTGTAGACTGCTAAGAATTGTTCACATTATATAAAACACGAGCTTTAACATGGTAAGTATTATCATAGGTTTAATCATTACTTTAATTGTTTTTGTCATTGTTGTCAGTGCTATACAACAACATAAAGAAAAAAAAGAAGCTGAAAAAAGAGCTAAGGTTGCTCAACAGAAAGCTATTGTAGATGAAAGTGAAACGCTTCTTGTCAATTTGGCTAATTTACCTTCCAGTCCAGACTTAGTTAAAATATTGAATAAAAGAATTTTAAATGCAGTTAAAACAATGCAAGCGATAATGCCTGAAATAAAAGGAATAAAAGGTAGAATACAAGAGTTAAACGCTCGCTTAGAAGCGGCTGAAGATTTAGCTGCCAATCACAGCAGCGAAGAAATATTTATGGTACCTGATAACGAGCAGCAGATATTAACCATTTTACAATGCATCAAAAAAATTCGTGCCACATTAAAGTCAGAACAAAGTAAAGGTATTATTGATGCCCAAACCTTTACTAAAGAAGATAATCGCTTAGATGCAATGCAACTAAAAATGAACATAGAAAGTTTAATTAAACGAGGTAGCCAGGCACAAAGTAAAGAAATGCTGGGCTCTGCTAGACAATATTTTGAAAAAGCATTACAAACACTAGCCAAACACCGAATTAAAACTGAGTATGTTTCAACAAAACAATTAGAAATTACCAACCAGTTGGCAGATATAACCAACTTACTAAAAAACACTAATGCACAAGATGCTGCTAAAAAAGCTAAAAGTGAAGAAAATGAATTAGATGTTTTATTTCAACCGAAAAAGAAATGGTAGTATCTGCATTTTTAATCAAGATATATACCCGTTCCACTTGAAGATGCAGTTTCAGAGCGAAGCTAGGAAATCAGATCAAGGCGCGATACGCTGATAATGGTTATTCAGGAGAATATGCTCCTGCATTCTCCACATAAGCTACATCCATGTAGCGTCCTTATCGAGTAGTGCAACGCAGGACTGGTTTTCTAGCTTAGCTCCCTACGGGCAAGCCGATAAAGGGTCATCTCCTGCGTTATTGATTTCGACAATAAAATAACTATTCTCTTCAATCAATTTCTGGTAGCTAAACCTTTCTCGACTTGCTGATATCTGCATCTTCAAGTAGAGCGGGTATAATACAGAAAGTCAGCTTTTGTTGGCTTTCTTTTTTATAGAGGAAATGTAGATTATAACGTGGAAAAAATAAACACGGTTACCTTACCTTCGTTCTTACGCAGAACAATGAAAGCTTACGAGTTAAAAGCCCATATTAGACAACAAGGATGTGAACTGCATCGTATTGGTCGCTCTAGAAATTGGCAGCTCAAGGCTAATTTTGAGCAATTACAAACTATCATCGCTTTTGTAGATATATCAAATGAACCAAGCTGGCTTTGGTTGGCTAAATTATTAAGAAATGAGTATAAAGATTTAACACATGATGAATTACTCAGAATAGCATCAACCATAGAAGATATAACAATCAGTGCGTTAATTGCTCGAAGCGATTGTACCATTGCCCAAGCTAGAACTATTATAGATGAACTAGAAGGCTTAGATTAGCTTGATTTTTATACATCCCCTAACATTCAAACATCAAGTAGTTGTTTAGTTGTTTTCCAAAAAACACTTTAATCATACTTAAGTCTGGTAATGTGAGTAGATTACAACAGGTCACATGATAATTATCGCTCCATAGCAAAAATACAGCGAATTACTTTTGAGTCGATTTCAAACTAATATTTAAGGTTTTATAGGCTGCTAAAATAGTCATATAAATTTAGCAGTTTATTTTTAATATCTTAATATTTATAAATTTCATTAGAATAACAAAGAAATAAATAATAGGTCGTAAGCTCTATGAAAAAATTTAGAAAGCTAGTCGTTTCTTTCCTTCAACTTTATCTGTTGTTAATAGTAAATATCTCATATGCTAAAACTAATCATTATGAAGCAGCGCTGCAAGCATATAATCAACATGATATTGAAACCGCTTTTATTCATTTGAAAAATGCTTTACAACAGAGCGAACGAAATTTACCCGCAAAGCTGTTACTAGTAAAAGTACTGATAGACAAGGGATCTTACGCAGCTGCAGAGCAAGAAACAAATGATATTATTGAGCAAGGTGTCGATATCAACTTAATTATTTATCCGCTCGGGGAAAGCCTTTTATCTCAAGGTAAATTTAAACAAGCATTAACTTTTGCCAACAAAATGACGCTTAAAAAGGAAGGTGTATTAGCCTATAGTCTCATTAAAGCGAGAGCTTATATTAATTTAGACAAATTCGAAAAATCGAAAACTGAGTATCAAAGTATTTTGGCTAAAGACTCCAATAATATCGAGGCGCTATTAGGGTTAGCAACCGTTTATATTTACCAAAAAAGTAACGTGAAGGTAAAAGAACTACTTACTAAAGCCAATACAATTGCACCTAACAATGGAATATTATGGCAATTACAAGGTCACCTTGCTCGTAGCGAGACACGACTCAACGACGCGATTGCTTACCTAACTAAAGCGAATGAGCTTGATCCAAAAAACATTGAAACTTTACGAATATTAATCGGTTGTTATGTTGATATTAAAGACTTTAATATGGCGAATCAAGTTACCGACAAAGTGCTTAAAATCACGGTAAATGATCCACAAACAAAATTTATGAAAGCCCTTATTTTAAAAGAGCTTAACCAACCCAAGCTGTCAAAAAATGTTTTAACTGAACTCAGTAATCAATTATCGTTAATTGATGAGTCATTCCTATTGTCTCAGCCACAGTTATTATTGCTTGACGCCATGACCAGTTATGCTCAACAAAACTGGTTACAAGCCGAAAATAAATTCAAAAGATATCTAAACCAATCATCAGATCAAACTGAGGTCAGTGAAATCATGCTGTTGGCTAATGTTTATCGAAAACAAAAACAACCCAAAAATGCTATGTTATTACTAGCAAAAAATGAAAAAGAACTGTTGTTTAATAAACAGTATGCCTTGATATTAGCTGGCTTATATCTTAAATTTGACCAAAATTACAAAGCCGATTTTGTATTATCAAAATTACGAACTGATTACCCTAAAGATGAAGCGGTGTTAATTTTATCTGCCAATGTACTGGAAAGTTCTGGCCGTATAGAACAAGCCCTTGCCTTATTAGAGAATGCCAACATTAAGGGCGGTGAAAATTACCAATATACGTTGTCACTATTGTCATTAAGAATGGGGGCTCTCCAAAAAAGCTTAGAGTATATTACCCCCTTGACTAATAGTTACCCAATGAACAGCAGTTATCATTTGATAATGGCTCAAATATTGATGGAGTTACAAAAATTCGATAAAGCTAAAGCCATTATAGAAAACTTATATTTGAGGCAACCAAAAAATAGTGAGGTAAGTACTAGTTATGCTTTACTAAAACTTAATTTGGGTCAGCTAGACAAAGCAAAAGAAATATTGATTGAGGTTATAAATCAAAATAAAAATAATAACCAAAGTGCATTATTACTCGCCAAAGTTGAATATCAACTAGGTAATAAAGTATCTGCTATTGCCCTATTTGAGCGACTAACAAAAATATCCTCGGTTAGAACAGTTGCGCTTAATGAATTAGCTCATATCTATATTACAGAAAAAGAATGGCAAGACGCGCTTTCGGTTATTGATCGAATGCTGAGCGATAATAGGCTAAATATTCAAGCGCTATTTAAAAAATCAGAAGTATTAATATCATTAAATCAACTAAAAAAAGCTAAGCGTCAATTAGCTATATTGGGTGGATCAATCAATAAGAATGTTCCCATTTTAATGAAATTAAGCAGGCTACAGCTAAGACTAAAAGACTTCAATGGTGCAGAGTATAGTCAGGAAAAAGCATTAGAATTGGATCCTAATTCATTGTCTATTATTATAGCAATTGTCAAAATCAAGATTGAGCTAAATAAAATTGATGAAGCAAGTAGATTGCTCACTGATGCTCAAAAAAGAACGAATAAAAACGATGTTCGTCTCACTATTTTGCAAGGAGATATCTTTAATGCTAGAGATAAACCTTTTGACGCTTTTAGTGCTTATTTAAAAGTGGCTAAACAAGATCACAGTAATGTGATCGCATTAAGTAAACTATATCAAACCAGTAAAAAAAAGTATTTATCAGTAAAATTTATTGCTGAACTAAACACTCTCGTTACTGAAAATCCTGAGTTATTATTGCATCGCCATTTGTTAGCCGATCATTTACTAGAGCACAAACACTTTCAAGAGGCCAAAAATCAATATCAAATACTGTTAAAAAATAATATACCACAAATGAAAAAAGCGTTAGCTCTTAATAATTTAGCAATGATTTATATTCGAGATGAAAATTATTCTCTGGCGATAGAAACCTCTAAGAAGGCTTTGACGCTAGACCCAAGCATGCCCACGATTATAGATACTGTTGGTTGGGCATTGGTGTTATCTGGAGAGTTAGATTTGGGGTTATCTTACTTAAGACAAGCCTTTAGTTTATCTTCTACTAGCCCTAACATTCTGTACCATATTGCATACGCATTAGTAAAATCACAACGGGTAGATGAGGCGAAAAAAATATTAACTAAATTAATAATTTTACCTGCTGATTTTGAAGAACATCAATTGTCACAGCAATTATTAGATAAGCTAGCAAGTAAATAAATATTACATCAGCTTATAACTAAATCCTTTAAGTTATATTAATTAGACTATACCGTGTGTATAATATATAGCCTATGTATACTTATTACATGTAATAACTGAGGGACTAGTTGTTTTTTTTATAAGGATTAAGTTTTTATATATTCTGAAAGTATCAGATATACAAAATGGTGTCTAATTTGAAATTGATAAATCAATTACTATTTATCTCATTGCTCTCTATTATCTCTAACGCACAAGCTAGTTTTCAACCTTTGTTAAGTACGGACCTAAATAACCAGTCGCTCTATGCCAGTGGTTATATAAGTCTCGGCGCACGTACATCGGTCGGTGGTAATATTCAGAGTGCCACCGCAATAACGCTCGCCGCAAATGCAAGTGTAGGAGGCGATGTTATGACGGGAACCGCAGCAACCCTCGGGGCTGCTGCAAGTGTCGGTGGCCATCTTCAAGCAGGAACAACTGCAACGTTAGGCGCGGCTGCAATGGTCGATAACTCTATTCAGACTGGAACCAACACAACCCTTGGTGCAAAAGTGAAGATTAAAGGTGATCTTGTGGCCGGAACCACCGCAACAATAGCCGCTGCTGTTGAAGTTGAGGGCGATGTTTTAGCCGGAAGTACAGTCACTGTAGGCGCTGGTGCAATTTTCGGTGGCGATGTTGATGCCGGTACAACGACAACCATTGGTGCTGGAGTTCTCATAGATGGTAAACTTACGGCGAATTCTTTAAAGGTCACCCCTCCTCTCCCCGTAGTAAAGGATCAGGAAAACTTAATTACGACTGTGCAAAAAACGTTGAAGGAATTAAAAACAGAAAGAGAATTAGTATCAACTACTTTTGGGACAAATGATGAGACGCTCGAAGCTGGTATCTATAGCACGGTAAATTATTTGACGATTGCTATCGGAAAAACCCTCACGCTTGATGGTAAAGGGGTAGACGGTTCTTGGGTTTTCAACATAGCTAACTACCTGAGCTTTGCTGCAAACTCAAAGGTAGTATTGAAGAATGTAACCGATAACAGCAGTATTCTTTGGAATGTATTGGGTGACAAATCAGGCGCAGCCGGTTTCACATCACTAGGTGCAGGCGCGGAAGCTAGAGGTTATATTTTTGCGAAAGGCTTCGTCAAAACAGGCGCTAATGCTTTAATAGCGGGTATAGGTAATGATTGTGGCGGTGCTTATTCAGCAACCAATTTCATCGAATTTGGCGCGGATAGCGTCATTGGACAGGAAGGTTGTACTAACGGCCAGTCGATTGCCTCTGCAAGTGCTAAAGCGATCACAGAAGTACCCGAGCCTGCATCAATTTGGTTATTCGCTTTAGGTTGTTTGGGTTTAGTTATCGCTAGACGAAAGAAAGCTTAGCCTTCAAATATTAATAAATAACGGCTCTCCCAGAGCCAGTAAATGTACTTTTTGAATAGACAAAACCCCAATAAAACATATCAAAATAAAATGAAAAACATAAATAACAATGAGTTACAAGCACCACTTGTAATGACTTCTTATCATTTAATACCTTTATTTTTGTTGCGAAATTAGTATTATTACCACCGTAGTAATGATGCTATAATCACGCGCCTACTTTTTGAGTAGTGATTTACGAGTTATTGTATCAATGGCTTCGATAAATATGTCCTTTATAATAGTGAGTAAAATAGTGACTAAAGCACTGAGCCAAACACCACAACAATCTTTATTCGATTATCCTAAGTACTGGGCTGAATGCTACGGCACAGCACCATTCTTTCCGATGTCTCGCGCAGAAATGGATACCTTAGGTTGGGACAGTTGCGATATTATTATTGTTACGGGTGATGCCTATGTGGATCATCCGAGCTTTGGTATGGCTATTATTGGTCGTATGCTTGAATCACAAGGTTTTCGTGTCGGCATTATTGCCCAGCCTGATTGGAAATCAAAAGATGCCTTTATGGAGTTGGGTCAGCCTAATTTGTTTTTTGGTGTTACTGCCGGCAATATGGATTCAATGATAAATCGCTACACTGCCGAGCGTCGTATGCGCCATGATGATGCTTACACACCTAACGATGAAGGCGGTAAACGGCCAGACAGAGCCGTAACAGCGTATACTCAGCGTTGTAAAGAAGCTTATAAAGCCGTACCTGTTATTATTGGTGGTATTGAAGCAAGCTTGCGCCGTATAGCCCACTATGATTATTGGTCTGATAAAGTGCGCCAATCGGTATTATTTGACTCCAAAGCAGATCTGCTTATTTATGGTAATGCCGAACGACCGCTTATTGAAATTGCTCACCGTATTGGCCGTGGCGAAGACGTTAAAAAAATTACCAACGTGCGCGGTAGTGCATTTTTGGCTAAACAAGCATTACCCGGTTGGAAAGGTATTGACTCACGTGATATTGATCGCCCTGGAAAAATTGATGCGATCCCAAGCCCATATCAAGATATGACCGCTCAGTCATGTGACGACAACGCTGAGCAATCAAAAACAGACAGTATTGAAAAAGATATCACTAAAACAGCGCAAATTATTGATATTACCTCTGTCGCTCCAGCCTATAAAAAGAATAAATCGTGGAAAGAAAAAACCAAACCTTGGGAAACTACTTACATTAACTTACCCACCTTTGAGCAAGTTAAAAATAATAAAACGTTGTACGCCCATGCGTCGCGTATTTTTCATCAAGAAGTAAACCCAACTTCTGCTAAACCATTAGTGCAAAGTCATGGTGACCGAATTATTTGGTTAAACCCACCGGCAAAGCCACTATCTACCGAAGAAATGGACGGTGTATTTGGCTTGCCTTATCAACGTGTTCCACATCCAAGTTATGGCACAGCAAAAATACCTGCTTATGACATGATAAAAACCTCTATTAATATTATGCGTGGGTGTTTTGGCGGTTGTACGTTTTGTAGCATAACTGAGCATGAGGGTCGTATTATTCAATCACGTTCGCATGAGTCAATCATTGCTGAAATTGAAGATATTAAAGTCAAAGTTCCTGGTTTCACTGGGGTGATTTCAGATTTAGGCGGACCAACCGCCAATATGTATCAGCTTAACTGTAAAAGTGAAAAAGCCGAAGCGACTTGTCGCAAGCCTTCCTGTGTCTGGCCCACTATTTGTGGTCATTTAGATACCGATCACACGCCAACCATTGAGCTTTATAGAAAAGCGAGAAAAGTTAAAGGCATCAAAAAAGTATTAATAGCTTCAGGTGTTCGTTATGACTTAGCGATAAAAGATCCTGAATATGTGAAAGAATTAGCCACCCACCATGTAGGCGGATATTTAAAAATAGCGCCTGAACACACCGAAGAAGGCCCATTAAATAATATGATGAAGCCGGGTATGGGCAGTTATAATAAGTTTAAAGAAATGTTTGATCATTACTCTGAACTGGCCGGTAAAAAGCAATATTTAATTCCTTATTTTATTTCAGCACATCCAGGCACAACGGATAAAGACATGGTTAACTTGGCATTGTGGCTTAAAGAAAATAACTTTAAATTAGATCAGGTACAAAACTTTTACCCTTCGCCATTGGCCAATGCGACGACGCTTTACCATACAGAAATTAATTCATTACGTAATGTGACGACTAAGAATATAGCAAAAAAAGATGGCTCAGTTGCCGTGCCTAAAGGCGCGATTCAACGACGTTTGCATAAGGCTATATTACGTTATCATGATCCGCTTAACTGGGGTGTTATCCGTGAAGCCTTAACTAAGATGGGCTTAACAAAACTGATTGGCTCAGCGCCAAATTGTTTAGTACCCAGAGAAACCCGTAGTGAGCAAAAAAATCATGGTAATAGATCAGGTAAGAATAACGCGCAAGGTTTCAAAACAAGCCCAGGCCAAAAGCAAAACAGCGCTAAGAATAAAGCCCAAAAAGGTTTAACCCGTTTTAGTAGTGACCAGTTCAAAAGAAAAGCCAAGTAACAATGACTCAATGATCTAATTTGGGTTTACTTAAGCTAAAAAAAAGAACAAAAAAAGGTTGCCAATGGCAACCTTTTTTTATTTTAAACTCACTAAATTTACACTTATTAAACTTTACACTTACTAAGTATAGTATTATCTATTTAGGTAGTTTAAATGTCCAAACACTACCACCTTGGTTTAAGTGTTTAATACGTTTAGCTACATCGCCACCCCATAAAGGAACAGCGCCACCCCAGCCTGATAATACTGAGATATATTGCTCGCCATCCATTTCCCAAGTCACAGGAGAACCAACGATACCAGAGCCAGTATTGAATTTATATTCAACGTCACCTGATTTAGCATTCAAACCTAACAAGTAACCTTCAGGGTTACCGGTAAAGACTAAATTACCTGCCGTTGCTAAGACACCCGCCCATAAAGGTGAGTAGTTTTTGTAACGCCAAACTTCTTTACCCGTTTTTGGATCCATCGCTCTTAAAACACCAATGTAATCTTCATTGATTGCTTTAATTGTAAAACCAGCGCCTAAATAAGCTGAGCCTTTTTTATAGGCTGTTGGTTCATTCCAAATATCCATAGACCATTCATTTGATGGAACATAGAATAATTCAGTGTCTTTACTGTAAGCAACTGGCATCCAGTTTTTAGCGCCTAAGAAAGCGGGTGTTGCAACAACAGAGCTACCTTTTTTACCATCTTTAGAATCAGCAGGATCACTTGGTCTGTTGCTATCAATGTAAAGAGGACGACCGTTTTTATCTAGACCTGAAGCCCAAGAAATTTTATCTACAAAAGGGAAACCTCTAATGAAATCACCATTTTCACGGTTAAGTACATACATAAAACCATTACGATCAGCAGTAGCTGCTGCTTTAATCGTTTTTCCATTTTGCTTATAGTCAAAAGAAACTAATTCGTTTACACCATCAAAATCCCAACCATCATGTGGTGTTGTTTGAAAATGCCAAACAATTTTACCGGTATCAGGGTCAAGCGCTAAACGAGATGACGAGAAAAGGTTATCACCCGGGCGTAAATGTGAGTTCCAAGGTGCAGGGTTACCCGTACCAAAAAACAATAAATCTACATCAGCATCGTAAGTACCGCCTAACCATGGCGCAGCACCACCTGATTTCCACAAGTCACCTGGCCACGTTTGTCCGGCTTTACCGCCAGAGATCCCGTTTTCCATTTTCTTGCCATCTTTCCAGATATAACCCATATGGCCTTCAACAGTAGGACGTTCCCATACTAGGTTACCGTTTTTAGCATCATACGCTCTAACTTTACCGACAACACCAAACTCACCACCCGCAACACCAGTAATAACATTACCTTTAACAACAATTGGCGCAGCAGTAATTGAGTAACCGGCTTTATAATCTTCTACTTTCTTTTTCCAAACAACTTTACCGGTATCTTTGTCAAGGGCAACAAGTTTAGCGTCTAGAGTACCAAAAATAACTAAATCACCGTATAGAGCAACACCACGGTTGATCACGTCACAACAAGGCATTATGCCATCAGGTAATCTTGCATCGTATTGCCAAAGCTCATCACCTGTTCTGGCGTCAATAGCATAAACACGCGAATAAGAGCCCGTTATATACATAACGCCATCTTTAATCATGGGTTGTGATTCTTGGCCGCGTTGTTTTTCACCGCCCAATGAAAAAGCCCAAACAGGTCGCATTTCTTTAACCGTTTCCGTATTGATTTTGTCTAATGGACTGTAACGTTGTCCTTTAAGGCCCATGCCGTAAGAAACAACATCATCAGTTGTCATTTGATCATTTAAAATATCTTTGTTGGTTACATTTGCATTTGCCATGCCTGTTATTGCTAAAGAGACTATCATCGATAATGACAATACTTTAGTTTTAGTCGTTTTAATCATTGTTTTTCCCTCATGGAATTGAATCTACAATTTGATTTTGATACCGTTTATACTTTTATATGTTATTTATATTTTTATACAACCTGCTAAATTTATTTTAATTATGTAGGTTGAATTAATCATAAAATGTTGTTCTTACATTGACTATTAAACAGCAGTATGAATTTGACTCATCATTTAGGATGAGTACTTATTTAATAAATTTATAGAGATCAGGTATTTTGTAGGTCACATTATATTTAGCGAAAATTGTCGCCATTTCACCGGTTGTTATCATTTTTTCAACGATATCACCTACCGCATAACCTAATTCTCGGTAATCCGTTTTAACGGCCATACCGATGTCCCACTGCTGCTGTCCCATCATAGGAAAAGCATTTTTAGCCAGAGGATAGTTTGTTTTAGAAAGTTCACCTTGATAGTGACTAATTTGGCTGGTAAGTCCCATCACTGCATCAACTTGACTTTCAGTCATCGCAGTAATGGCTTCACTAATTGATGGGTATTGTTTGGCGCGATCCCTCATTCTGCCTTGAAAGGCAGACGTGAGATAAAACTGAGGAATAGAATCCACTTCAACACCAATATCATGATATTGAAACACAGCAATAGTTTCTACTGATTCAATTTTTTTACTATTAAAGATAACCTTCCAAGATTCAGTATGAAAAGGGCCAAACATATGAACGTACTGATGAACTAGCTCGCCAATATCATCACGCAACAAAGAATAATCTCTGTTGTATGGCACTCTTAACATCAAATCAGCAACCGTTCTTTTTAGAAAGTGTCCTTTCCAGATATTATTGCGCAGATCATCCTCAACACTCTCATCAGCGGTCATCCAACGTAATTGAAGTTTAACACCCAGTTTTTTTGCGATTGCGTGTGCTAAGTCTACATCTATGCCTGTTTCTTTACCGTTAACTACATAAGAAAAAGGTTCAAAGTCACTATAAACAGCGATAACAATTTCATCAGTTTCTATAATGTCATCATAAGATCGGGAAAAAGCTGTTGCGCAAAGAAACCAGCAACAGCTAAAGGCTAAAAAAAGTAAATGGGAATTACTCTTCTTCATGCTTAACCGACTCTAACCAAGTTCGAACAGACCAAAGCGCTTCTTGAGATAAATGTTCGGTCATTTTTGGCATATAGACAGCGCCGTTACGTACCGCACCATTTTGTACACGATAACCATACCACTCATCACCGTCATAATCAGTTGCTAGCATACGCAAATCAGGGGCTATACCACCAGAGATGCCGCCTAAGCCATGACAACGAGCACAATTTTGATTGTATGCTGATGCACCAATACTAAGCACATTTTTACGCACATCGCCTTTTACTTCACGATAAGGGTTTCTTTCTAGCCACTCTTCCCCTAGCTGAGGTAGTTCAGATGTGTCTATTGATTGTGGTGTTACCGATCCATGACCTGATACGCCATACGAAGCAAAAGATATACAGGCAATCAAGCATTTGCGCTTAAAACTTAACTTAGTCATTTTTAAAACCTCTTAGTACTGCTTTTAAATTGTATGAAGCTAGTCTAGCGAATTGTTTGTTATTTCCGAACTGTACTTTAGATATGTTCACCTCATCCTTTAGTAGGATTTTAATCAACCGCAACCATGATAAGTATAGGTAAACACTTAAAAAACATAGTGTTAATACACATTACACAATTAATGCCCAACCTATAAATCAGTTCATTACTACTATATGATGAGAAATAATAAGACCTTATTATTTCTTTACCCGTTCTACTTAAAGATTAATCATTCAGCTGAGATTGAAATACGATGCTAAAACCTATGATAAGAACTATGCTAAAAAAAAGTTTACCTAAAAAATCAACACAACTCAGCTTTATATCTTTTATGCTTTTATCTAGTTTTTTAACTAGTATTAATGCTTTCTCAAGCCCTTTATCTATTGATATCACTTATTTAAAGCTGCAAAAGCAGCAAGCGCCAGCATTATCAAATATTTTAGAAATGGCCGGTGACAGTGGCTATCAAGGGGCAAGGTTAGCCATAGAAGACTCAAATACCACCGGAAAATTTTTACAGCAACACTTTACCCTCACATCCTTTGAATTTACTAAGCAACAAAATTTATTGGCGCGTTTAAAGGAAGAGTTCAGTCTTGGAAAAGCTATTTTCATCCTTGATACCCCACTCCCTGTCTTGAATGAAATCCACTTGTGGGCGAAAAACAAACCGGTTTTATTGTTCAATATAAGTGAATTTTCAAATGAATTACGAGATAGCCAGTGCTTGACTACAATTTTGCATACTGCGCCAAGTAATGCCATGAAGTCTGATGCATTAGCTCAGTGGCTACTTTATCGACGTTTAAGTAACGTATTACTCATTCGTGGCGAAAAGCCGGCTGATATTGCCTTAGCTAACTCATTTAAACGCTCAGCTAAACGCTATGGTCTTAAAATAATTTCAGAAAAAACATGGAATTTTAATACCGATCTCAGACGAAGTGCACAACAAGAAATACCACTTTTCACACAAACACCTAAAGAATATGATGTGGTCTATGTTGCCGACCAAACTAAAGATTTTGCTGAATACATTCCTTTCAACACTTACTTACCTAGGCCTGTTGTTGGCTCTGCCGGGCTTGAAGCGTTGTCTTGGCACACGGTAATAGAACAATGGGGAGCCGCACAATTACAATCTCGCTTTACTAAATTAACAAGCCGCCATATGAATGAAATTGACTTTAATGGCTACCTTGCGGTGAGATCGGTTGCCCAAGCGGTGCATAAAATCAACTCGGCATCAGTAAAAGAGTTAACTGATTACATTAGATCAGCTGATTTTAAATTAGCCGCCTATAAAGGACGCAAGCTTAGTTTTCGTGCTTGGAACGGACAGCTAAGAATGCCAATCGCGTTAATACAACCTCATGGTTTAGTCTCTCAATCTCCGCAAGCGGGAATTTTGCACCCGATCACGGAATTAGACACCTTAGGTTTTGATCGACAGGAGTCTCACTGTGATGCCAATTAACTATTTAACTAACTATTCAATTAAGCACGGCCAACTAAACACATTCAAAGAAGCTATTTTAAAAATCTTACTTTTAAAAAACTTCATTTTCAAAGGAATATTATGAACATTAAATCTTTACTTGGCTTATTTTTACTTAGCTTATTTTTATTTAGTAATAGTTTATCGGTAACCGCGGGAGAGTTGGCTTATGTTACCAACGAAAAAGACGATAATATTTCGGTGATAGACCTTGAACAACAAAAAGTAATTAAAGAAATACCCGTAGGTCAAAGACCCAGAGGTATTATTTTTAATCACGAACAATCACTTGCCTACATATGCGCCAGCGACTCTGATCGTATTCAAATACTCGATTTAAAGACTGAAAAAATTGTCGGTGAATTACCTTCAGGCGAAGACCCTGAAACAATTGCTCTTCACCCTAATGGTAAAATTATTTACACCTCAAATGAAGACGATGCTATTTTAACGGTAATAGATATTGCCACTAGCCTTGTTATTACTCAAATTGAGGTTGGTGTTGAACCTGAAGGCTTGGCAGTAAGCCCTGATGGTAACTTGGTTGTGGTTACCTCAGAAACCACTAATATGGTGCACTGGATAGACACTAAAACTAATAAAATTATTGCCAATACGTTAGTGGGTGCCAGACCTAGATCAGTAAAATTCACTCAAGATAACAAACTTTTATGGGTCAGCTCTGAAATTGGTGGTGCGGTGGTGGTTATTGACGTTGCCACTAAAGAAATAATTAAAGAGTTTACCTTTAAAATTCGCGGTATTCATCGAGATAGAGTGCAACCGGTAGGCATAGAATTAAGTCTAGATGGCCACTTTGCTTTTGTTGCCTTAGGGCCAGCAAACCATGTTGCCGTAATTAATAGACAAACCATGGAGATTGAAAAATATTTATTAGTGGGTCGCCGAGTTTGGCAATTAGCACTAAATGAAGATCAAAGCCAACTGCTAACGACCAACGGTATTAGCGGTGATGTCTCTGTTATTGATGTAGATAAAATGAAAGTGACAAAATCAATAAAAGTAGGTCGTTTCCCTTGGGGTGTGGCTATCAGGCACAGTAAATAATAAGTGAAGGAGTCATAGTATGGGCATAGTGATCAACGATTTATCTTTCGCATATGGCAAAAAAAAGGCGCTTAACAAAGTAAACCTATCCTTAAGTACAGGGTTTAACGTGTTATTAGGTCCCAATGGTGCGGGTAAAAGTACTTTGTTTTCATTACTAACCGGGCTTACGCAAACCGTTAATGGCACCATTAGCATTAACGAAGAGGATTTGAGTCATAATAAATCAAAAATAATGTCTCAAATGGGCGTTGTTTTTCAGCAGAGTACCCTAGATTTAGATTTATCAGTAAAACAAAACCTGCTTTATTATGCCTCTTTACATGGCATAGCACCGAAAAAGGCACTGATCAATATTGAACTTATTTTATCGCAGTTAAGTTTAACTGAACGTTTGAACGATAAAGTAAGAACACTCAATGGTGGCCATAGACGGCGAGTAGAAATTGCCCGCGCACTGATACATCAACCTAAAGTATTATTACTTGACGAACCCACCGTTGGCTTAGATGTTGAGAGTCGTTTATTAATTATTTCATATGTACGTAACCTGTGTACCGAGCTTGGCATTTGTGTATTGTGGACAACCCATTTAATGGACGAAGTAGAACAAAGTGATCAACTGATTATTATCAACAAAGGTGAAATTCAAGCACACGACCAAAGCAGTTTATTGTGTGAGCAATATAACGTAGACGACATTTACCAACTGTACTTTGCTTTAACCCACAATACGGAGGCAGTATGACCTTTAACCACTATTATTATTGCTGTTTAGGTATTGTTAAACGAGAAGTATCACGTTTTATTCAGCAACGTTCGCGTTTATTTAGCGCCTTAGTTAGGCCCCTCTTATGGCTAATTGTTTTTGCTGCAGGTTTCAGGGCCGCCCTGGGTGTTTCTATTATGGAGCCTTATGGCACCTATATTACCTACCAAGAATATATCATTCCCGGCTTATGCTGCATGATAGTATTATTCAATGGTATGCAAAGCTCACTTTCCATGGTGTATGATCGAGAAATGGGCAGTATGAAAGTATTGTTAATGAGCCCGTTACCCATGCCTTTTTTATTATGTTGTAAGCTAATTGCCATTGCTTTTTTATCGTTAATGCAAGTGTATGTTTTTTTACTTTGTGCGCAACTGGTTGATGTTGATATATCACTTTTAGGTTATTTAACAGCAGCACCGGCGGTGTTTCTTATTGCTTTTTTCTTAGGCGCTTTAGGTTTACTGTTATCAAGCTTAATAAAACAATTAGAAAACTTTGCTGGGGTAATGAACTTTGTTATTTTTCCGATGTTCTTTCTTTCCAGTGCTTTATATCCGTTGTGGAAAATGCAAGAAGCCAGTATTTGGTTATATCGACTTTGTCAGTACAACCCCTTTACCTATTGTATTGAATTATTGCGGTTTGCACTCTTTGGACAACTCAACTTAGGCGCTTTTAGTGTAGTATTAGGCGCTACCGTAATCACCGCCGTTTTAGCACTGATTAGTTTTAGTCCTAAGTTTAGTCAACAAAGATAAATTTATAACCCTAGGTATAAGTAAATGTTATCACTCTACCCTGCCATTGAGCCTTTTAAGCATTATCACCTAACCGTCACTAATGACGGGATAACTGGCGCACTGATTGATAAAGAGTCAGCGATAGAACATCACCTTTATATAGAGCAATGTGGCAATCCTTTAGGTATTCCAGTGGTGTTTTTACATGGGGGGCCGGGATCAGGATGCCGGCCATCACATCGATGTTTCTTTAACCCTGAGCTCTATCATATAATTTTGTTTGATCAACGCGGCTGTGGACGTTCTCGCCCTTATGGCGCATTAGCACACAATACGACCGCTAATCTTATTCAAGATATGGAAGCAATACGACAACATATTGGCATTGAACAATGGTTAGTTTTTGGTGGCTCTTGGGGAACTACACTCGGCTTATATTATGCGCACCATTTTGCCGAGCGGGTATCAGGCTTAATATTACGTGGCGTATTTCTTGCCCGTGAACAAGATATTGATTGGGTTTATGCCGAAAATGGTGCGGCTAAAATATTTCCTGATGCGTGGGATAACTTAGTTGAAGACCTACCTCTTTCACAACAAGCCCAGCCGCTATCAGTAATCTATAAACAACTCACTGGTGATGACACTAAGCTATCAAACGATATTTTTAATAAGTTAGAACACTGGGAATCAAGTCTTATTTATTGGCAAGAGACATTAAGCTTTGAAGCCAACGCCATAGACAATTCAATAGAAAACTCAGTAGAAAGTTCAGTAGAAAGTTCAAAAAATGAAGACAATAAAGTGCCTTCAATTATTCAGCTGTATTATTCTATCAATCACTGCTTTATTGCCAAAGAGCCGTTACTTGACCTTGTCCAGACTATTCGGCACATACCGACAAAAATTATTCATGGCCGTCATGATATGGTGTGCCCGCTTGAGCAAGCATGGCAATTAAAAAAACACTGGCCTGAAGCTGAATTATCGATTATTGAAATGGCAGGACATGTGGTAAATGAGCCTAAGATTATTGATGCTTTGGTTAAGGCGACAGATGATTTTGCAGCGCTAAGTTAGTTAAATTAGACCTACCCCACATTTTTCTTAGTTTAACTCGTTTTTAAAAGGATTTGTTAATAAAAAAATAGTCTGATTATGTATTTTTACAACATTGTTTATTTACAGTTACCTTTAATTCCTTCTTTCTACAAGAAAGCGTGCAAATTGCCTTCTTTCACACATCAACCAATTAAGTCGATACTTTTAACTGATTGAGTTGTAATTAATAATCAAGTAAGCTCTTAACATTATAAAATTATGGACGATTAATCTCATCTTGTAGAAAGAAGGATTTTTTCCCGTCTAACAAGCTGTTATACGCAAAATCACACTTCCACCTATGGATATAATATGAAGTCTTTTTTAATTCCCCTTGTTTTAATCACATTAATTTCAACTAAAGTATATTCACACTCTGGTGGTACTGATATCAACGGTTGTCACGCGGGTAGTCAACCATACCATTGCCACAATGATAGTGCGGTCGAATATAGTTCTGCTAATTTTAGTGGATGGGATATTAATTTAGGGTATCAATACCATTTTGAAAAAACTCCATATATACCATATGCAGGCTTATCTGTTGGTCAATATGAAGAGCATGAGGACACATCAGTTGGTTTAGATTTTGGTCTTAAACACCAATATGGCTGGTACGCTGGTTATGTAACCACTTCAAAAAGTCTACAATTTGGTTATAAATTTCTACATTTTTCGGCAAATTCAGATTTTATTGGTATGGGGCTTCGCTTTAATTTCGGTAACTCAAACCATGATAACCAATCTTCTATTTACTCTAGTGGATCTGCGCTCTCTTCTCGAAGCGAATAAATTCAAAATTGCGTATAACAAGCCATTCAAGCAGGACAAATAACAGTTGGCTATTTGCTCCTTCGTCGCTTATTTTAGCCAACTATTATTTGCCTCTTAATGGGGCGTCTATGTACCGCCTTCTTTTAAGGGTAAATTCTTTTTATAAGTTTGGTGTTTTCAGGTTGGTTTAGTTTTTTTTGCCTTGAGTTTTCGCTTTGTAGTTTGGTATTTTTCGCTATAAAACGAGTTTTGTCGCAAAGCTAAAGTTGTGTCACGCTTTTTACGTTTATTTGGTGGCTCAAAATTCACAGTTAGGTTTATGTTAGGCGGTGGGTGTTATTTATTTCTTCCGTTAATCTGTTATATATTAGTATTGTTTGTTACTGTAAAGTTCATAATAACCAATTACATAACAAGCTATTCAAGCGGGACAAATAACAGTTGGCTAGTTCCGCTCCGCTACACATTTTAGCCAACTATCATTTGCCCCTTAATAGGGCGTTGGTATGACTCCCCACGTCAAGTTAAACCGTAAAATATCCTGCTTTATTTCGAGCCATAATGTTTTCTCTTTTCAAATTGAGTGAGTTAACGCATAGATGAAGCAAGTAATTTCGTCGG